>CAYSGY010000201.1:0-9637 GCA_964430315.1 uncultured Planctomycetaceae bacterium
AAGCTGAGGAGGGCGGGCCAAGGGCAGTACGAACTGGGGCAGCCGTAAAAACTGAACGCATGCACACGTTGGTCGGGCTGGAGATCTGTGATAGGCTACCCACCAAGGAGGAGGGAGTCCTGCATCCGCGGCCGGCGTCGCCGGCCACGCGGCCCGTCGCGGTGGATTGAAACACAGAAGCAAAGGAACCGCTATGGAAGCCAGCGAAGCGTCCTCGCCCAAGAAACCGATGAACAAGACGGAGATCCTCGCCGCCCTTTCCGAGGCGACGGGACTCACGAAGCAGCAAGTCGGCGCCGTGTTCGATCAGCTTGCCGTGCTGATCCAGAAGAACCTCGGTTCCGAGGGCCCCGGCACGTTCCCCGTGCCCGGGCTTATGCAGATCAAGGTCGTGCGCAAACCCGCCACGCCCGAACGCAAGGGAATCAATCCCTTCACGAAGGAAGAGACGGTGTTCAAGGCCAAGCCTGCCAAGAACGTGGTCAAGGTGGTGCCGCTTAAGGGACTTAAAGACATGGTGTAGCGCCATGGCCGAGCGAAAGAAGAGATTGACGCGGGCCGACGCGCGGGCCCAAGCAAGGGGCAGCATCGCCAGGACCGTCAAACCCTGGCCCATGGGCCTCGAACTCAACTTGTCGAGGATCAAGACCCTGGCGGCCGGCGAATGGAACTTCGAGAAGTTCTACGACCAGGTCCGGCAAGTCGCCGGAGGGTCGATCACTCGCGAAGTGTTGCAGGAGTTCATGAAGGCGAAGCAGATCACGATGAAGACCCGGCCCAAGGGAGGCTGGAAGGCACTGTGAACGGCGTGGCCCTCAGGCGGCCGGAATTCGATTGAGTTGCCATTGCGGAAAGCGTAGGGTGCGGAAAGTGTAGGGTGGGACAAGCTCCAGCGCAGTCCCACCAGAAGACCGCGAGAATCCCGGTGGGACTGCGCTGGAGCTTGTCCCACCCTACCTCTCGTCGGCGCTCCCGCAACAGAGACGAACCAAAGGAAAGGAGACGACTCGTGGACAAGTGGCCCATCGGAGTGTTTGCGAGTATCGACGCCGGGTTGGGCGTCAAGCTGGAGGTCGTTCGCGAGCTCGGCATCCCGACCGTCCATCTCCATGCGCCGCACCGGTCGACGCGGACGCCGGAGCGGGCCGCCGCGTTCCTCGAACAACTCCGCGCCATGGGAGTGACGATCTCGGTGGTCTTCGGCGGGTTCGAGGGCGAGAGTTACGCCGACATCCCGACCGTGGCCCGCACCGTCGGCCTGGTCCCGCCCGAGACCCGCGCCGAGCGGACCCGGGAACTCCTCGAAATCTCCGACTTCGCCCGCTTGCTGGGCGTGGAGGCCGTCGGGCTTCATGTGGGCTTCGTGCCCCACGATCGCTCCGACCCGCTCTACAGCCAGGTCGTCGAGGTCACGCGCCAGGTCTGCGACCACTGCCGCGGCAACGCCCAGCGGCTCCACCTGGAGACGGGCCAGGAACCGGTCGACGCGCTCCTGCAGTTCATCGGCGACGTGGAGCGCGACAACCTCTTCATCAACTTCGATCCCGCAAACATGATCCTGTACGGGTCGGGCGAGCCGATTGCCGCCCTGCGCAAGGTCGGCAAGTTCGTGCGGAGCGTCCACTGCAAGGACGGGAAATGGGCCGCCCAGCCGGGCAAGGAATGGGGGCGGGAGGTCCCGTTCGGCCAGGGCGACGTCGGCGCGGAGAACTTCCTGCGGACCCTCCAGGAGATCGGCTACACCGGCCCGTTGACCATCGAACGCGAGATTCCCGAGGAGCCCGCCCGCCAGAAGAGCGAGATTTCCCAGGCCGTCGCGCTGTTGGAAGAGTTGAAGGCCAAGATCGGATAGGAGAAGAACGAGTTCATGCCCGGCTTATCGATCAACGTACCCCACGCCCTGGATCTCCCCGAGGTCATGCGCCGGCTGCGCGATGGTTGCGAGGCCGCCAAGACGGCGTATCAGTCGCACCTGAGCGACTTCGAGGAAATATGGAACCCCGATTCTCTCTGCTGCCGGTTCCGCGCCTTGGGGCAGAAGTTTCAGGGGACCCTCCAGGCCGCACAGGACGAGGTCCGCGTGCAGATGGACCTGCCGATGATGGCGATGATGTTCCGCGGGGCGATCGAGAGCAAGGTCCGCGAGGAACTCGGCAAGCTGCTGGCCTAGTGCTTCGGACATGAACAGCTCGGTCCACGACACGGGGCATCTCGGGGCAGGCCCCAGCGGCGCTGCGTCGCTTGTGCGCGGGGCGCTGGAGGAGGCGATCCGCGCCGTCGAGCCGCGGGCGGTCGTGGTGCGGCCGAGGATCTTGCGCCGCGTCATCACGCAGGAGCGGGAGTTGGCGGGCCTCGTGGTCCGGCTCCCCCATCGCAAGTGCTACGTCGTCGGACGCGAGGCCCTCTTGAATCTCGTCGAGCCCGATGAGTTGGACCTCCCGCCCGGCGTCTCGGTCCCGGAGCGGGTCATCCTCCTGCCGCAGCCGAGCGACTCGAAGCTGGCCGAGACACCGGCCGACGAGTTGCTGCTCCAGTATTGGCGACTGCTGTTTCACGGGCGGATTCACGTGGAGCTTGAGGAGCGGGCCGCTGACGGACGGCTCCCGCCCGAGGCCGTACGCGAGCGAATCCGCCGGATCGGGCACGTCGAGTTCGAGGAGATCCGCGCGGTCCTCACCCAGGAGGCGTTCCTCCTCCCGCCCCGCGACGACGCAAACACCTACCCGGAGTTCGTCGCGGTCTACTGGGAACTGAAATGCTTCGCCCCGTCGCTCTTGCCGCGGTACTTCCCGGCCATCGACGATTTCGGCCGGATCGAGGCGATTCTGGCCGAGGACGTCGATGCCGCGGACGTGTTCCGGGCAACGCGTCTGGAGGGCGCGCAGGACCCCGACGCGCGGGCCGAGCAGATCAAGAGGCGTCAAGCGGCGGAAGAGCCCGGAGCGGACGGAAGCGACGAGCCGGTGCCCGATTCCGCCCCGGAGGAGTCGGCCTATCGCCGGCTGATGCGCCGGGCGCAGGAGGCGTCGGGCCGGGGGAACGTAGTCCGCTCGGCCATCCATCGCGCGCGGGCGGAGCGGAAAGCCGCACCGGCGTTGGCCGCCAAGGCCCGAGGGGCGCTGAAACGCGACGTCGATCGCCTCGTGCGCCGGCTTCAAGTGGCTTTGGGGATTGAGGCGGAAGACCCGCATCCGTGGCAAGAGACGCTCCTGGCCCTGGCCCGGCAAACCCCGCGCGGCTTCTGGACCCCCGAGGCCCGGCTGCTCTACGACCTGCAGAAGGTGTGCATCGACCACGAGCGGAAGGTGTACCGGGTGGACGTGGCGAGGTGGCTCCTGTCGTGGATGCGGGAGCCGATCCGGAGGCCCCTGCCTGCGCAGCGCGAGGTGGCGATCTCGAAGCACTTGCGGAGTGCCCAGCAGCGGATCCCGGCCGTCCGGCTCACCGAGACGATGCGGCAGAGGCTCACCGCCCTGCTGGAGACCGCGACCCACCATGCGGAAATCTCGCTTCGCGAACGGTTCCGCCCGATGGTTGCCCGCGCCCTCGACGAGGTCGGCCTCCGGCCCGCCAACGTGCCCGAGAAGGTCGCCTGGAAAAAGCTCGTCGAAGAGCTGCTCGACCACGTCGTGGAGAACGGCTTCCTGACGATGGGAGATCTCCGCGACGGCCTGTCGCGGAACAACCTGAAGCTGCCCGACATCTCTCTGCGCGCGGACTGGTTGCGGGGCGATCCGCTCCTGCGGGCCGACCGGCGTCTGGCGGCCTCGCTCGACGGGGTCTATCGCCACGGAGAGTTCTACCTGCGGTGGATGCAGAGGCTCAGCTCGCTCGCTTTTGGAACGCAGCTCGGTCGCCTCGTCACCCGCTACCTCGCCGTGCCTTACGGCGGGACGTTCCTGGTGGTCTCGTTTCTCGACCACCTGGCCGAGAAGATCGCCGGCGAAGAAGCGGCCGCGGTCTCGGTCTCCTGGTCCTTATTCCGGCTCGTCCTGCTCGGCACGTTCGTGGCGGGAATCGTCAACGTGGAGTGGTTCCGGCGCGGGGCGTGGCGCGTCTTCGTGCGATCGTGCCGCGCCGTCGGCGATGGTGTGGTGCGCGCGGCCCGCTGGATCGCCGGCATCGAGTGGCTGAAACGGTTCTTGCGGAGCCGCGCGGTGCGGATCGCCTACCGCTTTTTGCTCAAGCCGGCGGTCTTCACGGCCGCGGCATACGTCCTGCTGCCGACGGCGGTGGGCTGGAAGTCCTCCGCCGCCAGCGGCGCCCTGCTCTTCCTGGGAATCAACCTTTTCATCAACTCCCGCGTGGGACGCGACGTCGAGGAACTGACGGTCGACGCCCTCCTGCAAGCGTGGCGGCGCCTCACCGTGCCGATCCTCACGGGGCTCTTCTACTTCTTTGTCGATCTCTTCCGCGGCATCATGGAGAACGTCGAGCGGGTGATCTACACCGTCGACGAATGGTTACGGTTCCGAAGCGGCGAGACGCGGCTGAGCTTCACCGCCAAGGCCCTTCTCGGCACCGCCTGGTCCCTGGTCACGTACGTGCTCCGATTCTGCATCAACCTGCTGATCGAACCGCAGATCAACCCGCTCAAGCATTTCCCCGTGGTCACGGTCTCGCACAAGCTCCTGCTGCCTTGCATCCCGGCGTTCGCGGGGCTGCTCGCCCAGACCATGGAGAAGAACATGGCCTACACGGTGGCCACGGCGATCATCTTCGGAATTCCCGGGATCTTCGGGTTCCTCGTCTGGGAGCTCAAGGAGAACTGGCGGCTCTACGCCGCGAATCGGGCCCGCGACCTCCACCCGGCCGTCGTCGGACACCACGGCGAAACCATGGGCCGCCTGCTCCGCCCCGGCTTCCACTCCGGCACGGTCCCGAAGCTCTTCGCCAAACTCCGCCGCGCCGAACGCCGGGCCGTGGCCGGCGGAAGCGTTCGGGCCGCGATGAAGCGGCTCCGCGCGATTCACCACGTCCAGTTGGCCGTGCGGCGGTTTCTCGAGCGCGAAATGCTGGAACTCCTCAACCATGCCCGCTCCTGGCAGCACGGCGCCGTCACGCTCCGCTCGCTCGATCTGAGTACCAACCGGATCCGGGCGGTCCTCGATCGGGCGGCAGCCGACGGCGGTCCCCTGGAAGTCGCCTTCGAGATGCGTTCCGGCTGGCTTGCGGTCCAAGTGGTTCAGCCGGGTTGGGCCGCGCCGCTTAAGACCGCCGAGCGGCAAGTCCTGGAAGCGGCCCTCCTCGGACTCTACCGGCTCGCCGGGGTGCAAATGGTCGGCGAACAGATTCTAGCCATCCTGCCGCAGGCCGGTGACTGGGATATCTCGGCCGACGGCCTCGTCGTCGAGCCTCGCAATGAATCGCCGACGGCGGCGTACAACCTCCGCCAGGAAGGACCGCTCGCCCCGCAGACGCCCGACGCCCAACCCTGGCAGATGTTTCCCACGCTCGATCCTGCCCAAGTGCTCTTCTCGCGGGCAGCCTTCCCCTGGGACCAATGGGTGGCCTTCTGGGAACAGGAACGGAGCGACGCCGGGCCCCCGCAGGAGCCGGTCGCGGCGTTCCACGTATTGCCGGACGCCGATGGTCGTCCTCTCTGACGACTGGGCGAACCGATTGCCCCTCAGGATCGAATCCCCTGATCGCCCCTTGCCGCTGCAAGTGACACAGACGTTCCCCGCGGACTCAGTGCCCTGGCTGCCGCCGCAAGGGGGACCTATAATACTCTCACATGGTCTCGGTGCAGCCATGAAGACCGCAGACCGCCAAGGAAGCGAATCCCGCAAGATCGTGGAGATCCGGCCATGAGGGTGGACCGACTGACACTCAGGAATTTCACGGCCTTTGAAGCGGCGGACTTGACGTTCTCGCCAGGGCTGAACGTCTTCATCGGTGCAAACGGGACCGGGAAGTCGCATATCCTGAAGGTGCTTTTCGGTATTACGCGACCGATGCTGATCGCGGGCTCACTGGCGAGAGACAATACGCATTGGGACCTCGGTGAGATGCTGAGCTCTGCCATCTTGCAGAAGTTCGAGACGCTATTCCGTCCAGAGGCAACCCACTCCGTGCTTGAGCCTCTTATTCGGCACGGAGCTCAGACCACCGATATCAGTGCATACGGCGACTTCGGGACGACGGTGCTCCGCTTCGGCGCTACGAATGTGAAGACCCAGGTTCCGCGCCTCAGGGCGGTGGATGGTCTGTCAGTCTTCGTTCCCCCCAGCGAAATCCTCTCGATGTACCCCGGGTTCGTCGCGGCCTATGAACGTCGGGAATTGTCCTTTGACGAGACCTTCCGCGACCTGTGCGTAGACCTTTCCGCGAACCCACTTCGATCCGTCTCCCCGCCCGCCTTGGCCGAGGTCGTTGCCAAGTTGGACGATGCGGTCGGTGGGAAGACGATCCTCCATGGCGACAGGTTCTACGTCGCCCTTTCGGAAGAGTGGCTCCTCGAAGCCCCTTTGTTGGCGGAAGGGCTCCGGAAGCTCGCGACCATTGCGCATCTGGTTCGCAACGGATCGCTTGTGCAGGGGAGCGTTCTCTTCTGGGACGAGCCGGAAGCGAGTCTCAATCCGAACCTCATTCCTGCCGTGGCGCAGGCATTGCTGGCGCTGGCCGGCGCGGGAATCCAGGTGTTCGTCGCCACGCACGATTTCCTGTTGAGCAACGAGTTGTCGCTGGCCGCAGAGTACGAAACCGAGGACGCAAGGAGGGCCGCGCCCAAATTCTTCGCGGTGTCGAAGGCCAATCGGACCGCCGCCGCGGAGGTCGAATGGGGGGCAACGCTGGCCGATCTTCGCCACAACCCAATCCTCGAGGAGTTCGCCGCCCACTACGACCGTGAGCACCGTCTCTTCGCCGGTGAACCCGAATAGGATGGCGGCCGATGCCGGCAACACACGATGAGGACAACCTCCGTTTCGTCTTCGACGATCAATGGCAAGTCGTGCGACTCGATCAGTGCGACTTCTTCCGCAACCACTTGATGCCGCTGCAACTGACCAAGAGTGTTGACTTCGTAGGCCTGCACGGAGGCCGGGCCGTGTACCTGGTCGAGGTCAAGGACTATCGGGGGTTTCGCATTGAACTCAAGAACGACGAGAAGATGTGCGACGGCGACACGCTCCATCTCCAGGTCGCCCGGAAGGTCAAGGACAGCGTTGCGTGCCTGCTAGGCGCCGCACGTGCATGCGACGAAGCACTGTCGCCCTATTGCAGCCACAGGATGCTCACCGACAGCGACTTCCTGCGAGTTGTGTTTTGGCTGGAGTTCGATCCGAGCGACAAGCGGCGTTACCGGGACCCCGCACACCGCGAAGCCGCCATGAAAGCTGAGGCGTCCACTCGCGAAAAGCAACTGAAGCAGGCGCTGAGCTGGTTGACCAAGCACGTGGTGGTCGCAAATCAGAGTATCGCTCCGGGGACGCTTCCCGGAACGACGGTCCGTGACCTGGGGAGGGCCGGGGTTCGATGACCCCGTCCGGCCTCATCGCGCCGGCACAACGACGAGGGTCTTGCCTTCGCGGCGGAAGGTACACCCGGCAGGACGGAGAACGGCCTCGAACAGCTCGTCGACCGTCGCCTCGCGGACGCTGAACGAGACCTCCTGGCTGGTCGAGATCCCGGCCTCGGCCAGGGCGTCGCGGTCGATCCGCACTTCGACTTGCAGCTTCTGGGCCAATTCCGCGACCAGGCGATCGAGGGGGCCCTTGGCATTCTCGACGCTGAAACGCACCGCTTGCCGGGCTGCGGAGGAAGATCGTTTGGGCGGCTTCCGGAATGTTGTCCGCGGTGTCGCCTTCAGCCGTTCGTGGTCCTCGACGAGTCCGCGCACGAAGACGTCCTCGCCCGCCACCTTGATCTGGCTGTCGGGCACGAGTTGCGACCACCGTTGGGCGAGTTGCGAGGGATCCTTCCCGCCGGGATACCGCCGCACGATGGCCACGCGATCGGGGATCGGCACGAGCTGCACGGAGCGGCCATCGGAGTCGATGCGGAACGTCAGGTCAAACTGCACGGCGATCAGCGTGAAGCGATCCACCCAGGAAAGCGCAGGAAGATCGGCCGCGGCCCAGAGATCGTGCGGCACCTGGTCGAGGCCGTCAAGCCGGACACCCGCAGAATCGGCCAAACGCCGAAGCAATTCGTGCGGCGTGGCGAAGTCGTCCCACGCGAGCGGCTCGGCGCGCGAGAGCGCTTCCTCCGCCTCTTCGGGCAGCCGGGCAACATCGTCGTGCCGGAGCAGTGCCAAGGTGCGGAGGCGGGCGGCGACGTCCGGCGGTCCCAGATACGTCACCGATCCCAGTCGGGTCAGACCGAGTCCGCGATCCTCCGCGATCCGGTGCAAGAGGTCGCCCACGGTCATGTCGGAGAGCGACAGATCGAGCGGATGGTCGGGATCGACGCGGCGATCGACCAGGATTGCCACGCGCTGCGTCGCCGCAATCGTCTGGATCGCCTTGCGCAAGGGGGCTTGACGGACCCCCGCCCAGAACTGCTTGGGGACGACCGTGTCGAGACGGGTCTGAAGCGTCCGGCCGGTCAGCCAGGACGACTCGCTCGCAGCCCCTTGAATTCCCCGCACGATGAGCCCGGCCAGAACCGCGACCGCGACCCACCGGCCCACCACGCCCCCCCGGACTGACTCCAGCGATCCCATGATTTCACCCGTGCGCTTCGTGGCATCGCTCCTCCATTTTCCCTGGGAGTGCCTCCGCGGAGAAGCGAAAACGGCCCGGTGTGGCGACTTTTTTCTTGGTTAGGACGCCTTTCCTGATTACAATCGGAATAAGTCGTAGATGCGTCCTTCTTGGCAGTCGTCGCGCGTGCGGAAGCGCCGCGACGGGCCGCCTTGCCGATCTCGCCGGAGTACTCACGGTGAGCGATGACTCTCCGCTCAAGCCCTGTCTTTCGCATACGTACGATCGGTACCTCGAGGACCAGGATACCGCGAGTTTCCTTCGCCGGGTCTCCGCGGTCTACTCGCAGGGCACGCTGCAACGGCTGGCCGAGCACGATTCGGCCCGCGTTCGCCGTGCCGCCGTCCTCGCCCTGGGGTTGCTGGGAGACTTCGACGCGAACGCCTCGCTTGGCCGCGCCCTCCAGGATGAGGACCGTACCGTGCGGATCCTGGCGGAGCAGAGCATCCGTAGCGTCTGGACCCGTGCCGGCACCGAGAGCGACCGCAGGCTCCTCGGCGTCATCCTCCGGCTGAATTCAGCCCAGCGATTTCCCGCCGCGGTTCGCCGGGCTACGGAGCTGTTGAAGCGTGCCGCCTGGTTTGCCGAGGTGTGGAACCAGCGGGCGATCGCCCAGTTCGCTCTGAAGAGGTATGAGGAGGCGATCCACGATTGCCGCCAGGCCCTGGAATTCAATCCCTATCACTTTGCCGCTGCCGCCGGCATGGGACAGGCCTACCTGGAACTCGGCAACCACGCGGCGGCCTTGGAGAGCTTTCGACGGGCGCTGCGGCTCAACCCGGACCTCGAAGCCGTGCGCGTCCAAGTGGCCAGGCTCGTGCGACGCATCGAAGGCCCGCGGTAGCACAGGCTTCCAGCCTGTTGTGGAACAGCCTGGATGGCTGCGCTGCGGCTCGTCGCCGACCCGGCCTTTAGTACCTTTCCGGCGT
>CAYSGY010000202.1:0-9486 GCA_964430315.1 uncultured Planctomycetaceae bacterium
GACGGGCAGTGTCTGGATTTCCGCCGCCAGGGAGCGAATCCCCGCGACGGCGCCAACCTGCCCGGTGCCGCCCGCGCCGTATCCGCCGCGTGCGACCGCCTTGGTGTAGCCCCATTGATTGCGGGCCGCGGTGAGCGAGCCGCCCGCGACGGCCGCGCTGTCACCCTTGCTCACGCCGGCGATGCCCGAGCCTTTGACGACCGTATTTCCGCCCGCCCCCTCGATCTTGATGGCCGCTCCGGCCCCGCCGACGGTCGCGCCGCCTGCTGTCGTACGCGATCCGCCCCCGCCGGCGATCGTAATCTCCGAACCGCCGGGAGTCGTCACCGTCTTGGATTGGATGCCTTCACCACGGCTCGGCAGTTGACCGGCCGCCGGCGGACTGCCGCTGCGGGTACCTGCCTGCGACTGCTGCGGGAGGTTCAAGAAGTTGCTGACGTCGCTTTGGCTGGGCCGCAGATAGGACTTCGGCGACTCAAAGGCCGTCCGGCCCGCGCCTGCCGCCCCGCCCGCACCCGGACGCGCGGCTGGGAGTTGAGCCGGGCGACCCGCGGAGAAGCCTTGGCCCGTTCCTGGGGACGGTCGGGCGCTCGGCCTGGAGGCCGAAGGACGACTGGCTGCCGAGAACTGCGAGGAGCGATTGACAGCCGGCGACGGAGTCGCGCGACTCATCGACGGGCCGCGATTGAACGAGGCGCTGGGTGAGGGCCGGGCCCCGCCGGAAAACCCGCCGCCTCCGCGGGACCCGCCCGAGAATCCTCCGCCTCCGCCCCCGCCTCCACGTCCGCCGCCGCCTCCGCGGGCAAAAGCGTCCGTTGCCAGAAGCGATGCGGCTACCGCCGCGCCGACCAGCAGGATTGCAGACCTTTTCATAAGCTCACCCGGCTTGTTCTCAAGAGGACTCTTTGGTTCTTGTTGCGGCACGCTGTGAAACAAGGCATTCTCACTTCTTCGCCCCGCGCTTGCGTGGTTTTGCGGCGGGCTCGCCTGTCTCCTTCACCGCATCGCGCGAGGTCTTGCGGACCATCTTCACTTCCTCGACATTGGGCAGGAACTCCCCGTCGAGCTTGCGCCCGACGGATTTCCAAACAAGCGTGTTTCCGTCCACGAGCGTGTAGATGTTCGTTGCCGAGGCCTTGCGTCCGTCCGGCAGGACCTGGTTGAACTTCACGACCCAACTCTTGTCCTTCTTCGACCACGCGCCTTCGCCGAAGCCGCCGTCGGAATCGAACATCCAGGAGCGGATCGTGCCGGCCGCCGGGTCCCAGCCGATGACCTGCGTGCCTTCGAGGTCGTCCATTCCCGGCGCCGAGACCTTGAAGGAATAGCTCAGGAAGGTCTTGTTCTTCGTCCAGGTTACGGTCGCCGCCATGTTTGCTTCGGGGTTCTGGTCGATCCACTCGCCGACCAGCCACGCCAGGTCCTGAAGGGGTGAACCCGCCGGGGGCTCCTCGGCGAGATCCGTTTCGTGAACGCTATCCAGCTTCCATTGGCCGCCCTTCTTGACGTGGACGGCGAGGTACGTGGAGTCGCTCGGCGCCTGTCCGGGCCGGGTCACGCGAACCGTGCCCTCCTCGACGGCCGCGTCGGCCGAAACGATGCGGACCGACGGCCGCATCACCTCGATGCGCACGCCCCGGTTCGCAGCGAACAGAGCGGCCAGCTCTCTCTCAATCGCGGCCTTGCCCTGAAACCGCTCGCCCGACGGACTAATCCACTCGCCCGATTCGCTCCAGTGCGACGCCACCGCTTTGGCGTCGCCGCGATTGTAGGCGTCGACATACGACTGGATCGACGTCCGAATCGCGTTTTCGTCCTCGGCGCCGGTCGGCTTCTTCTCGCCGGCTTGCGCGCAAACGGTGACGATCAGGATCGCCGACGCCGCCAGACCGCGAACGGCGAACCGGATTGCCGGCGCCTTCGACAACACGCGTGGAATCATCGCCCAACTCCTATCTTGGTGACCTGGACATCAGAACAGATGCCGTCTGCTCGCGTTCGGAATCGCGCAGGCACGATATCTTGCCTGCTTCCATCAGTTTACGCCACAGGTCAAGCGCTCAGCCGCCTTTTGCCCGCACCCCCCCGAAAAATTGGTCCATCGGGGAATTCCGGGGAGCCCAACGAGTCATCGGAGATAAGGACGGGTTCCTCTTCTCTGTTCGCCCTCGTTCGCGATCGTGGATCAGTGGCGTTCCGGCAGCGGAATGGCGTTATCCATTGCGATTCACGGAACGCAACGGAGGGCGTTCCCTACAGAGAATCCTCCCAGGATCACGCAAGGTCATCTAACCCCACTTCTCGATGCCGGCGCGGAGGAACTCGTTCACGAGGTCGGCATGGGTCATGGAGATCAAGTGCCCGCCGCCGCGGACGAGCACGTCGGGCCGGGTGAGCCGATGGGGGAGAATTCTGTCGCGATCCCCGTGAATCCGCGCCACCGGCACGGCGAGCGGCTCCGCCGACGGTTGCCAGCGGAGGACCGCCAGCGCGGCCCAGCGGAAAAAACGTCGGTCGGTTTCGGCAAGTTGATCGAGCATCGACCGCGTGGCGGGAGCCAGGCGGCGAGGGACGGCGAGTCGGAGGGCCCGGACCAAGGGCGGAATCCACTCCGGCGTGCGACCCGCCACGCGGGCCAGCGACCGCAAGATGCGTACGCGACGAGGCAATTCCAACGGCGAACCGACGCTGCCGATGAGGAAACAGGCGCGGACCTCAAGATGTCTTGCCATTTCCACGGCGACCATGCCGCCGAACGAGGCGCCTCCCACAAAGCATGGCCCGCGCGGCTCGATTGCCCCGGCCATTCGGACGGCGTAGGCCGGAAGCGGCTCTTTCGGCTCGGGAAGAACCCAAGCCGGAACGACGGCGTTCGGGAATGCGGCCAACTGGGGGCGGAACATCCGCGCGTCCGCCCCCATCCCGGGAAGCAAGAACAAGGGCAATATGGCGGCACGTGACATAGACCAGTCCCACAGGACGCGGGTTCATCCGACCCAGGCAGTGGCGATACAATCTAGTGTAGTAGGGACACTTGAACCGCCAGTGGCTCGTTTCAATTGTCCCTACAGGACAAAGGGACTTTCTGTGGATTGGGATCCCAGCGATAAATCGCTGGGCTATTGTCAAACGTCCCTCCGGGACGAACTTGTGGTGCGTACGCTCTGGAACAGGACCCCAACAGCATGAATCGCTACACCAGGAACACTTGCGGCACGGCGATGCTCAAGACATATTATGGAGCGAACCCATGGGAGAAACCAGAACATGCCTATTCCGCAGAGCGTCCTCCAGTGCTCTCGCTCGTGTCGTGGTGGATTTGCATCCTTCGTGGTCCGGTTTGCTGCGGCAGCAGCGGTGCTCGCCGCGGCATCGCGGGCCGGAATCGCCGCCGAGCCTTCGCCGGTCACCGATCGGCAACTGTACGCGAAGGCGGAGGAGGCGTGGCAAGCGGCCTGGCAACGGTTCTACGACGATCGCACCCACCTCTTCTACGACTTCGTTTGCAGTTTCGATCCCGGCCAACGCCTGGCCGGGCTGCCGACGCCGGAGGAAACCGCCCGGCAGTATCCCAACCGCAACGGCTGGGGGACCGGCATGGAGGACTGCGCGATCAGCGGCGGGCTGATGATGTCGATGGTCTGCGACCGGTTTGAGGCCACGCGGGACGAAAGGCTGCGTCCGTTCGCCCAAAAGGTCTTCGCGGGCCTGGTGCTGCTAGGCACGCTCAGCCCCTCCGAGGGTTTCGTGATCCGCGGCGTTTGCCCGGCGGACGGCCGATCGCACTACGGCGAAAGCTCCCGGGACCAATACACGTGGCATGTCTACGGCCTGTGGCGTTACTACCGTTCGCCCCTGTCGCAGCCGGCGGAGAAGGAGACGATCAAGAAGGTCCTTACCGCGATCTGTGCCCGGCTGGAGCGCAACGTGGTCGCGGCGCACGACTACCATATCGGCAGAGAGGACGGCACGTTCGACGGTCTGGTCGACAAGATGTGGGAGAACGCGGCGCACGAAGTGGCGCGTCTGCCGATGATCTACGCCATTGGGGCCGACGTGACCGGCGATCGCCGCTGGGCGGACCTCGCCCGGCGCTACGCCCCCGAAGCGGCCGAGAAGTCGAAAGGGGCGTCGACGAAGATTCCCTACGCGCTGCTGCAACAACAGGTCTCCTTGGAGGCGCTTGATGAACTGGAGACGTCTCCGGAGTTGAAGCGGCAGTGGCGGGAGGCGATGCGCCTGGTAGCCGGCCGGTCGGAAGGGTTCTTGGGGACCTGCCGCGAGTACCGGGCCCCGGCGCCCGGGGCGATCCACTTCGATTGGCGCGAGTGGCCGCTCCGCAATTCGTCGGGCTACCGGGTCCCCACGCGGCCCGACGCCCTGGTCCGGGAGGACCGCACGATCCGGCAGCCCGCCGAGGCGGCGCTCGTGCTGCTTCTCTGCCCCGAGCCCTCGCTGACGCCGGAGCAACTCGGCCTCGTGAAACGCATGATCGCCCAGGTCGATTACACGAAGGTCGTGCTCTACGGGCACTACTACACGCAGGCCGTCTATTGGCGTGCGGCGCGACTGGGACTGCTCAGGCTGCCGGACACACGTTGACAGAAGGCCCGTCACCGGGGTCTTCGCCCGCCGGCAATTCCGCTTGGCGGCAGACGGTCTCGACGTAGGCCCGGAGGAGCCGGTCGGCCTGGTCCGGCGCGAGGGAACGAGGGTCGCCGCGGACCGATAGGGTGAGCCGGTTCGCGTGCGCAGTGATGCAGAACACGGCCCGGGTCTTGGGCCGAATGGGTGGCGCGGCGATCAGGCGTTCCAACCGGAGGCCGCCCGCGCAGACGGCGCCGTCGGCTTCGAGAAACCGTGCGCCAAAGCTGCGCATGGGATCGCCGAGGTTCGTCAGTGCGGCCGTGGCGAAGCAGCGACTGCCGAGCACCGAAAGGCGGAGCGCCCCTGGGATTCTCCGCGTTGCGGCCAAGCCGTCCAGGAACAGCGTTCCCAGGCTCCAGCGCTTGATCGCCTGCGTGTCGTGTTGAATCCCCTTCAGCAGCGAAACGGGATCACGACATGCCTCGCGGCGGCGGGCCACGAACGCGAAACTCACCACGTTGGCCGCCGGCATCGGCGCGTCCTCCGGCCGGCGCAGGCTCGTGGGCATGACGATCACCAGCCACTTCCCGGAAGGCCGCGGAGTCTGCCGCTGATCCCATTCGGCCACCGTCACGAACAGATCGCGGAGCAGGAGGTCGTTCAAGGTGCCGCCGGCCTGATGGGCACTCTGCCGCAACCGGGCGGTTGCAGCAGGAGAGAACGTGTGATACCGGATGCTCGGATAGTCCGGAGGCCCGTTCTCGCACGGGGATCGGTTGCCCGCAGGGATCGCAAGCGGGGCCGGACGACGGGTGAGCCACTGCGCCGTTACGCGCACCCGGCGACGCCAGGACTGCCAGAACGACAAAGGCTCGCGCGGCTCGCCGCGACGAGGGGCCCCACGCCGCAACAAACACGCAGCATCCAGAAAATCGACGTCCGGGTGCGGCCCGTCCGGCTCCACGCGCCGCGCGTAGCTGGCCAACACGTCCCCCAGAAATCGCATCGCGCCGAGCGCGTCGGTGCAAGCGTGGTGCACCTGCGTCAGGACCCGTGCCCGATCCTCGCCTTGCCGCACGATGACCCGCAGACCGTTCTCGCGGGTCAAGTCGATCCCTTCGCCATTCGGAAACCGGATGGGAGCGGACCACGGGCCCCAATCCACCGGTGTGGGCTCCCGCGACGGACTGACCCAACACGGGGTGCCCCATCGGTGCGGGGCCAGATGCGCGGTCAGCAACGGATGGCGCGTGAGCGACTCCGCCACGGCGGCCTCCCACGCCTCCCGGTCGATCGAGCCGCGGAAGTGATACTCCAGCACGCCCGTCATGGGGTAGGACGGACGATCGTCCATCCACATGTAGTGCTCGAAGGGCGTCAAAGGCAAAGGAAACAACGATCGGAGTCCCCGCACCTGGGTAGGGTTGCTCGGATTGGTCGTCGCGGGAATTGCATCCCGGTGGATTGTTCCCGCAAGTCCGCGTGCGTGCAAGACCAGTTTCCACGCCGAGCGGTCACTTCGGAGCCTCCGCATGCTCCGGCCGGACGGTCAGGCCATAGATCGAACTGGCGCCCTTGACCCTCCCCGAGTAGAAGACGGCGAACCAGGTGCGGTCGTCAAGCGGGGTCATCCAAGGATAGGACCAATCCGCGTGCCCTTTGGCTTCCTTGGGCAGCGCGGCCACCAGGCCGAGGCGTTTCCACCGGAGTTCCCGGGCATCGGCGGTCCAAAGGTGAATCTCGCCCTTGTGCTCTCCCTTCACGTTGCGGAGCGATTGCAGTGCGTAGAGCCTGGATGGATCGCCAGGCGCACCCGTGACGAACGGACTGGGCTGCGGATGCCGGGTCGTCTCGTTGGCGATCGGGCCGGGGGCAACTTGCCACGTGGCGCCCAGGTCTTGCGAGACCGCTTGCCAATAGCGATGAGGATGCCCGTCGTCACGCAGGAGCCCCACGAGGCGGCCGGCGACGCAAGTCATGGCGGGCTCAAAGAGCTTCTGCGAGGCGATCCGCTGTGCCGGACCCCACATCCTGCCTTCGTCCTGGGAGAAGGCGATCCAAATTCCCTGGTCATGGGGTTCGGAAGGGGGGCGGTAGTGCCCACACACGGCCAGCCCCTTGCCGGGGACGCGGAAGACATGCCCGTAGACCGAGCCCGTCCGGTTCTCCGCAAGCGCCGAAGTATCGACCGGCTGCCACGTCCGTCCGGAATCCGGCGAGCGCCATCCGACGATCGTATTCCTCTCCCGATCCGTGAAGGCCATGGCCAGGAGCACGACGCCGCCGTCTCCGGCCAGCCCGAGGGCGACGTTGCCGCAGTGGGCGTATTCCGTCCCGCCGTTGAATTCCCGGAGCACGTGAGGGGGACTGAACGTGCGGCCGCCGTCCGTGGAACAGGAAACGGCGGGACAGCCGCCCACGGTATGGGCACGCCCTGCGACATAGGCCAACACCAGAGCGCCGTCGGCGGTCCTCACGACCTTCGGCCACGCCAGGTGTGCGTAGCGGGCATCCGACGGCGCCGGGACGACCACGCGTGGCGGACCGTAGTCGCCGCCCACGGGGCCCTCCTCACCCGAAAACGCCAACAGCGCCGCAAGGCAAGCTGCCGCCTTCCACGCGATGAGCAACAATGTCATAGTGCATTCCGCAAGGAATAGAGGTTCCCGATCGACCGCATCCAGAACGTCGAATTCGTCTCGGTTGTGGAAACGCAGGCACGAGGTAGGGTGGGACAAGCCCAAGCGCAGTCCCACCAAGAAACCACGAGAATTCTGGTGGGACCGCGCTTCGCTTGTCCCACCCTACGGTTTCCACCCTGCGCTTTCCGCAACGGCAACGAATCACTCCGAGTGTAGCACAGCGGTGCTGCTCCGAGCCAGTACGCCCTCGGGAAGCGATTGACATGCCTGCGTTCGGCGGCAAGACTGGGGGCTTCGTGACGCCGCGAGCCCGGGGCCTCGACGGCAAAGGCGGAGGCAAGGACCGGTGAATCGCGACGAGCAACACGATGTGGTGGTCGTGGGCGGCGGAGGGAGCGGGCTGGCAGCGGCGCTGAGCGCGGCCGAACAGGGGCTGTCGGTATTGCTCCTGGAGAAGTGCCCGGCGTTGGGTGGGACCACGGGCATCGCCGTGGGCTCGTTCACGGCGAACCGCACGCCCCATCAGCGCCGGGCGGGGATCGACGACAACCCCGACGACCACGAGACCGACGCCGGCCGGTTCGGTCCCGCCGAGGTCCAACAGCGGAACAACGCACCGCTCCGCCGGCAGTTCCTGGAGCATGCGGCCGGGACCCTCGATTGGTTGATGGGCATGGGCCTGCGGTTCCATGGCCCCAGCCCGGAGCCGCCCAACCGCGTGCCGCGTATGCACAACGTCGTGCCCAACGCGAAGGCCTACATTGCGGTGCTCCAAAGCCGCCTGTTGCGCCGCAAGGGCACCGTTCTGTGCAACGCGACGGTGGAGGGCCTCGTGCAGGAGGAGGACCGGGTTGCGGGCGTCGAGGCCCTCGTGGCCGGCCGGCGCGTGCGGTTCCTCGCCCGGCGCGGCGTCGTCCTGGCCGCCGGCGACTATGCCAACTCGCCGGACCTGATCGCCCGTTTCAAAGGTCCCCAGTTCGCCTGCATCGAGGGCATCAACACCTACAGTACGGGCGACGGGCACCGTCTGGCCGAGCAGGCTGGGGCGGCCCTGGTCAACATGGACGTGACCTACGGCCCGGAGTTGCGTTTCGTCCCCCCGCCGCGCAAGCCCTTCACCCAACTGCTTCCGGCCAGCGGCCCGTTGGCGTGGATCCTGGGCATGGGCCTTCCGCTGGTGCCGCAGTGGATCATGACCCGGATGATCAAGCGTCTGTTGGTCACCTGGCAGCACCCGGAAAACGCCCTGTTCGACGACGGGGCGATTCTCGTCAACCGCGAGGGCACGCGGTTCTGCAACGAATGCGTCTCGCCCGAACGCGAAATCGCCATTGCCCGGCAGCCGGAGAAGGTCGCCTACCTGCTGCTCGACGGCCGGCTCGCGGAGCGATACAGCCGGTGGCCGCACTTCATCTCGACCGCTCCCGAAGTCGCCTATGCCTATGTGGCCGACTATCGCCGCATGCGGCCCGACGTGACGACCGTGGCCGGGAGCCTGGAGCCACTGGCCGTGGCGGCCCGGTTGCCGGCCGAGGCCCTGCGGGGCACGGTCGAGCAGTTCAACCGTTTTGCCGGAGGGGATGCGGCCGATCCGTTCGGACGGACCCAGCGCGTGGCGCCGCTGGCACACGGCCCCTGGGTCCTGCTCGGCCCGGCGAAGGCCTATTTCACGACGACCGAGGGCGGGGCGGCCATCGACGCGCAGATGCACGTGCTCGACGCCGGCGGCCGGCCCATCCCCGGGCTCTACGCGGTGGGCCAGAACGGCCTGGGCGGACTGGTCCTCTGGGGCCACGGCCTCCACATCGCCTGGGCCTTGACCAGCGGCCGCCTCGTGGGCCAAGTGCTCGCCCAGGCCCCAACCCTACATTTTCCATCGTCGGGCTGATAGACTGGGAGGAATCGGGGGCTTGTCGACCCGTTCTCTTCGAGGCTGCCATGGCCGATATCGCGACGACTGCCAAGAGAATCCTGGCCAACGTGGAAAAGGTAATCGTGGGCAAGCGGCGGCAGATCGTCCTGTCGCTCGTTTCCTGGCTCTGCGAAGGGCATATCCTCCTGGAGGACGTGCCCGGCGTGGCCAAGACGATCCTCGCCCGGGCCTTGTCCAAGAGCGTGGGCTGCTCGTTCAAGCGGATCCAGTGTACGCCCGACCTTTTGCCCACCGACGTGACCGGGGCCTCGGTCTTCAACCCCAAGAGCGCGGAGTTCGAGTTTCGCGCCGGGCCGATCTTCGCGCAGATCGTGCTCGCCGACG
>CAYSGY010000203.1:0-5874 GCA_964430315.1 uncultured Planctomycetaceae bacterium
CATGGACTTCATGAACCTGAACCAGGCCGCGCATGGCGACCGGGAGTTCGGGTTCCTCTGCACGCGGCTCCGCAAGAACCGCGCCGTGGTCGTGGGCCACTGGGAGGACGCCGACGTGCAGGAGGAGTTGGGTCTCTGGACCCGGGCCGCGGCTGCCTGGGCCGACGCCCAGGGCGCCAAGCTCGCCCGGTTCGGCGACAATATGCGTGAAGTGGCCGTCACCGAGGGCGACAAGGTGGAGGCCCAGATCCGCTTCGGCTACGACGTCCACGGCTTCGGCGTCGGCGACCTGGTCCAGTGTGTGGACCGGGTCACGGATGCGGAGGCCGACAAGCTGGTCGAGGAGTATCTCGATCTCTACACGGCCGGTCCCGGTACCCGGGGCGACGCCGGCACACGGGCATTGCGCGCCGCCGCCAAGATCGAGTTGGGCATGCGGGCCTTTCTGACCGGCGGCAACTTCAAGGCGTTCAGCACGTGTTTCGAGGCGCTCCACGGGCTGGAGCAGCTTCCCGGCCTGGCCGTGCAGCGGCTCATGGCCGACGGCTACGGCTTCGGCGCCGAGGGCGACTGGAAGACGGCGGCCCTGGTTCGGGCCATGAAGGTCATGGCCTCGGGGCTTCCGGGCGGCACGTCGTTCATGGAAGACTATACCTATCACTTGGCGCCCGGCGGCGCGAAGGTCCTCGGCGCGCACATGCTGGAGCTTTGCTCCTCGCTGGCCGACGGCAAGCCTTCTTTGGAGTTCCACCCGCTGGGGATCGGCGGCAAGGCCGATCCGGCCCGCCTGGTCTTCAACGTGCGTCCGGGGGCCGGGATGAACGCCTCGATCGTCGATATGGGCAACCGGTTCCGCCTCATCGTCAACGAGGTCGACGTGGTCAAGCCCGACCGGGACCTGCCCAAGCTGCCGGTGGCGCGGGCCCTTTGGCTGCCGAGGCCGAACCTCAAGGTCGCGGCCGCCGCGTGGATCTACGCCGGCGGGGCGCACCACACCGGCTTCACCCAGGCCTTCGGACCGCAGGCCCTGGAAACGTTCGCCGAAATGGCGGGCATCGAATCCGTGCGGATCGGCGCCGACGCCACGGTCGCCCAGATCAAAAGCGAACTGCGCTGGAACGAGGCGTATTACAGTATGGCGAAGTGAAGCTTCGCAGAGATAGGTGGCACAGCCGCCCGAAATGTGGCACAGCCGCCCTCGGCTGTGCGGATCGTCCTGAACAGTCGCCTATTGCTATCCGAACCACGCAGCACAGCCGAGGGCGGCTGTGCCCCATGGGACCGCACAGCCGAGGGCGGCTGTGCCACACAGGATCGTGGCCGCGACTATTCCTTTCATCCGCTTCTCTCCAGGAGTCCCCCAATGAACTCGTATCCGGATGGGCAGCCGAACTCTGCGTCCAAGCTTCCCGAAGCCTGTTCTCCCGAAATGCCCGGGCCGGCGCGGTTCGACCGCCGCGGATTCATCCGGGCGGCCGCGGCCGTCGGCGGCGCCGTGGGGATCGGAACGGCCTGCGGTGCCGAACCCGCCGCGGAGCCCGAGCGGCTCCAGCCGATCGGCGAGGCCAAGGGGATTCACCCGGGCCGGGTCGTCTGGGTCCACGATCCGCGTGTCACCGACTGGAAGGGCCCCGGCGACGGACACTGGTGGGAAGGCAACCGGACCAAGCAGGACCGCGTCGACGCGATGATGGCGCGGGCCGTCGGCGAATTGACCGGCGAATCGACCGTCGCGAAGGCCTGGGACGGGCTGTTCCGCGATCTCAATCGGGCCCGGGGCAAGGGCGACGCGGGCTACCGGCCCGGCGAGAAGATCGTCGTCAAGCCGAACTGGGTCGGCATGATCTGGCGCGAAGGCATGGTCGATCCGAAGACCTACCACTTCGTCAAGCGGCACGACTACATGAACACCGGGCCGCAGATGGTCGTCGCCCTCTTGCGGCAGCTCACGGGCCTCGGCGTGAAACAGGCCGACATCACGGTCTGTGACACCCTGGCCTACCTCGTCCACGAATATTACGACATCCTGCACAAGGAGTTTCCCGAGGTCGTCTACGCCGACTTCGCCGGCAAGTTCGGACGCGTGCAGGTCCAACCGTCGTCGGTGCCGCTCTACTGGAGCTGCCGGCCGGAGGGGAAGTCGCCCGACTTCATTCCCGCGGGATTTGCCGAGGCGGAATACCTCGTCAACTTCGCCACCCTCAAGGCGCACCTCGGCACGGGCGTGACGCTCTGCGGCAAGAACCACTTCGGCTCGCTGGTGCGCTGGCCCGTCCAACAGGGATACTACGACATGCACCGCGCCTCGTTCGCCAAGAAGACGAAGATCTACCGGGAGCAGGTGGACCTTTTCGGGCACGCCCACCTGGGCGGGAAGACGGTGCTCAACCTGATCGACGGGACGTTTTCCGGCAAGCACCCGGCCGATCCGGTGCCCCAGAAATGGCATTCGGCGCCGTTCCACGGGGACTGGACCAAGAGCCTCTTCGCCTCGCAGGACCCGGTGGCCATCGACTCGGTCGGGTTCGACTTCATCTGGACCGAGTGGAAGGACTGCCCTCGCGTGCCCGGGGTGGACGACTATCTCCACGAGGCCGCCCTGGCCGGCAATCCGCCCTCGGGCACCTTCTACGACCCCGACCACGCCGCGCCCACGAAGCGCCTGGCAAGCCTCGGCGTCCACGAACACTGGAACAACGCCGAGGAAAAGAAGTACTCCCGAAATCTCGGCACCGGCAAGGGGATCGAGCTGGTGGCGGTGAAATCGGGGGCGTAACGCCAGGCCCGTACTGCACCCCGACACGAGGCCGTTACCGCTTCGTGCGTTCTCTGACCCACTAGGCGAGGCTGTTGCGAATACTGAGTACATAAGGACCAAAGACTACGCTTCGTCTCCTAGGGCATAGTCCGCGTTGGGTGTGTGTCCCTATTGAAGATGCTCCAGCGGAGGAACGAATGTCGGCGCCGGATATGACAGGTGTGCTCGAAAGTCGCAGGTTCGCCGAGGCGGTTGTCGGAATCAACAAGCGAGCCGAGCGCCAGCACGATCCCAACAAGCTGGTTGAGATCTTCGTGCAAACAGATCTCCCACTTCGTTGCGAGACGAATGACCATCAACTGGTCCTCGGCCGACGCGGGACAGGGAAGACGCACCTCCTGCGGTTCTTCCAAGTGTCCATGCAAGCAGCCGGCCACGTAGTCCACTATATCGACTGTACGTCTCTCGGGAGTGGGCTCCCCAGCATCTCCACTGATCCACTCACGATTGCTGCCAAGTACTTCGCCGCCCTGCTCAACAGCTTGGGAACCGTGCTACTGGATCACGCAATTCGTCTTGAAAGTCCGGCTCCAGGAGTCCAAGACCAAGTTCTTACGAAGCTTGCGAATGGTTTGGTGTCGTTCATGGAGCCTTCTCGGTACGAAACGAGCTCCGTTTTCAATTACCGCCAAATCGTGGATACCTTGAGGCAGGTGCTCGGCGACTTGCGCATCGTTCGCATGTTCCTTATTCTCGACGAGTGGGCGCAGATTCCTCTGGCTGCTCAGCCATACGTTGCGGAATTCGTGAAGCGTGCCCTGCTGGCGGTTCCCGCCATTTCCGTGAAGGTGCTGGCCGTGAATTACCAGTGCAGATTCAGTGACCACGGCCATGGCGGCCTGATCGGGATGCAGCGCGGCGCCGATTTCACCGATGTGATCGATATCGACCGGTACCTGGTTCATGACGAGAAGAGTTCCTTCGTCAGCGATTTCTTCGGCCAACTCCTATACAACCACCTGGGCGCTGAATTGGGGTGGGACCTGAAGATTGACAATGACGCGAAGGTCCGTATAGCAAAGCAGCTGTTTACGCAAGAAGCGGCATTCACGGAGCTTGTCCGAGCCGCAGAGGGGAACTGCCGCGATTTCATCTGTATCTTCTCCAAAGCGTACTTGGAGGGATACCGGCAGAGTCAGGCGTCGAAGTCTATCAGCATACCACAAGTGTGCTCAGCATCCGGGTCTTGGTACACGAACGAGAAGGAATCGAATATCAAGACCGAACCTGATGCTCAGAAGACGATCACGTTCTTGCTACACAACGTCCTGAAGACGTATAGATCACGCACGTTTCTCGTAGAAACCGGGAAAGAGGAGCACCCATGTCTGATTCGGCTTCTCAATGAGCGCATCCTCCACAGGCTGAATGAGGTCTATTCACATCCCGACAAGCCAGGCATCAGATATGGGTTATTCACCTTAGACCATGGAGCGTATATTAGATTCAGAGGAACGGTAAACGAACCTCGCCAGCAAGTCTTCTTCGAGACCGCGAGCCTTGGGGGCCTGAAGGAAGAGGAGCGGAGGTTTACCGTCCCGTTTGATGATAGACGTAGCATACGACGGATCGTATTTGATCCCGAGAGCTTGTCGGTCGAAACAAAGTGAGAAAGCCGTCGAACCTCATGGCTTCTGTTCGCTCCGCGTCGGGTTGGATCTTGGCAGCGAGTCACAATCGGTGGGCCGGCGCTCCGCTTGTCCCACCCTACGGTCGGGTGGCACGCCCAGAGTCTTCGATGGGCGTGGCTTTGGCACCCCGCTCGGCTCTCCACGCTGTTTGCAGCGTCTCTCGGCGTCCCCCGACGGTTTTTCCGGCCGGTGATTCGCTACGGGAGCGAGGTGTGCCACAGCCCCGTAGGGTGCGTGCTCTGCACGCACGGGGCGAGGGGTGCCACAGCCGGCAACCGGTCGCGTGCGTGCAGAGCACGCACCCTACGGCTGCTGGCACTGGGAGAGCGAGAGGAGGCCGGGGTGTTTTTGGCAGAAGCGGTGCCAGCGCTGGAGCCATTCGGAGGCCGAGAGCCGTACCGCTCCGCTGTTCTCGTGGATTCGCTGGGCAGCGACCAGTTCGGTCAGGAGGCAGAGGTCTTCGGTGCTCAGGTCCTGGCGCCGCGCCAGATCGGTGAGCGGGAAGGCGTCGACGGTGCCGCCCAGGCCGGCGACGATCGCGTGCTTGCTGTCGGGCGTGACCACGAGGCTGAGTCCGAGGCCGCCCAGCTTGACCGGCGGCGTGACCCATTTGCCGGTATGCCACTCCCACGCCCGCATCGTCGCCCCGTCGGCCGTCACGACCCAATGGCCGTCGGGCGTGAAGAGGGCGGCGTAGTTCTCCGAGTTGAGCGGGAACGCCGGGCAGAGGAGGGCCCCTTGGCGCCAGTCGTAGACGCGCCACGAGCCGCTCCGTCGGGCCGTGAGCAGGCAGTTGCCGTCCGGACTGAAGGCGGCGGTGAAGAGGCGGTCGGGATGCACCAGCGGGGCCGCCAGCGGCTTGCCCGTCTCGAAATCCCAGACCCGCGCCGTGTGGTCGTAAGACGCCGTGGCCAGGAGCTTGCCGTCGCGCGAAAACTGCGCGTCGTGGCAGCGATCCTCGTGCTGCAAGGGCGCGTAGCGCGGCGACCGGGTGGCGTCGTCCCAAGCGTGGACCGCGTTGTCCAAGCCCCAAGCGACGACGCCGCGGCCGTCGGGGCTGTACTTCACCGAGCCGTTGTTGACGTGTTCGTCCGGCTGCCGGCCATAGGGACAAGGGCCGTAGGCCAACATCTCCGTCACCCGGGGCCCCGCCGGATCGATCAGCAGCAACTGGCCTTCGGCGCAGAGCACGGCCAGTTCCCGTCCGTCGGGCCGGTAGGCCAGGCTCCGCGGCTCGGAAGGTGTGGCCAGCGGCCGGCCGACCTGGCGCCCGGTGCGCCAGTCGAAGAGCAGCACCCAACCGGGCCGGCCAACGTCGGGCGAGGCGATCAGGGCCGCGCGATCCCCCTCCGGCGCGATCGCGGCATCGAGGACGGGGCCGGGCGGCGTGAGCGCCGGGCCGGCTGGCTGGCCGGTGGCCGCCTC
>CAYSGY010000203.1:5884-9483 GCA_964430315.1 uncultured Planctomycetaceae bacterium
GTAGACCCGCGTGCTCCGCAGCCGGCCCGTGCGGCAACTGACGCTCCGCAGAATGACATGGCGCCCGTCCGGGCTCAGTCCGATCCGGCTCGATCCTCCGGCTTCGAGCGGGATCTGCCATTCGAGGAGCCGGTCGCCGGGAGGCAGCCAGACGCGGACCAGGCCGCCCACCTGGGCCGTGACCAACAGGCCGCTGCCGGGAACGAAATCGACCTGTTGGACGAACGTCTGGTGAGGCACCGGCGCCCCGAGCGGTCGCCCGTCGGGCACGGACCAGCGGCGCACGACGTTGTCGGTGCCGGCCGTCGCCAGCACGCCCCCCTCCGGCGAGAACGCGGCCCATAGCACCTCGTGGTCGTCTTCCAAGGGCGAGCCGACGCGGCTCCGGGCCGCGACGCTCCAGAACTGGGTGTCCTCGTGCGAGCCTACCGCCAGGTACCGTCCGTCGGGACTCACGGCGAACGTCCGGACCTCGGGGTCCCGCGCCGTGTGGATCGGGGCCCCGCTGACCGCATCGCGCCAAACGACGCCGCCGTCGGCCTCCCGCGTCAGCGTGAGCAACTCGCGATCGCCGTTGACGAACTCCGGCGGCACGGGCCGCGGGTTGGAGGCGTCGGCCTCGTCGGAGACCGTGTGCGGAACCGGGGCGAACAGCGGCTTGCCCGGCTGGTCGCCGTCGGGGATCCTGAACACGCGGGCGGTGCCGTCGCGGCACGCCGTGGCCAGTCGGGTACCGGTGGAATTGAACGTGATGGCCGCCACGGGCTGCGGATGCGCCAGCTCGACGGTGGCGAATTTGCCCGTCCGGCTATCCCAGACCCTCGCGCCTTCACCGGCCACGGCCAGGTAGCGGCCGTCACGGCTAAACGCCAGCGCGGCAATCGTCCCGTGATGCGTGAGACGTTGGAGGCACCCGCGCTCGGGGAAAGGCAGGATCAGCACTTGCCCGTCGCGGGTGCCGACGGCCAGGCGCTTTCCGTCCGGGTACCAGGCCGCGGCGCTAGGTTCGGCGGGGGTCTCCGACAATGCGAAGGGTTTCTCTTGCTCGACGTCCCAGACGACGCAGTCGCCCGCAGTGCCGGCCGTCGCAACATATCGGCCGCCGGGATGGACCGCCAGGCTTCGGAGCATCGGGCTGGGATGCTCCACGGCCCGGAGCGGCACGTAGCAGCGGCGGAGCCAGGTCCGCACGCGGGTGCGGTTGTCGTGTTCGCGGTCGGGGTCGTTCGCCGCAAGCCGGGCGGCATTGGCAAACCAGAGCGTCGATTCGAAGGGCTCGCCGCGTTCGTCGGACGTCAGCCCGGAGGTCGTCTGGAGGTCCACGAGCGTCGTGGCGGCCAGGGCGTGTTGCCTGCGGGCCTCGTCCAGCGCGCGCTGGGTCTGTTCGCGCTCGTCGCGGAGTTGCTCGACGGCCCACGATTTGTACACGGCGAAGGTGATCGAGACGACCACCGCGACGAAAAGCGTCAGGGCCGCCACGCCCGCGGCCGTCGCCAGGAGCCGATTGCGCCCACACCAGCGGGCCAGTCGCTCGATCCGGCCGACCGGCCTCGCACGGATCGGCGCGCCGTCCAGGAAGCGGCCCAATTCGTCGGCCAGTTCCTGGGCGGAGGCATAGCGTCGGGCCGGCTGCTTGTCGAGGCACTTCAGGGTGATCGTCTCCAGGTCGCGTGGCACGCCCGGGTTCAGTTGCCGGAGCGGGACAGGCTCCTTGGAGCGGACCTGCATCAAGGTCTCCATCGGGTTGGCGGCCTGGAAGGGCGGCCGGCCGGTCAGGAGGTGGTAGAGCACGGCTCCCAGCGAGTAGACGTCCGACGCCGGGCCGATCCGCTCGAATTGTGCCCACGCCTGCTCCGGCGGCATGTAACTGGGCGTGCCGAGGACCTGGCCGGTGGCCGTGAGATGGGTCTCGTCGTTTGCCTGGACGGCCAGGCCGAAGTCGGTCACGCGAGGCCGTCCCTCCCGGTCCAGGAGGATGTTGGCCGGCTTGAGATCCCGGTGGACCACGCCGCGCTGATGGGCGTAATGGACCGCGGCTCCAACGGGCCGGAAGCCAACCGGTCGGCGAGGCTTTGTCCTTCGACGTAGCCCATCGTGAAGTAGTGCTGCCCTCCGTGCTCGCCGACCTCGTAGACCGGCACGATGCCGGAGTGATCGAGCTGGGCGGCGGCCCGGGCCTCGGCCTGGAACCGCTGGACCTCGCGCTCCGAGGCCAGTTGCCCGCCGAGGATCATCTTCAGGGCCACGGTGCGGCGGAGGCTCCTCTGCCGGGCCTTGTAGACCACGCCCATCCCGCCGCGGGCGATCTGCCCCAGGAGATCGTAGTCGCCGAACCGGGCCCTTCTCTCGTCCTCCGTACTGGTCAGCATCGGGACCGACGCCAGGTCTTCCCCTTTGGTCTTCACGGAGGCCGGGTCCACGACCAGGTCGACGGTGGGCTGCTCGAACGTCGCGGCGATGGCCCCGGACATGCCAGGGAACCGGGCCTGGTAGTCGGCCGGGGCCGGCTCCTCGCCGCGCTGTCGGCGGCAGGCCACGTCGATGAGGAGGAGTTCTCGCAGCAGGGCTGCCCGCTCCGCCTCGGGAACCTCTTCCAGGAACCGCTCGATTGCCGGCGGCTCGCCCGTCTTCCAGGCGTTTTCAAAAGCCAGGCACTGCTGGTCGATCTCGCTTCGTAACACGGCAACGCACTTCCTAACCGCTCGACAGTCGCCCTTGTTCTACTCCTCGCAGAGGACCCGAAACCCAACGTCGTACACCGGCTGATCGGCCAGGTACACCTGGCGGAACGCCGCGCGGCATCGCTCCGGGGGATCGTACCACGAGCCGCCACGCACGACGCGCTTGGCGCCCGGGGCCTCCTTCCCGGCTTCCCGGAAGGGATAGGGACGGTATTCCGACCGGGTCCATTCGGCCACGTTGCCGTGCATATCGCACAGGCCCCAGGGATTCGCTTGGTAGCTCCCGACCGGGGCGGAGACGCGGCTGTGGTCGTCGAAACGCGTGTCGGCCGGGCGCCATGGGGGGATCACGTCGGGCCGGCCCGGATAGTCGAACGTCTCGATGGTCTGGTGACTGCGATCGGAGAGGTTCGCCGTCCGCGAGAAATCGCCGTCCACTGTCCCGTACCAGAACGGCGTGGCGGTGCCTGCCCGGCACGCATACTCCCATTGCGCCTCGGTCGGCAGCGTGAACGGCCGGCCGGTCTTCTGCGAAAGCCAACGGCAGAAGGCCATGGCCTGCGTCCAGGGCACGCGCACCACCGGCTGCGTGGGACGGGCCAGGGTCCAGCCGAGCTCGCCGGGGCCGAACTTGATGAAGTCGTTGTTCTCCCAGCGGCTGTCGTGCCCGGGATCGAACTGGGCGAACTGCTCGTTGGTCACCTCGCACCGGCCGATCCAGAAGGCCTTTTCGATTCGGACGCGGCCCACGGGCCGCTCGTCGGGCAATCCGTCCTCCTGTCCCATCAAGAATTCGCCCGCCGGAATGCGGACCATTTCAAGATGGACACCGGCGGCAAGCGGGATGGAAAGGAGATCGCCTGTTCCCGAGCCCACCCGGGGCACAGCCGCCCCCGGCTGTGCCGGGAGAGTCTGTTC
>CAYSGY010000204.1:0-6701 GCA_964430315.1 uncultured Planctomycetaceae bacterium
TACCGCACCCTGGTGGCCGCGAACCGGCAGGCCCGCCAGAAGAAGCTCTCCGTGGTCGTGGGGCTCCAGCGGCGCCACCAGCAGAACTACCTCGACGGCATCCAACGGATCCGCGACGGGGCGATCGGCCAGGTCCGCTTCGTCCGCACCTACTTCAACATGGCCGGGGGCCGGGCCGGTGAGCTCAAGCCCGCCGGCATGAGCGAAATGGAGTACCAGATCCGCCACTGGAGCATCTTCTGCTGGCTCTGCGGCGACCACCTGGTCGAGCAGGCGACCCACGAGATCGACGTGGCCAACTGGGTCATGGATGGCCCTCCGGTCCGGGCCAACGGCATGGGCGGGCGCCAGGTCCGCTTCGGCCCCGGCAACGGCGACATCTGGGACCACCACGCCGTCGAGTTCGAGTATGCCGACGGCGCCCGCCACTTCTGCCAGGCCCGCCAGCAGGCCGGCACGTGGAGCCACGTGTCCGACAACGTCCACGGCACCAAGGGCATGCTCACTTTGGGCGTCGGCGCCTGGGGCATGGGCACGACGGTCAATCCCCGCACGCTGCGTCAGAAGGGCTACCGCGGCGACAATCCCTACCAGCGGGAGCACAACGACCTGGCCGCCAGTATCCGCGGCGACGGCCCCCACATGTTCGACGGCGACCACGGCGCGACCGCCAGCATGACCTCCGTAATGGGCCGCATGGCCACCTACAGCGGCCAAGTGGTCGCGTGGGACGACGCGATCCGATCGGAGGTGCGGCTCGCCCCAGCCCGCTACGCCATGGACGCCGACCCGCCTGCCCACCCCGATGCCGAAGGCAGTTACGCCGCCGCATCGCCGGGGGTCACCAAGGCAATCTGACACGTCCCTTGTTGACAGGACCTGCTACTTCTCTTTGAGGATACTGCGTTTCAGAATGATCAGGAACTGTCTCTCACCCTTTTCGGCGGAGAAGGTCGTCGGGCGCGGAGCCTCGGGATGCGGCGGCTCGCACAAGGTCAGCTTGTCGTTCTCCAGCTTGTAGATCTCTTTCAGCCGGAAGGTCGTCTCGTCCCTTTCGATGAGGAGGTCGATATGCTTGGGATTCGTGTTCGGGGCCAGCGTGTACTTCGCCTTGATCACCATCTTGTTGCGATGAATGCTCACGTTGCGGCCCGAGATCATCATGTAATCGCCTTTCTCCAAAGGAAAAGGCTGGCCGTCAACGCGAACCGAAACATACTCCCACCTTCCTTGGAGCATGGTTTCATCCGGCCCGGCGCTGTCGCGCGACCGCTCGGCAGGAAGCACAACGACGGCGGATAGAATCAGGACCCAATACACCGCGTGTCTCCGTTTTCTCCGTGGCGGCGATCGCTCGCCTGGATTTGGATCACTTTGCGGCCATCATCACGAGGTCGATGCTTTCCTCCCGGTCATAGGGCTGGTCGCGGTAGCCGCCGAAGAAGTCCACTTGGGCGGCGCCCGCGTCACGAGCCATTTGGCCGAGTTCCGCGTGTTCCAGCCCGAGAAACGGCACCGACTCGGAGTGTACAAGAGTGCCGCTGGGGAAGGAGGTCAGGATCAGGTCGACGAAGCCCCGCGAGCCGCTCCGGTGAATGCCCTTGAGAATGAGCAGTTCGCCTTGCGGGAGCGTCGCGCGCCGGCACTTCTGCCAGAGGCAGGGGCCGTCGACAAGACGCCAGAGGTTGAGCACGTGGACGACGATAATCCCGCCCCGCCGCACCGCACCCAGCATCTGCTGGATGGCCCTGTGGGCGGTCGCCAGATCGGGGGCCAGGGCCAGGGAGTTGCCGACGCAGAGGACCGCGTCGAACGGCTCGGCCGCCTCGACCGGCTGATCGAAGCCGCGGACCGTCCAGCGGAGCCGCTCCGACTCGCCGAAGGCCGCCCGGGCCCGCCGGATCATCCCCTCGCTGAGGTCGGCCCCCTCGACGCGCAGCCCCCAGTCGTGAAACATGGCCGCGTGCCTGCCCGTGCCGCAAGCCGCATCCAGCACGCTCCGCACCCCGGCCCGCTCAAACCATCGGCGATAGAACGGCACCTCGTTCGCCAATCGCTTGGGCCAGTCGATCATCGCCTCGTAGACGTCGGTCAGGTCGGAGAAGAGGTTGTTGCGCATGGGGGGGACCGGAGATCGGAGGTTAGGGATCGGGGGTCGGGGGTCCTGGAGCAAGCACCAAAGGACGTTGCGTTCTGGTGTGTTCTCAACCGTGATTCAGGTACGGGACGGCGCGGTGCCGGGGCGCAATCAAACGGCGGGCAAGCCCGCCCGCTACGCGGATGTGGACTCCAGTCTCCAATCTCCGACCTCCGATCTCCGCCCCTCATCCCATCTTCTTCATCTCTCCGAGCACGTAGTCGCGGGCACGAGGCATGTCGTCGAGCGTGAGGTGTTCGAGGAGCAGGTCCATGGGACGGCCGAGCTGTACCAGGAGGCGGAGGTAGCGCGGATAGTCGAGCACGCCGCGGCCCGCGGCCGGCAACTCGGTTCCCTCGGCCGCCGCCTTGACGTCCTTCGCGTGGGCCACCACGATCTGGTCGCCCAATCGCTTGAACATCGCGTCGAGCATCGGCTGCATCCTGGGCAAGTCTTCCTTGCGGAGGTAGTTGCAGGGGTCCATGACGAGCTTCAGGGCGGGCGAGTTCACCTCGCGCAATAGCCGCTCGGCCCGCTCGATCGAGTCGATGCAGTTGCGCCAGTAGACCTCGATGGAGAGGATCGTCCCGGCGTCTTCCGCCACCTTGGCCCATTTCTGGAAGGCCGCGCGGCACTGGAGGTAGCCTTCTTCGGTGAAGTTTCGCGGGTCGTCGAGCCACTGCGACTTCTCGTTGAACGTGCCGGTCTCCGTCGAGACGTTGCGGCAGCCCAGCCGCTTCGCATTCTCCAGGAGGAACTTCAGCCGGGCGTCGCCGAGCTTGCGGCGGGCCGGGTTCGGGTCGACCACGTTCACGTAGCCGAAGACCGCCGCGATCGTGATCTCGTGACGCTCGAACGATGCGAGGATCTTCTCGACCGCCTTCCAGTCCGGCGCGAGCGGATCGAAACGCACGTCGGCGAACCGGTAGGCACAGAGCACGCTGCGGAAGCCGTCGGCCCGGATCCGCCGGGCCGCCTCCTCCACGGGGAACTTGGAGTACACGTTCGCGTCGATCCCGAGGCGGATGTTCTCCTTGCCCTTCGCCTCGCCGGCCAGCAGTCCGGACGCCCGGGCGCCGACACATGCCGCCGCGATGCCCTTCAAGCACGTGCGGCGCGCCATACGGACGCCGGAAAACGTCTTGCCCGTCGGTGTCGGATGATCGTTCATGGCAATGTCCCTTGGGAAGAAGGCATTTCTTGCGCAACAGGGTCAAGGATAGCCTGCGTAGCCGGCGGCGTCGAGATGTCACGGCCCTGGCGGACCGTGGAACGCGAGGACCTTGCGGCGGAGGGCCGCGAACTCCCGGGTCTCGGTGTCGACCAGGTCTTCGATGAGCCGGCAGTAGCGCTCCAATCCGGCAGGATCGGGCAGTTCGCCGACCGGGCGGAAGGCATCGCCTGCGGCGTCCCACTGAAGCCGCAGGCGGTGGCCGCCTTGGCCGTCGGCCTCGTAGAACGTGGCCACGCGGCGCTCGTATCCGGCCCGGCTGCGGCGCACGTGCATGAACAGGATCAGCCCGACCCGGGCAAGGGCCTCGCGCCGTACGCCCAGCGGCGGGCCGCCGAGGATCCCGGTCAATTCTTCAAGCGTGTCGGCGTGGAGCCACGAGGCAATGCGACGCGAAAGGGCCGATGAGCGACAGATACCGCGCCACGTCCGGCCCGTCCACGGTGACGATCCGCACACCCGGCGGCAGCAAGTGGAGGATCGAGGCCAAAAGGGTCGTCTTACCCGCCCCGCCTGGTCGGGCCGCGGTCAACAGCGACGCGCCCCGCTCCATGGCCCGAAGGGCATACGCCGCCATCGGCACGCTCAGCGTCCCGTCGAGAATCAGGTCCACGATCGTCCACGCGTCTCCAGGATATGGCAACGGGTCGGCAAGCCCATACCCTGGGCCAATCACAACGCGGCATACGCCGACCACAAACCGGACCAAACCGGACCCTCCGATGGTTGAGGCGGAGAAGAACACAAGTCCAATAAGAGCAGTAACTCGCAACAAACCTCCCCTCAAACCGGATTTCCCGAAAGAATCCGGTTTGGTCCGGTTGGGCTTGACATTTTCGCATTTTGTGAAAACACTTCAGTAGGTGGACGATACCGAGGATGGCAGGGATGCACGTTATTTCCCAGAAGAAACTCCGGGAGTTTTGGGAGGAGTGGCCGGAGGCGGAGGAACCGCTCCGGGCTTGGCATCGGGTAGCAGAACACGCCACGTGGGAGTGTTTTGGAGACGTTCGGGCGGTCTACCCTCATGCAGACCAGGTGGGCCGGTATACCGTGTTCAACATCGGCGGGAACAAGTTCCGGCTCGTTGTGGTGATTCACTTCGACCGCGGAAAGATCTACATCCGACACGTGATGACCCACGAGGAATACGACCGAGGGGCATGGAAAGGGGACTGCTAATGGCCACCGCGAATCGCCGGCGAAACGTCAAGGACCACTACCTTGACTTGATCCTTCAGTTCCCGCTCCGTCCTATCCGTTCGGACGAGAAGTTGGATGAAGCAGTCCGCATGGTCGATTCGCTCCTGAATCGGGACCTTGCGCCGGGCGAGGCGGATTACCTGGAGGTCCTTGGCGACCTCATCGAGCGATACGAGCGTGAAGCCCACCCCATGGCCCCGGTCTCCGATGCGGAAATGCTCCGTCACCTCGTCGAAGCCAAGGGGGTCTCTCAGACGGAGGTGGCCGAGGCAACGGGAATCGCCGATTCGACGATTTCCGAGGTTCTCAAAGGCAAGCGCGCCTTGAACCGGAGCCACATTGGCAAGCTGGCAAGGTACTTCAGCGTGTCGCCCGACGTGTTCGCCTTCTAGGGATTCTCTGTTGCCGGGACTACCTCGGGCGTCCTAATCGTCAGCCCCTCGCTGACACTCGATATTCCGCCCCCGGACGATACTCCGGCCCGTCACACGTCCGGCACGCTTCTGATTTTTCTGGTTCTTCAGGGCTTCCCGGGCATTCCGAACCTGTTTGCTCCACGTGTCGAAGGCAGGAAGCCGATAGCCGACGAATTCCGTAGCCAGTCGTGGTGAATCCTTCTCATCCGGCAAGCCGTTCTCCAGAAGCCATCGCTTCAAGGGTTCGCTGGTCAGCCTTGCGGCCGGCTTCGGTAGCTTCCCCTGAATGTCAGGGCACCCCGTCCGACGCGAATCGTTGACGGTACTCATACAGCACGGTAGGCGTCGGCCGTCGCCAGTCGGCTTCGCGCAGCGGCTTCCAAACGGCGTCGGTGAGCGCCAAGAGCCGAACCAACACGGCATCTTGTTCCGTCATCGTGGCAACTCCTCTTGTCACAAACAAACTGTGTCGCTATCCCCGACTGTTCCCGTAGCCGTCAACCGGCCTCCGCCGCCTCTTCGGCGTGCTTCTCCCTGCTCTCCAGTCTTCTCTTGGGGGGGGGGGGGGGGGGGGGGGGGGGGGCGGGCGGGGCGGGCGGGGCGAGCGCGCCCCGGGCCGGGGGGCGGCCCTCGGAGGACTCGTCACGACCACCGACCCTCTCGAAAACTCCCCTTCACCTTTCACACCGCAAACGGCTCCCGTCAATGCGGCGAAATCTCTGCGCCCCACCGATTGGGGCATACGAAGAAAATCGTCACGGATCCTGTAGAAAACAGCAGCGACTTCCCGTGATTCATACAGGGCACGGCGGAGCCACCCCACCGTGACGAACGACCGTCCACCCGAAAGTATCGTTCTGGCAAGCCGGTCGGACAGAGGATTTGAGGCACCCACGGTGAAACTCTCGTCTTGGATCTCGGTGATCCGGCCGCTCGCGGCGTTTTATCTCGTCGCGGTGGCTTCCCTTGCCTGGGGTGTCGCCGCCGGACGGTACGAGGTCTTCCCGTTCTGCGTCATTCAGACAATCCATGCCGGGATCGTTGACTTGATGCACGACCCGCGCAGTTTCGTCGGGAGTCTCACGCGGCCTCGTCAGATCCGGCGAAACCCGTTCTCCTACAACGGCTTGCAGCGACGCGACGAGGCGTTCCGCGATTCCGGCTACCTGCTCGTGTCTCGGTTCAGCCAGACGCACTCCCAGGTCATTCTCGAGTTGATACGTCTCGGCGACGGCCGCATCCTCCACACTTGGATTCCGCCGCTCGACGAGATTCTCCGTCGGGGGAAGACCGAGTCCTTTGAGAACTCCAGGGAGGGGTATCGGGCTCAACACCCGTTGCTGCTGCCCGACGGCAGCCTTGTGTTTTCCTCCGGGGAGGGGCCTCTGGTCAGGATCGACAAACGCAACGGACTCCTTTGGCTGATCCCGGGGAACTTCCACCATTCCATCGAGAGGGATCATAACGGGAATCTTGTGGTTCCGGTGGTGAACGAACCGTCCATGTGCGCGTACCCGTGGATGCGAGACGACGGCTTCGCGGTCGTGAGTCCCAACGGCGAGGTGCTCAAGCGGCACTCCGTCGGCGCCATTCTGATGCGCAGCGGCCATGCCGGGCTCTATCTGGGCGTCGACAAAGTGTCGTACGACCGCATCCATCTGAACGATGCGCAGCCGATCGGCCGGGACTCGGGCGTGGCGCGGACCGGTGACGT
>CAYSGY010000204.1:6711-9378 GCA_964430315.1 uncultured Planctomycetaceae bacterium
GCCCTCAGTTGCCGGACCCTGTCGACGGTGTTCCTCTACCGGCCTTCCACCGACGAGGTCGTCTGGCTGAAGACCGGCCCGTGGCTTTGCCAGCACGACGTCAATCTCGTCGAGGGGAACACCTACTCGGTCTTCGGCAACGACGTCTTCTCGCGGACGGGCAAGACCTGCGATGAGTTGTTCGGTGTTTCAAGCCAGGTCTATCTCTTCGACCCGAGCACCCAGCAAGTCCATACGCCCTATGCCGAGGTACTGGAGTCGTTGAAGGTGAGGACCGCCTTTTCGGGCCGTTCGCGTATTCTGCCCAACGGGGACGCTTTCGTGGAGGAGTCCGATGCGAGCCGGCTCCTGCGGGTCTCCCCAACCGCCGTGCGATGGGAGTACGTCGGCGGCGAATCTGCGGAATGGATCGGCTCCCTGCACTGGTGCCGTTACCTGGGGCCGGACGAGATCGACCTGTCCTGGATGGAGTGAGCGCGTGCCGGAGGAACTCGTGATCGCCCCGCCTGCGATCTTGCCGCCGCTGTTTGCCTACCTCGGTCCCGGCATCGGTGTAGGGCTGATTGCCATCGTGCTGGGATTCATCGCCTCGATCCTCCTGGCGATCTTCGCGGTGGTCTGGTACCCGCTCAAGCGGTTGTTTGGGAGGTGGAAGAAGAAGCGGGGCTCCGAGACGGTCGATGAACCATGATCTACGTCCTGGCAGCCGCGGCGACCGTCCTCGCGTCCGAGTGCGCTTTCCGCCTTCCCTTGGGACGTGTCGCGTCGTACTGGATCTCGACTGCCGGGAAATCGGTCGCCGTGATCCGGTCGCCCAGGATCTCGGAGCACTGGAAAGCGAGGGCCGTCCTGGCCTACTCCGTTTCGTTGCTGGTCACGACGCTGGAACTCGCGTTGATGTTCGCGTCCGTCCTTGGGGTCGTCGCCGTCGCCTGGCTTGCCAGCCACCTTTTCGGGCGGGACCTGCTTCACTTCCTCGTGTCCTGGCAGGGGCTCGGCGCCGTGACCGGCGTCTCGAGCGTCTACCTCGTCGCGAGAAGGCGACTGGCGTGACATGCAGTACGGCGCGTTGAGCAGGATGCTCCACCAACTCGCTCTCGGCAACCGCTTCCTCGCGGAGGCGTCGTTTGACGTCGAGACCCTTCTGCACCGGACGGACCCGGCGCCGGTCGTCGGGCGGAAACACGTGTTCGTCGCGGGCATGGCGCGGGCCGGCACGACGCTGCTCATGCGGCGATTCCACGCCACCGGGGCCTTCCGCTCGCTGACGTATCGCGATATGCCGTTCGTTCTGATGCCGAGCACCTGGGCCTGGCTGTCGGCGTCCTCGGGCAAGCTCGCCAGGCCGCAGGAGCGGTCGCACGGCGACGGGCTCCTCGTCGACTACGACAGTCCCGAGGCCCTGGAGGAGGTGTTCTGGCGGGTCTTCGCAGGCGATCGCTACCTGCGCGACGACAGGCTGGTCCCCATGACCGCCGACGAAGAGATCGTGGAGAGATTCCGCGTCTACGTCGCGGCGGTCCTCCGTTCCCGCCGCAGCGACCCGGCCGTGCGCTATCTGTCGAAGAATAACAACAACCTCTTGAGGCTGCCCGTCCTTTGCCGTGCGTTTCCCAACGCGGTCGTGATCGTCCCTTTCCGTGACCCGGCGCCGCACGCGGACTCGCTGCTCGCTCAGCACCGGCGATTCGTGGCGATGCACCGAACGGATCCCTTCGCACGCAAGTACATGACGTGGCTTGCCCACCACGAGTTCGGGTCGGATCACAGGCCCTTTCGTTTCCCGGGCGACACGCTGACCTACCGCAACCGGGACAACCTGGACTACTGGATGGAGTTGTGGATCCATACCTACGAGTGGCTTCTCGGCAACGCGCCGGCCTCGGTCGTCTTTCAGGGATATGAGGACCTGTGCGCCAACCCGGACGAGGCGTGGTCCAGACTGGCCGCCTTCGCGGAAATCCCCGGCGACGTTGTCGGCGCCGAGAAGATCACTCTCAGATGTCGAACGGTCGACGGGCCCATCGACGCAGGCCTCAAACGACACGGTGAACAGGTATACGCCGGGCTCGTCGAGCGTGCGAGGGCGGGCCGGGCGCCGGGCCCGGGATTCCCTGCGACCGCTTCCATCGCCGCACGATGCGCACCGGGCCTACCGAGAGTGCGGCCAGGGCGATGATTTTCGTCAGGCGGAATCGCGGGCGAATTGCCCGCATCGACACTCCGGTACGCATCGAACCTCGGTTCGCTCCCCCTTGTCTTCCTTCGCACCGCGGCGAGAATCTGTATCCCCTCGCCAAGGCGATCCACGATCGAGAAAGAACTCACCCGAAGGAGGCGAACCCCGTGACCAGCGTCCGATGCCAAGCAGCAACCACCTGTCAAAGTGACAGCATCCCCCCCATTCGTGAGCCGATGAGCGGGGCCGACGTGGTTGTCTTGGCGTTGGTCCGCGAGGGAGTGGACACGGTTTTCGCGTATCCTGGCGGCCAGAGCATGCCGTTGCACCAGGCCCTGACGCGGTTCCGGGACCGGATTCGTACGGTGCTGCCACGCCACGAACAAGGGGGAGGGTTTGCCGCCCAGGGCTACGCCCGCACCACCGGAAAGGCCGGTGTGTGTATGGCCACAAGCGGGCCCGGGGCAACCAACCTCATCACCGCGATT
>CAYSGY010000205.1:0-9366 GCA_964430315.1 uncultured Planctomycetaceae bacterium
GAACAGGCGAAGGAGCACGCCGAGGCCCGGGTGTGGTTCGAGCGCGGCCTCAGTGCCGAACAGGCCGGCAACCTTGGAGCCGCCAAGGCATACTACCACCTGGCCTCGCGCCGCGCCGACGATGCCCTGAAACGCGAGATCCACCAGCGGATCGCCGCAATCCGGGAGCCCCCGCGAGGCACCGTTTTCTGACCCTCCGTCTCGGGAGTGCGGCTGACTTGTCGCCGTTTTCCTTCTTCTTCCCTCCGGCGAAGGGGCAAGCGAGGAAGCCTCGGTTCGTTTCAGGCGTTCAGGAAATCGTCAACGTGTTCCGACAGGGACGATGAAGGGGCATCCGGAGCATGCGTTGACCGGGGCCGATCCGTTCCTATAATCTAGAGCCGGGGACTTGGAATACTTATTCTTGGGGGGCGACGCGATCCCTACCGCCCTCTCACTACTCTTACGACCTGAAAGCCGATTCCATAAGGAGATCCCGTTCATGGGCAAGGCTACGGAAATCACGCAAGGCAACTTCCAGTCGGAAGTGCTGGAATCAAGCATCCCCGTTTTGGTGGATTTCTGGGCCCCTTGGTGCGGACCGTGCCGCCGGATCGCCCCGCTGGTCGAGCAACTCGTCACCGAGTACGCCGGCAAGGCCAAGATCGCCAAGGTCGATGTCGACCAGTGCCAAGAGCTGGCCGTGACCTACGGCGTCATGAACATCCCGACGCTCCTCGTCTTCAAGGGCGGCGAGGTGATGGAACGTTTCACCGGGATTCCCGAAACCACCCGTCTGAAGGACGCCCTCAATCAGGCCATCGGATAGCCCCTCACTGGAGTTTCGGTCCGGCGATGCGTTCGCCGCGGAGTTGGCGGGCCTGGTCGGCGGGGTCGAAGGTGCCGTAGAAGAGGGCGTTGGCGTCCATCCACGTGGCCAGGCGATCGTAGTCGGACGGGCTCAGGGCCACGTCGTAGTGGCCTTGGCGGAGTAGTTTCATCAGCGAGCTTCCGCGGGCGCCGAAGAAGCCGGGCTGGGTGAGCGGCTCGCTATTGTTGACGCGGAAATCGCCCGGCTTGCCGCCCCATGCGGAGAACGGGACCCGGGTGACCAGGGCGTTGTACGAGGCCGTGTAATGCCCCTGCGGCTCGCCGGTGAGGATGACCTTGCCCTCCGGCTTCTTGGCGTTGTGGCAGTTGGTGCAGTGCTTGTCGAGCACGGGCTGGACGAGAAGGGGATAGCTCAGGGGATTGGAGCCGTCGGGAGCGGGTTGGATGGCCGACGGCCCGCGGGCCAGGGCCGCCGGCGCCGGGGCCGGGGGCGGCGTCACCGAACGCGGCTCGTGGCAGCCCACGCACGACACGTTCTCGCCCGGCTGGAGATACACCACGCTCCGCATCGTCTGCACCGCTTCTCCTTTCTCGTCCAGGGCCTGGAACGCCAGGGCAACGCCCGAGGGGGCGCGGAAGTAAGCGGAACCGTCGGGCTCGACCGGCACGGTGCCCAGCACCTGCTTGCCGGGTGAGGCATTGGCCAGGCCGACCATGGGACTGTTGATGTGCGGCGTGGTCTTCGGGAGCACCTGCACGATCCGAAGCCGCTTGACGGAGCCCTGCGGAAGCGGCGGCCATCCGACGTGCGCGTCGCGGAGCAGGAACGTCCCTTCCTTGCGGTCCGTCGGCTCCAAAAGCGACGGCAGGACCAGCGGCTTCTCGCGGGAACGCAGCGGCATGGGCCACAGGCTGCAAATCTCCGGGTCGCGGTAGAGGAGTTCCTTGTTGCCGAATTGATCGACGAAGTACAGCCCGAACATGGCCGGCCAGTTGGCGTCGGGCTCGCCGATCAGCGGATCGTAGCTGTAGGCCGCCAGGAAGTATTCTTCCGAGAGCGGATAGGGCGTGCGGTAGCAGTGGCCGGGCCAGCGGACCGCCTCGGGCGGAAGCACCGGGGGCTTCGAGAGCGTGATGGGCGAGTACCAGGTGGTCTTGTGCCGGCTGATGACCGGCACTTCACTCTCCGGGAACATGGCGTCGGGCGTCAGACGCGTGATGGGGTCCAGGCCATCAACGCCCCGGGTCACGTCCAACAGGATGATCGAGCCGGCCGTCATCGCGTGATGCGCGGCGGCCGTGGCCATCACCTTGTTCGAGCCGGGCACCGGCCGCGACTCCCACACGCCCACCGGGTTGTACGTGTTGTTGCCGTAGAAGATCCGCACGTCGCTCCCGTCGGGCCGTACCGACCAGAGCTGCTGGTAAAAAACCGCGTTGCGGTCGACGTAATCCCAGCGGGTATAAAGCACACGCCCGTCGTAAGTCACCACCGGGTCCCACTCGTGGGTCTCGTGATAGGAAATCGGGCGCGGGTCGGAGCCGTCGGCATTGGCCAGGGCCAAGGTGTACACCGGGCACGGCCCCCGCCCACACCGGTGAAATCCGCCGCGTCGCGTCGAGAGGAACAGGATCTTGCCGTTGGGCAGGTAGCGCGGGCAGAAGTCGTCGAACTTGCCGTCGGTAAGCTGCTTCAACCCGCTCCCGTCGGCCGACATCTCGTAGAGGTGGAAGACGCGGTCCGGATGGTTCTCGCGGTTGACCGGCGCGGTCTCGACGTGGCAGTAGGCGAAGAGGATCTTCTTGCCGTCGAACGAGACCTCCGGGTGCTGGTAGCTGCCCACGGGCAACGCGCCGGCGGCCAACGGGCGGCACTGCATCGAGTGGCCGGGAGAATCGAGCACAAACACGCCCCCGCCCGGCCGGGCACAACAGCCGTAGTATTGCGTGAGTTGATGGCTGAACATGGCCGGGACCTGCTTGACGAACAGCAGCGGGCCCACGTTGGCCAAGGGGTTGGAGAAGACGATCTCTCGTCGCAGCCGGTGGACGCGTCGCCAGAGGTCTTCGGCTTGGGGCACAGCCGCCCCCGGCTGTGTTGGCGAGGTCTGCACCGCCGAGGGCGGCTGTGCTACATCAGGGGATGGGCAATTGACACCGTTGTCGACCAGTCTCTTCCACTCCTGACGCAGCGATGCCCAGCGGTTCGCCGCGTCCCGAAGCGGCACGCCCGCGGACTGAAGATCGGAGATCAGCCGGTCGCCGCGGTCCAACGTCTTCTCGACGGCGGCCGCGTAGGTGCTCGGGGCCCGCTCCGTGCCGATCCCGTCCTGCTTGCGCCAGTCGGTCTCGATCAACTCCTGCTCGGCCGGGGCCGCGCGAAGCATCCCCGACGAACCCATGGCCACCCCGAGCGAGCAGATAAGAACCATCCCCGACGGAAAGCACCGCATGGCGTCTCCTCCGATATCGAGCCCAACACGCCCCTCCTCCATGTTACTCTAGCGAAAGCCAACGGTGGAAACAAGACAGGCGACGACTCAGCAGGAGCCCCTTCCTCCCAAGATTACACCATGCCTCTCGTTCCCACGCTCTGCGTGGGAACGCACGCCCGGCCGCTCTGCGGCCAGTGAAGAACGGGTAGCACAGGCTTCCAGCCTGTCGCGCAAGCAGCCAAGATGGCTGTGCTACATTACATCTCGTCACGCGCTATGCGAGGGTCTCCCGACCCCGCATAGGCAGCGACCGAAGGTCTCCCCCACGGTGCCGGAGACCTCCGGTCCACGGTTTCGGCGGGGTCCGAGACCCGCGCCGAGCGCGTGGAAACGCGAAGGCGACGATCACTCCGTGACTTGTGCGCTAGCCCCCCTCACCCCCGGCCTGGACTGCTATAAGCGGTGATTCGATGACCTGGATTGTGTATCCTCGATTTGTTCCGCCTTCAGCCGTTTTCTCTAGCCCAGGCGTTCACGCCTGGGCCAACGAGACGGATCAGGGAATTGTCAGGCCCGTTTACGGGCCTCCTCCGTCGACAACCGGCAGGAGGCCCGTAAACGGGCCTGACAGGACCTTGGAGACCCCACGACTTCCCAGGCGTAAACGCCTGGGCTAGAGAAAAGCAGAAGCGAAGCGTCGGAACAAAAGCGGGAACAAGATATCAAGTCTTCGGCAGTTTGGGTGGCATGCCGTCACTCGGCGTAGCCGAGGGTCGGCATGGAAGCCGTCGTGGCGGCTTCCATGCTCAGTGCGACGCTTCGCGTCGTGAGAGCATGCCACCCAATCCCGGAAGCTGTTTCGTGGGCTGATCCTTACAAGCGGACCTCGGCGCCGGCGGCGGATTCGGGCGGGTACTTCGCCAGGATCGGGTCGATCACTTCGGCGAGGAACTCGTCGACCTGCTCGGGGGCGCGGCCGGTGAATTTCTGAGGATCGAGCGCGGCGTCGAGATCGACCTGGGCGAAGGCCGGGTCGGCGGCGAGGCGAGCCAGCAAGTCGTTCGGGGCGCCTTCCTGCTTCACCATGGCTGCGGCCGCCTGGCTGTGGCGGCGGATCCGTTCGTGCAGGTCCTGCCGGTCCCCGCCCGCGGCCACGGCGGCCATCAGCAGGTTCTCCGTGGCCATGAAGGGAAGCTCGGCGTCGAGGTTTCGGGCAATCACCTTGGGATAGACCACCAGCCCGTCGGCCACGTTCTGATAGAGAATCAGCACCGCGTCGATCGCCAGGAACGCCTGCGGGAGGACGAGCCGGCGGTTGGCGCTGTCGTCCAGGGTGCGTTCGAGCCACTGGGTGGCGGCGGTCATGGCCGGGCTCGATTCCAGGCTCACCACAAACCGGGCCAGCGAGCACATCCGCTCGCTCCGCATCGGGTTCCGTTTGTACGCCATGGCCGACGAGCCGATCTGCTCCTTCTCAAACGGCTCTTCCACCTCCTTGCGGTGCTGCAAGAGGCGGAGATCGGTCGCCATCTTGTGGGCACTCTGGGCGATGCCCGACAAGACAGCGAGCACCTGCGAGTCGATCTTCCGAGGGTACGTCTGGCCCGTGACGGGGTAGGATTCCGGCAACCCGATCTTCTCGCAGATCAACCGTTCCAGCCTCCGGGCCTTTTCGTGGTCGCCGTGGAAGAGCTCAAGAAAACTTGCCTGGGTGCCGGTCGTGCCTTTCGAGCCGAGGGCCTTGAGGTGGGCCAGGCGATGTTCGATCTCGGCCAGGTCAAGCACGAGGTCGTAGGCCCAGAGGCAGGCCCGCTTGCCGAGGGTCGTGGGCTGGGCCGGCTGCATGTGGGTGAAGGCCAGGCAGGCCAGCGCGCGATGCTGCCGGGCGAACCGCGCCAGGCGATCGAGCACCGCCACGAGCCGCCGGCGGAGGACGATGAGCGCGTCGCGGAGCAGCAGCAGGTCGGTGTTGTCGGTCACGTAGCAACTGGTGGCGCCGAGGTGGATGATCGGCCGGGCCGTGGGACAGAGGTCGCCGTAGGCGTGGACGTGGGCCATCACGTCGTGCCGCAGGCGTCGCTCGTAGCGGTCGGCCGCCTCAAAGTCGATGCGGTCGACGCCGGCCCGCAACTCGGCGATCTGCTCGGCCGTGACCGGCAGCCCCAGTTCCGCCTCGGCCTCAGCCAGCGCGACCCAGAGCCGCCGCCACGTGCTGAACTTCCGCTGCGGACTCCAAAGCCCACTCATCTCGGCCGAGGCATAGCGGGCGATCAGCGGATTGTCGTAGGTTTGATGCGGATCGGACATGAGGATTCCTTCTCGCGGATCATGCGTGGGGCTCATCGCCTCGCGGGACAAGTCCCGCCGCTAAACAGTTTCTTCCCAACCCCCCCCCCCCCACCCCCCCCCCCTCACATATTCGTCGCATCGTCGGCGCGGCTTCCGCCCAACAGATCGTCCATGGCTTGAGACAGGGCGAGGTTATGGCTGCCGTCGAGGGCGTAGATCCGGCAGATCCGGGAACTGACCGGGACCTGGCGGAACAGCTCGCGGTCGTCGAGGCTGCGGATCTGCTCGGTCACGGGGTCGAAAAGGAAGTTCTGCCCGGAGGCCGGGGCCCGGGTGCCGGGCCGGTGGACGTGGCGCGGCGGATCGAACATGAGGGGTAAATCCTTCAAGTCGCGGGGCAGACGCGCGCGGATCGCCGCCTCGAACAGATGCTCGTCGCTGAACACGCTCGTCTGCTCCGTGTCGCCCGGCTCGAAAAAGACGATCCGCTCGCACGCCATCTTCCAACGGATCTTCCGGCTGAGGATGTCGTGCCAGCGCTGGCCCAACTTGCAAAGCGCCGGCTCCTCGGCCCGGCGCCACGCCGCGACCCGGACCAGCAGCGACCACTCCGTGAATTCGAGATACTCGTCGAGGTGTTCCAGCGGGTTGCCCGGGAAGAGGTACGGCTTGCTGTCGAGAAAGACCTCGGCCAGGGAAAGGTCGATCGAGCGGACCGTGCGATGGAAGTAGACCGTGCGGAACAGATCGGCCCGGACCGTGATGAACCGCACCAGCGTCGAAAGCCCGCGCTCGTGGATCGTCAGGCCCTGCGGCGAATAGAAGCTGTAGTGGAGGAGCCGCTCCAGGTCGAAGGCCCGCAGCGTGTAGCCCGACATGTAGGCGTCGCGCAGCACGAAATCCATGTTGTCGACGGTGTAGAGCCCGCTGAACAAACTCCGCAGCAGGCGGAGCCAGCGGGGCGTTTCTTCGCTCTCCGACGGCGAGGGACGCCGGATCAACCGCGAGATCTGCCGCGGGTCCAATGCTTCGTGGGGCGCGAGTTCGCCGTTCGGATTGCGCCGGATCCGACGCAGCAGGTCGCCCAAGGCGTGCTCGATGATGTGGCCCCCGAGGGTCTCGTGCGTCAGCTTGTAGTCGGCCAGGAAGTGCATATCGAAGAAGTGGCCGAACGGTCCGTGGCCCACGTCGTGCAGCAGCGCGGCCATACGCATCAGCGATTCCACGTAGGCCCGGCTCGGGACGTCGGGGCAGACGTCGCGGAGGCTCGGATACAGCCGCTCGATCGCCCGGCTCGCCAGGTGCATGGCCCCGAGCACGTGCTGGAACCGCGTGTGCTCCGCGGTGGGATAGACCCACCAGGCGGTCTGCAACTGGTGGATCTGGCGGAGCCGCTGGACCCAAGGGTGGTCGATCACCTGCTGTTCGGCGACCTCGCCCTCGAAAATCCCCGCCGTCGAGGTAAATCGTATGTACCCGTGGATCGGGTCGTGACTCAGGTTTTCGTGCCGGAAGTGCTGCATAGCAGGGCATTATGGCGGGAGAAGCCGTGGGCGTCTAGAAAGCACACAAGTTGAAGCAGGCCAAACCACTTTTCCGATCTAGCGGAAATCGCGAAGGCCGTCTAAACTCACAGGCGCCTTTGCAGATTGGGTAAAATGCCCTGTCTTTAAGGGAAAAATGACTGCTTAGGGGGGTGTTTGAGCACTTCTTTTTGGTTGCATAATGCGACTTCTGAGGGGTGGCGCTCACTCCAGGGATGGGAGTTGTTTTCCACAAACAGGAGGGATCGGCCGTGGCAGGGATTCGGAGCTGGCTGCTGCAACTGGCATTTGGGACTTGGGTTCTGGCAACCGTGGGTGCTGCCGATGCCGTGCCGCCCAGCGAGAACCTCTTTCCCGACACGACCCGGGGCTTCTTCTCCGCGCCGGTCGCCAAGAAGTTGACCGAAGCGTTCAACAAGACCCAGTTGGGACAACTGGTTAAAGACCCGGTGATGAAACCGTTTACGGAAGACCTCCGGCGTCAATTCGACGAGCGGTGGTCGAACGTTCGGGAACGATTGGGGTTGAGCCTCGACGACTTCCGGGGAGTGCCCTCCGGCGAGGCGGCGGTGGGGCTGATCCAATTGGGGCCCGAGCAGGTGGCCTTGGGAATGTTGTGCGACGTGACGGGCCACGAGAAGGAGACCAAGGCCTTGTTGGAGAAGGTCTCGACCAATCTCACCAAGCAGGGAGCGACGAAGCGGACCGTGCAAGTGGCGGGCACTTCGGTCCTGGACTTTGAACTCCCCCGGCCGGCCGGCAACGACGTCGATCGTCCGCCGCAGCACTCGATGTGGGTCCATAAGGACAACTTGCTGGTGGCGGCCGACCATCCGGCGGTCGTCGAGGGGATCCTGGCCCGGCTCGGCGGAAAGAAGGGCAAGGCCCTGGCCGACGTCGCCGGTTTCCAGGAGGTGATGAAGCGTTGCCAGAAGGATGCCGGCAAGGCGACGCCGCAGGTCCGGTGGTTCATTCAACCGTTGGGCTACCTGGAGATCATGCGCGTGGTCCGCGGAGAACGAGTCCACCGGAAGGGCAAGTCGCTGATCGACGTGTTCAAGAGCCAGGGCTTCACGGCCGTGCAGGGAATCGGCGGGTTCATCGACTTCAGCGTCGACAAGTACGAGCTGGTCCACCGCACAGCGATTTGGGCCCCGCCGCCCCGTGAGAAGTCGATGAAGATCTTCACCTTCCCGAACAATAAGGAATTCACGCCGCAGCCCTGGGTCCCCAGCAACGTGGCCAGCTACGCAACCGTCTATTGCGACGTGCTGAACGCCTTCGACAACCTCGGGCCGCTGTTCGACGACCTGGTGGGCCAGGGCGACACCGGCGTGTGGCAAGAGGTGCTCGACGGGTTGAAGAAGGACCCCAACGGCCCACGCATCGACCTCCGCAACGAACTGGTCGCGCACCTCGGGCAGCGGGTCAGCATCGTGGCCGACTACCAGGTGCCGATCACCACGACCTGCGAGCGTTTGCTCATCGCCGTCGAGGTGAAAGACGAGAAGGCCGTGGCCCAGGCCCTCCACAAAATGTTCAAGAACGACAAGGAGATGCGGCAGCGGGAATTCGAGAAGCGGATCATCTGGGAGGGCGTGCCGGAAGAGAAGACGGAGGTGCCGGCCGTGACGCTCGAACTGCCCGGCCTCGAGACGGGCACGCCGGGCAAGGCCCCCGCGCCGCAGGGGCGTCAGAACGCCCTGTTGCCCAATGCCGCCGTGACCGTCGCCAACGGCAATCTGCTGATCGCCTCGCACTACGACTTCCTTACGAAGGTCCTTACGAAGGTCGACCAGCGCGAAACGCTGGCCCGCTCGATCGAACACCAACTGGTCCAAAAGACCCTCGACAAGTTCGGCACGCCGGCCAAGGCCGCGCGGACCTTCGGCCGCACCGACGAACAGGCCCGGCCCACCTACGAGCTGATCCGCCAAGGGAAGATGCCGGAGGGCGAGACGATGCTCGCCCGGATGCTCAACACCGTCTTCGGCGCCGGCAAGAAGGGGGTGATCCGCAAGCAGCAGATCGACGGGCGGAAGATGCCCGACTACGAATTCGTCCGCCGTTACCTCGGGCCCGCCGGCATGCAGGTGGTCACCGAGCCCGACGGCTGGTTCTTCAAGGGGTTCTTGCTGCCGAAGTAGGCGGACTGCGGCCCCCACGTGGCTCGGTCTCTCCGAGACCGAGATCGCGTCTCGGAGAGACGCGACGACGTGTGCAGTCATTTCCCTACGCAGAAGCGGCTGAAGACGCGCCCGAGGAGATCCTCGGTGTACACCGCGCCG
>CAYSGY010000206.1:0-9344 GCA_964430315.1 uncultured Planctomycetaceae bacterium
CCAGGTCACGTAGGCCAGGCACTGCGGCGGCGCGACCGCCGACAGGACCGGGTCCTCCGCCGCCGGCGGGATCCCCAAGGGGAGCCCCAGAGCGGTCCCCGCCAATGCCAGGAAGGAAACCAACATGCCGATGCCCGAATAGAGCGCCATGGCCCCTCTCCTTCTGCCAAAGCGACGGACAGCGCGAGACAAGAAGAGAACCGAGAACGGCCGCCGGCGCCGTCCGGAACCGGCAGCCCAACGACGTGGAATCTAGCGATTCGCCGGGGGACGTGTCAAGCACCCGCCGCCAAGGACCGCGGAAATCCGCTGGAATGAAGGGCAGGCTGGAAGCCTGCCCTACGAGGTGCTTCGTGCACGTCGGGCGACGCGGAGTTGGGCGCGGCAGAGGGTGGTGACGCGGTCGCGCTGGGCGAGTTCTTCGGGGGTGGTGGCGCGGCGCGTGCGGGCCGATTCCAGTTGCTCCTCGGCCACCTCGGCGTCGACCTCGTCGGCAGGCATGGCCCGGTTGGTGAGGACCGTGACCACGTTGCCCAGGACCTCGACGAAGCCGCCTTCCACATAGAGCCGGCTCGTCTGGTCGTCGGCCCGCAATCGCAGCTCGCCGCAGCCGAGCCGGCCGATCAGCGGCGTGTGGCCGGGGGCGATCCCGATTTCCCCGTCGAAAAGCGGCAGGGCCACGAACTCCGCCCGCTGGTCGCGGACCGTTTTCTCAGGCGTGACAATGATGCACTGGAGGGCGGACATGGGAAGCAGGGGTTGGGGGTTGGGAGTTGGGAGTTGGGGGTTGGGAGTTGGGAGTTGGGAGTTGGGAGTTGGGAGTTGGGAGTTGGGGGTTGGGGGTTGGGGGTTGGGGGTTGGGGGTTGGGGGTTAGCGGCGGCACTTGTGCCGCGTCTTTCGCGCCGACGAAACGTCGGCCGCTAAACGCCCGCATTCATCCTTCATCATTCATCCTTCATCCTTCATCACTCATCCTTCACCACTCATCCTTCATCACTCACCCTTTCGCTTCCTTCTTCATCTTCTCCGCCTGTTCGGCGGCTTGTTCGATGGCGCCGACGTACATGAAGGCTTGCTCGGGCAGGTGGTCCCACTTGCCGTCGGCGATTTCCTCGAAGCTGCGGATCGTTTCGGCCAGGGGGGTGATCTCACCCGCCTTGCCGGTGAAGACCTCGGCCACGAGGAAGGGCTGGGAAAGGAACCGCTCCATGCGCCGTGCCCGTTGGACCGTGATCTTGTCGTCCTCGCTGAGCTCGTCGACCCCGAGGATCGCGATGATGTCCTGGAGTTCTCGGTAACGCTGCAAGGTCCGCTGGACGCGCCGGGCGATGGCGTAATGGCGGTCGCCGACGTACTGCGGATCGAGAACGCGGCTCGACGAGGCCAGCGGATCGACCGCGGGGTAAATCCCCTTGGCGCTGATCGAGCGTTCGAGGTAGATGAAGGCGTCGAGCTGGCCGAACGCGGTGGCGGGGGCGGGGTCGGTGGGATCGTCGGCCGGCACGTACACGGCCTGCACCGAGGTGATCGCCCCCTTGGAGGTCGAGGCGATCCGCTCCTGGAGCGCTCCCATCTCCGTGGCCAGCGTCGGCTGGTAGCCCACGGCCGACGGCATGCGGCCCAGCAGGGCCGACACTTCGCTCCCCGCCTGGGAGAAACGGAAAATGTTGTCGATGAACAGCAGGACGTCGGCCCCGGTCGAATCGCGGAAGTACTCGGCCATGGTCAGGGCCGAAAGGGCCACGCGGAGGCGAGCCCCCGGCGGCTCGTTCATCTGGCCAAAGACCATGCACGTCTGCTCCATCACGCTGCGGCCGGTCTGGCCGATCTGCGACTTCTGCATTTCGAGCCAGAGGTCGTTGCCTTCGCGGGTCCGTTCGCCGACGCCGGCGAAGACCGACACGCCGCCGTGGGCCGACGCGATGCGGGCGATCAGCTCCGTGAGAATCACGGTCTTGCCGAGTCCCGCCCCGCCAAACAGGCCGGCCTTGCCGCCGCGCACGAACGGCGTCAAGAGGTCGATCACCTTGATGCCGGTCTCGAAGATCTCGGTCCGGGTCGAGAGGTCGGTCACCTCGGGCGACTCCCGGTGGATCGGCCAGTGGTCGTCGGCCTGGATGGGGCCCTGCCCGTCGATCGTCTCCCCGATGAGATTGAACACGCGGCCGAGCGTCCCCTTGCCGACCGGGACGCGGATGGCCGCGCCGGTGTCGAGGACCGGCATGCCGCGGACCAGTCCGTCGGTGCTCGCCAGGGCAACGCAGCGGACGCGACCGCCGCCCAGGTGCTGCTGCACCTCACCCGTGAGTCGTATCTGGACCGTCTTGTTCTCGCACTCCACCTTCACGGCGTTGTAGATCGCCGGCAGGTGGTGCTCGGGAAACTCGACGTCGAAGGTCGAGCCGATGACCTGCGTGATCCGGCCGAAGTTATCCGCAGGCCCGGTCCGACCCGTTTTTCCCGGCCCCGGGCCGCTGGAGGCTTCAGTCAACTGGTCCCGAGTCGTGGCACCCATCCGGGCTCTCCTTGTGTCCTCGATCCTGCCCCGCAGAACAAACGAAATGGCAAAAGGTCAAGAGCAGAATGCAAAATGTAAAATGTGAAAATGCAAAGGGCAAAATGGAGTCACCGTTAGCGTCTCCCTTTGGCCGTCTTCTTCTTTGCGGTCAGCAGAGACTGGGCGAAGATCTTGCACAACTGTGTCGCTTCGTCCTGCATCCCCTCCATCTTCTTGGACGGCAACAACTCACTCTCGACAATCAGGCGAATCCAGAAGCGAGATTCCCGCAACTCCTTCAGACAGATACTCAGCTTGTGGACGAAGTCCGCGCGGCTTTCCGCTTTCATTCTGTATCATTGCAGGGCGTCGGCGCCGCTGATCACTTCCAGGAGTTCGGAAGTGATCTGGCCTTGCCTGGCCCGGTTATAGGTCATGGTGAGCATACTGATCATGGATTCGGCGTTCTCGGTGGCGGCCTTCATGGCAGTCATGCGGGCGATCTGCTCGCTGACAGCCGCATCGAGAAAGCACTTGAATAGCCGCATCTTGAAGCTGGCCGGCACGACTTCGTCGAGAATGGTCTCGGCCGAGGGGAGGAATTCGTAGCGCGTCCCGCCCTCGTCCTCGCCGTTGGACGGCTCGCCCGCCAGTCCGCCCAGCGGCAACAAGGTCTCGACCACCGCGTGCTGCCGGCTGAGGCTTTCGAACGCCGTGTAGGCCACGTCCAGGCGGTCGAGGCGGCCGGCCAGGAAGGCTTCGAGGTAACGGTCGGCCAGGACTTCGACCTCGCGGAACGCGGGCTTGTCGTTGAAGTGGGCGAAGGTCTCGTGCGGGGTGATGCCGCGGAACCGCAGGGCCGAAATCCCGCGCTTCCCCGACACCTCGACCCGGGGCTCGGCCACCTCGTCGAGCATGGTGTGCCACCGGGCCATCGCCAGGCGGAATATGCTGGAGTTGTACCCGCCGCAAAGCCCGCGGTTCGAGGTCAGCACCAGCAGCGTCGCCGCCCGGACCGGCTCGCGGACCTCCAGCAACGGGTGCGAAACCTCCATACCGCTGCGGGCCAGGTGGCCGACGAGGGCCGTAATCCGCTTGGTGTAGGCCGTCGCCGCCACGGCCCGGGCCATCGCCCGGCTGAAACTGGCGCGCGCAATCAACTCCATCGTCCGCGTGATCTTGTGGATGTTGCGGATCGCCTTGCGACGTTTATCGAGGGCGCGGGCCTTGGCCATGGGAGAGTCTTGTCAAGGATTTCGTAGTGGCGGGGCTGGGATATCAAATTGAGAATATCAAATATCAAATATCAAATTGAAAACCCTCGAGGTGACGTCGTGCTCTGTGGGGAAAACCCAAAGTCCGGCGACTTCGCCTACGACGGCGCGCGGTCCCGTCGAGTCCGATATTTGCTATTTGCTATTTGCTATTTGATATTTCCTATTTGCTATCTGCAATTCTCAATTTGCAGTTCCTCCTCAAGCCTTCGCCGTAGCCGGTTGTTTCTTCTGGGCGTAGGCCTTCTGATATTCGCTCACGGCGGCGGAAAGCTGGTCGGCCGCTTCGGCGTCGAGATCCCGCGTGTCGGTGATCTTCTGCCAGAGGGCCGCCTTGCGCTCCCGCACGAACGTGAGCATTCCTTCCAGCCATCCGGGCACCTCGGCCACGGAGACGGCGTCCAGGAATCCCCTGGTTCCGGCGAAGATGCTGAGGACCTGGTCGGTCACGTGCATGGGCCGGTAGAGGCCCTGCTTCAACAACTCCGTCATGCGGTAGCCGCGGTCGAGTCGGGATTGGGTGGCCGGGTCGAGTTCCGTGCCGAGTTGCGCGAACGCCTCCAACTCGCGGAAGGCGGCCAGGTCGAGACGCAGACCGCCGGCCACCTTCTTCATGGCCGCCACCTGGGCCGATCCGCCCACGCGCGACACGGAAATCCCCACGTTCATCGCGGGACGCTGGCCGGCGAAGAAGAGGTCGGGCTGGAGGTAGATCTGTCCGTCGGTGATCGAGATCACGTTGGTCGGGATGTAAGCCGAGACCTCGCCTTCGAGGGTCTCGACGATCGGCAGCGCGGTCAGCGAGCCTCCGCCCAACTCGTCGCTCAACTTGGCGGCCCGTTCCAGCAGACGGCTGTGGCAATAGAAGATGTCGCCCGGATACGCCTCGCGGCCCGGGGGGCGCCGCATGAGGAGCGACAACTGGCGGTAGGCCTGGGCCTGCTTCGAGAGATCGTCGTAGACGCAGAGCGAATGCCCGCCCTTGTACGTGAAGTACTCCGCCATCGCGCAGCCGGCGTAGGGGGCCACGTATTGGAGCGGGGCGGGGTCACTGGCCCCGGCCACGATCACGCACGTGTAGTCCATGGCCCCTTCGCGGCGCAGGGCCTCGATCAGGCCCGCCACGGTCGATTCCTTCTGCCCGACCGCCACGTAGAAGCACTTCACGTCGGTGTGCTTCTGGTTGAGGATCGTGTCGATGCAAATGGCGGTCTTGCCGGTCTTGCGGTCGCCGATGATCAACTCGCGCTGCCCTCGCCCGATCGGAGTCATCGAGTCGATGGCCTTGATCCCGGTCTGGAGCGGCTCCTTGACGGGCTGGCGCTGGGCCACGCCGGGGGCGTCGGACTCGACCGGCCGCCGCTCGCTGGTCAGCACCGGGCCTCGGCCGTCCAGCGGGTTGCCCAGCGGGTCGAGCACGCGGCCGAGCACGGCGTCGCCCACCGGGACGCTCAGCAGCCGGCCCGTGGTGCGGACCTCGTCCCCCTCCTGGATCCCGAGGAAGTCGCCGAGGATGATCACGCCCACCGAATCTTCCTCAAGATTCATGGCCAGGCCGAAGGCCCCGTTGGGGAACTCGACCATTTCGCCGGAGGCGACCCCGGAGAGTCCGTAGATGCGCGCGATGCCGTCGCCCACGCCGACCACGCGGCCCACCTCGCGAACGTCGATCCGCGACTCGAACTGCTCAATTTCCTGCCGGAGGACGGAAGCGATCTCGTCGGCTTTGAATCTCATGGGCACTCCTGTCGATCATTTGCTGCCGCACGGTCTCGAGTTGCCGGGCCACGGAGGCGTCGTAAATCGTGTCGCCCACGCGGACGACCAACCCGCCGATCACCGCCGGGTCGACGCGCTCGTGGAGCACGGGCGTGCCGCCCAGCAGGGGCTGAAGGGCCTCACGGAGACGCTGGGCCGCGGCCTGGCCGAGCGGGGCGGCCGTGGTTACTTGGACCGCCACCTCTCCCAGCTTCTGACGGTGGATCGCGTGGGCCTGGGCCGCGATCGCCCGGAGACAACCCATGCGCCCGTGACGCGACAACACCTTGAGGAAACTCATCACCAGCGGCGACGCCCTCTCTCCCAACACGCGATCGAGGATTCCCGACCGCTCCTCGTGGGAAATGACGTCGGAGGTGAGAATGCGTTCGAACTCGGGCTGGGGACCGAGCACATCGGCCACCAGGGAATCCACTTCTTCGAGGACGGCGCCGGTCTGTCCCGCCCCTTCGGCGGCCCCCAACAACGCCTCCGCGTACACGCCGGCGATGTGCTCCACGCCGATCTCTCGCTGGAGCTCGGTAGCAAGCTGAGCATCGCGCTGGAGTCGGTCGTCGGCGTTGGGGGCCATAAAACGTCCTCAGTTCTTGCCCGGCTCGATCTTGGCAAACCCGGCCACGGCCTGCTCGATGAGCTGGGCGTGGTCGGCCTGACTGATCTTGCTCTGGACGATCTTGCCCGCCAGCTCGACCGCCAGGTCGGCGCTCCGCTCGGCGAGCTCCTTGAGCGCCTCGCCCGCGGCCGCGTCGATCTCGCGCACGGCGCGGTCCTTCTCACGCCGGGCCTCGTCGCGCGTCGCTTCGAGGATCTTCCGGCCGGCCTCTTCGGCATCGCGTCGCCCCTGTTCGAGGATGGCGCGGACCTCGGCCTCGGAACCCGTAAGCTTGCGGTGATACTCCTCCAGGAGCTTCCGGGCGTCGGCGTTGGCCTGCTCGGCGGAGGAGATTTGATCGGCGATGCGCTGCTCCCGCTTGTCGAGCGCCTCGGCGATCGGCCGCCAGGCGAACTTCCAGAGGATCGCCAGCAGCGCAAGGAACACCACCAAGGTCCAGATGGCGAGGTCGTTCTCGAAGCTGAGCGGATTGATCGCGCCCCCGCCGTGGCCGCCTTCAGCGGCCTCCGCGACGGAGGCCGCGGCAAGCACGGCCGCAGCCGCAAGGCTGACTGTGAATCGGGTGAACATCGTGCGTGCGCCTCGTCCAAAACGAACCACAAGGACCCCGGGTCCCGGCCGAAGGGGCCGGGGCCGTCACTTGGCGATGCAGACGATCAGGGCGAAGAGCGTCACGCCTTCGATGAGCGCGGCGGTGATGATCATGGCGGTCTGGATGTTGCCGGCCACTTCCGGCTGGCGCGCCATGCTCTCGACGGCCGTCGCCCCGATCTTCCCGATCCCCATGCCGGCGCCGAGGATAATCAGCCCCGCGCCGAAAGCGCTGCCGCTCAGGACCATGAGGCTCGCAGAGCTTGCCCCCGCGGCGGCAGGCTCGGCGGCCATCACCGGCGTCGCAACCGAAAGCACCAGCACACACAACAGAGCAATTCTCGAAAACCGGTTCACTTGGATCGTCTCCTTCTAACCATGGCTCCGGGAGGGCGCGGTCCGCCTAGTGCGGGTGGAGCGCCATTCCGATAAACAGGGCCGACAGACACGTGAAAATATACGCCTGCAGGAAGGCCACCAGGATTTCCAGCAGATTCAACGCCGTCGCACCGAAAACGCTCGCCGGCATGACGCCGTACCACAGCCACGTGTGAGCGGTCGCCGCGATGAAACTGGTGATCACCGCCACGACCAGGTGCCCGGCAAACATGTTGGCCAGCAAACGCACGGCGAGAACCGTGTGCTTGATGCACACGCCCAGAACCTCGATGACGAGGATCATCGGCTTCAGAAAGACCGCCAGCACCCAGGGAAGATCCATGGGGGGAACCTGGGCCGCGAAATAGCCCACCGCGCCGAGCTTGCGAATTCCCGCCCCCACCGCCGTGCAGAAAGCCACTGCCGCCAACGCACTGGTCACGGCCAACGCCCCCGTAGGCGATCCCCCCCAAGGCACCAACCCAATCAGGTTGCACAGCAAGATAAAAAAGAAAACCGTCCAAAGGTAGGGAAGGAACCGGTCGGCGTCGTGCCCGATGGCAGGCCGGGCGACGTCGTTGCGGATGAAGACGAGGATCATCTCGAAGAAATTCCAGAGCCTCCCGCGCGGAGGCCGGCCCCCGGCAATGCGCCGGGCGATCGAGACGAAGACGACAATCATCAGCAACGCCACCACCAGTTCCAGGACCATGAACTTCGTGAGCGGGAACTGATAGCCGAAGATCGGCGGCGGCTGCGGGATCTCGATCCTGACCCCGAAGGGGAGGTCGAAACACTTCGCATCCTGGACGTGATGACTTGCCTCGACTACGTCGATCATGCGCGTACCATCACTACGGTCTCTACGGCAAGCGTCACCGAGTAAAACACCAAAAGATAGTACAGAAATCCGGCCTCCGCCAGGGGGCCACCGACAAGTTGTACGGTCAAGGCGACTGCCAAGGCTACCCCCATCCGCGCAAACATCCCAACCAGAATCGGTGCCAACAGATGCCTTGGTCCGCGAAAGCACCAAGCCAGGGCCAGCCCCGCCAGGGCCCCGATGCCGCAACACAAGGCTGCCGCCGCAGCCGCCTCGAGGCCACCCGATCCCCATCCGGAGTAGGCTACGGGGGCAACGAGTCCGAAACAGGCCAGCGCCGCCACCACCACCGCGCGACACACAATCCAAGAATCGGGATGACGCAAAGGACGCGGGGCTCCGGTCACTGGACTCCCCCCAAGGACAGCGGTCCGATGGCCCCTCTGGGCCGTCTATGCTCCTACTCGTGGGTGATGGCTTTGAAGCTTCATGGGGCTAGGTCCGTGTTCCCCAGGGCGTTCGATCGCCACGGGGCCTTTCAACGATCGTCCTGGTCATCGTGAGGGGTGTAGTCTTTCCCGCCGTGATGCGATCGTCTGCCCTGAGTGGCCTGTGCCAGTCGCAGCAGGTTGCGCAGGGCCACGTACAAGCCGAGGATCGCGCCCAGGGCTGCAAACGCGAAGCCGGTGCCGAGCTTCCGGTCGATCCAGAGGCCCAGGACCGGAGGCACCGCCATCTCCAGCCCAATGCCGGTCACTTGGGAGGCCCAAGCGGCCGCCAAGGCAACGGGCGAGCGATGATCCTGCGGTTCCTCCACCGGCGTGCCATCTTGGGTGGTCGGGAGACGAGGTCAATCTAGAAGTGGACGCTCGGACTGTCAAGCGGCCGGACTGGCAGCTTGCACGACGGTCTGGGGTAAATAGGGGAAGGTCTCCGGCGGGAGTATCGCGGAATTCATGGAGTTCTCATCAGGTTTTGCGCGATCGTTCGCCTCGACTTGGGCAGGCAAGACCCTGCCCCGTTATGGGTAGGATGTTTCGTTGTGCTTTCTCTCACGGGAAATACGGAGAATTTGCAAGTGATTGTCATAAAAAGGGTTATGAATTCACCGACAGTGGGGGACTCGCGGCAAAACTGTGTCCAGCCCGTTGCGTTTCGTTGTCAGTGTGATTATAATCGGTTTAATTCGACTTCCCCGTCCTGCCTACAGCCATGGATAGTTACCTGCCTAAAGAAGCGGGGAAGGCCAAGCATGGCCGAGGACAGCCGGAACGAGGGGCGGTGATTCCGGGTCACGGATGATGTACAGCAATGAGCCGACCTGCAAGCCAGAGGGCCTGCCAGGGCCCGATTTTGGCCCCCCGGAGGTAGTCCCGTGTTCACCGTAG
>CAYSGY010000207.1:0-2230 GCA_964430315.1 uncultured Planctomycetaceae bacterium
GCCGGTCGATCGACGCAGCCGGGGGAATCTGGCCCAATCACCTATTCTGCTTGAGAAAAACCAGGAATCGGCGAATAATCGTGGCGCCGGCGAGCACGGCGTGAAGAGGGTCTGAGTCGGGCCCCGGGTCACGTCAAGACTTTTCTTGGAGCGGCCGGAACTCGCCGGTGCGACGGATGCAACTCCTCTTATCTACTCGGGAACATTCGCATGGCCTCCCTCCTGATTGACAAGTTGCTCCATACGGTGGTGCAGCGCAAGTCGAGCGATCTTCACATCGCGGTCGGGCAGCCTCCCGTGCTTCGTGTGGACGGTCATCTGGTGAAGCTGGAGACCAAGGTCCTGGAGGCGGAAGACACCGTCTCGCTGATGAAGAGCATCGCCCCCGAACGCTGCCAGAGGGAGCTTCAGGAGGTGGGGGGGTCGGACTTCGGCTTCGCGTTCGGGGAGATGGCGAGGTTCCGTGTCTCGATCTTCAAGCAGAAGGGCTGCGTGGGCATGGTGCTCCGGCAGATCCCGAACAAGTTGATGAGCCTCGAGGACTTGGGAACGCCCTCGGTCCTGAAGCAACTGATCATGCGTCCGCGTGGTCTCGTCCTGGTCACGGGCCCGACGGGGTCCGGCAAATCGACGACGCTGGCCGCGGCGATCGACTACCTCAACGACAACGTCGATCACCACATCATCACCATTGAGGATCCGATCGAGTTCTTCCACAAGCACAAGAAAGCGACGGTGAATCAGCGTGAGGTGGGGGTCGATGTACCGAGTTTCGCCGAGGCGATCCGCCGCGCCTTGCGTCAGGACCCGGACGTGATCCTCGTGGGCGAAATGCGTGACTTGGAGACGATCGAGGCGGCGATCACGGCGGCAGAGACCGGGCACGTGGTGTTCGGCACGTTGCACACGACCGGCGCCCAGGGCACCGTGAACCGGATCATCGACGTCTTCCCGACCAATCAGCAGGACCAGATTCGCACCCAGTTGTCGACGGCCATCATCGGGGTCCTTTCCCAGGCCCTGCTTCCCAAGATCGGGGGCGGCCGGGTGGCGGCGTATGAGATGCTGGTGGTCACCCCCGCCATCGCCAACCTGATCCGCGAGAACAAGACCTACCGGATCAACTCGGCCATTCAGACCGGGGCGAAGCTGGGGATGCAGTTGCTCGACGACCACATGTTCAAGTTATGGCGTTCCGGGTTGGTCGACAAGAAGGACGTCTTCGTCAAGGCCAACAGTCCCGAGGAACTGGCCGCGAAGGTCGCCCGCGCCGAGCGCGGCATCTTCGAGGACGAGGAGGAGAGCAAGCGGCGGATGAAGAAGGGCGAAGCCGAGGAGGGGGAAGAATAGACGGGCTTTTCGGGGGTGGGAAGCACGGGGGACATGAAGCAGCATCACGAGATCGTCGACCCACGTTCCCAGGCAAGATGAGGTTCTGAGGTTATGGCTCTTCGTCGCATCGGTCAGATCTTGGTCGACTTGGGGTTCATTACCGAGCGGCAGCTCGGAATGCTCCTGGAAGAGCAGCGCCAGCGGCGCGGCGAGTTGCTGGGTCAGGTCGCCCTGAGCATGGGCCTGATTACCGAGGAGAAGCTGACCCAGGCCCTCGCCGAGCAGTTCAGCATGCAGGTGGTCAACCTCAACGAGGTGGTCATCCCGCCGGAGGTGCTCGCCCACGTCACGGAGCCGATGGCCCAGCTCTATCGGATCATCCCGGTGGCCTTCCGCGACAACACGCTCACCGTGGCCATGGCCGACCCCCAGAAGCTCTCGGTGATCGACGAGCTGCGTTCCTTCCTCGGGTACGACATCCGTGCGGTGGTGACGTCGGAGAAGGACATCGCGCGGTCGTTGGAGCGGTACTACGTGGGGGGCGGGGAGAGCGTGGAGCAGTTGGTCGCCGACCTGGAGGCCGACGACGAGTTGAACGAGGTGGCCAACCGGCTCGCCAAGAGCGACACGATCGACATCACCAGCGCCGAGGCCCTGGCCGAGAGTGCCCCGGTGCGCAAGCTGTTGAACATGATCCTGCTGTTGGGGATCAAGGACCAGGCGAGCGACATCCATTTCGAGCCGTTCGAGCAGGACTTCAAGGTCCGCATCCGTTCCGACGGCGTGCTCTACGAGATGGTCCCGCCGCCGCGGCACCTGGCGATGGCGATCATCACGCGCATCAAGGTGATGTCGGACCTCGACATCGCCGAGCGGCGCTTGCCGCAGGATGGCCGGA
>CAYSGY010000207.1:2240-9337 GCA_964430315.1 uncultured Planctomycetaceae bacterium
CTGTCGGTCGCCGGCCATCCCGTGGACCTCCGCGTCAGCGTGCTGCCGACGATGTTCGGGGAGAGCGTCGTCATGCGGATCCTCGACCGCTCGGTCGTCATGCTCGACCTCAACGCGGTGGGCATGGACACGCCGACCCTCTCCGACTTCCGCCGCATGATCAAACTGCCCAACGGGATCGTCCTGGTGACCGGTCCCACGGGCTCGGGCAAGACCACGACGCTCTACGGGGCGCTCAACGAGTTGAACTCGGTGGAGGACAAGCTGATCACGACCGAGGACCCGGTCGAATACGACATGGAGGGGATCGTCCAGATTCCCATCGACGCGAGCATCGGAAACACCTTCGCCCACTGCCTGCGGTCGATTTTGCGCCAGGATCCCGACATCATCCTGGTGGGCGAGATCCGCGACCTGGAGACGGCCGAGATTGCGGTGCAGGCCTCGCTCACCGGGCACCTCGTGTTCAGCACGCTGCACACCAACGACGCCCCCAGCGCCGTCACGCGGCTCCGCGATATGGGGATCCCTCCCTTCCTCATCACCGCGACGCTCGAGGGCGTTCTGGCACAGCGGCTGGTGCGGAGGATCTGCCAGGGCTGCCGCGAAGAGACCATGCCCAGCATGGACCAGCTCGCCGAGCTGGAACTGAGTCCCGACGACGTCATCGGCAAGAAGTTCTACCGGGGCCGTGGCTGCGCCGCGTGCAACAACACCGGATTCAAAGGGCGGACCGGACTGTTTGAACTGATGCCCGTCAACGACATTATCCGTGACTTGATCAACCGTTCCGCCTCGACGGAGGCCCTGCGCGACGCCGCCGTCCAGTCGGGAATGCGGTCCCTGCGCAGGGCGGCCCTCGACAACCTCTTCGCCGGAATCACGACGATCGAGGAGGCCATCCGCGAGACGAGCGTCGAAGCGTGAGAACAGGGATGAGGGATGAGGGATTAGGGATTAGGGTAGGGATTAGGGATTAGGGTAGGGATTAGGGATTAGGGTAGGGATTAGGGATCAGGGGTTGAAGACGTTCGCGTAGCGGGCGCCCCTTGCCCGCCGCTGGGCGTGCGTTGGGGCGATCACGGCCGAGGTGGTTGTCTCCCGTACTGCCCACTGCCCTCTGCCCTCTGCCCTCTGCGTACTGCCTACTGCGTACTGCCTACTGCTTGAGGATCGAGCCATGCCGACCTTTCAATTCGAGGCCATGGATGCCCAAGGCCAGGAGATCAAGGACGTCATCGAGGCGACTTCCCAGGAGGAAGCGCAAGCGACCATCCGCGGGATGGGGTACTTCGTCACGAAGATCTCCGTCAAGAAGGCCCGCAAAGGCGCCGCCGAGAAGAAGAAGGCGAACAAGAAGGGGAAGACGTTCGCCCTGGGCCGCGTCAACTCCAAGCAACTGACGATCTTCACCCGGCAGCTCTCGATCCTTCAGGACGCCGGGTTGCCGATCCTCCGCAGCCTGCGGATCCTGGAGAACCAGGCCAAGCCGGGGGCGCTGAAGAACAGCCTGATCGACGTCTGCGACGAGATCGAGAGCGGGGCCACGCTCTCCGAGGCCATGGCCAAGAGCCCGAAGGCCTTCGACCGGCTCTACGTGAACATGATCAAGGCCGGCGAGGCGGGCGGGGCCTTGGAAGTGATCCTCCAGCGTCTGGCCGACTTCCAGGAGCGGTCCCAGTCGTTGAAACGCAAGGTCAAGGGGGCATTGGTCTACCCGATCACGGTCGTCACCTTCGCCGTGGGCATCCTGGTGTTCATCTTGCTCAAGATCGTGCCCGCCTTCCAAAAAATCTTCGCCGACTTCGGCGCCGAACTGCCGGCCATGACCAAGCTCCTGATCAACGCCTCCTATGCCGTGGGCACCTACTGGTACCTGCTGCCCGGCATTCCGATCGGAATCGTGCTCTTTGTCAAGCTGATCATCAAGTTCGGTCCCGGGCGCTACGGTTGGGACTTGTTCCTCTTGAAGCTGCCGGTTTTCGGCCAGTTGGTCGAGAAGAACATCGTGGCCCGAACGACCCGGACCCTCGGCACCCTGGTCTCCAGCGGCGTGCCGATCCTCGAAGCCCTGCAAATCACCAAAGACACCTCCGGCAACGCGGTGTTCGAGAACCTCTACGGGAAGGTCCACGAGGCGATCCGCGAAGGGGAGGCCCTCGCCACGCCCATGAAGGACTACTGCAAGCCGGCCTTCCACCCGGTGGCCCTCTTCTTCTGGTTCATGTTTGTGGGCGGGCCGATCGGCGTGCTGTTGTACCTGATGAAGCTGAACCAAAAAATCCTCGACGACATGGTGATCAACATGGTCGACGTCGGCGAGGAGACGGGCGAACTGGATACGATGCTCTATAAGGTGGCCGACACGTTCGACGAAGAAGTCCGCGTGCTCACCGAAAGCTTGACGAGCTTGATGGAGCCGCTATTGATCATCTGCTTGGGTGGCATGGTGGGCTTCATCGTCGTCGCTTTGTTTATGCCGCTGATTAGCCTGATTCAGAAATTGAGTTGATCGGAGCCAACAATCGGGAGCCAACGATCGGGAGGCCATGTCCCCTCTCCCTTTGGGAGAGGGTTAGGGTGAGGGCCGGTGGCCGGAAGATAGGCTCTTCCGGCTTTGGGTGCGAAACGCAGCACACGCGCCTTCGGAGTGGGGCGACTTGTCGCCGCTTTGGATCGTGGCAACGTGTTGTCAGCCAAAGGAAAGCGGCGACAGGTCGCCGCACTCCAAGGCGGTCGTCGCACCCGGAACCGGAAGAGCCGAGAGGCACGACGCCCGTGCCCCGTGGCCGGCCTTCGGGACCGAGCCGAGCGCGAGAGCGCGAAGTTTGCAGATAGTGACTTGTCGCAAAGGGCCAGCCAACATGCGGCCGCGAGGCCGCACACAGACATACTACCGGTACGCACTTACGGAGCGAACGCCATGACCGCCTTCTTCCCTCTTCGCCGCAAACCCCGCGCCTTCACGCTCGTGGAAATGCTCACGGTGATCATCATCATCGGCATCCTCGCCGGCCTCATGCTCGTGGCCTTCGGCGGCGCACGCACGCGGGCCCGGATCGCCGTCCAGAAGGCGGAACTCGCGGAGTTGTCGATGGCCATGGAGGCGTACCGGCAGAAGTACGGCGAGTATCCGCCGAACAACATCCAGGGAGACACGGCGGCCGTTGAACGGCATTTGCGCAAGGCTTTTCCTCGGTACCGAATCCACACGACGGGTGTCGCCACGTTGTACGAGCAGTTCGCCACCGATCTGGCCGTCTTCGGGCTGACTGCCGCGAATATGGACGCGGCGTCTGCCCTCGTGTTCTGGCTTGGGGGATTGCCGGAGACGGTTCCAGCGGCCGGTGAGATTTGGGCGCCCGCGGGATTCAGCGCCGACCCGAGCAATCCGTTCCAGGCCGGCACGAATCGCCTGCCGACGTTCTACAAGTTCGAGCCGGACTCGACGCGACTGATCCGCGACACGGTGAACGGCACATTGCGATTCTACCCTCCGAGCGTGACGACAGCCCCTTACGTCTATTTCCGAGCCCGACGCGATGGCACGACGAACCGCTTTGAATACGGGTATGTGGTGACCACCGGCCCTGGGAGCCCCTACTTCCGGCCGTATGCGTGGGTGGGGGGCAGCAACAATGTCTGTGTGCCGTACATGGATTGGCAAGAGGGCGATCCGCTGCCGAACGACGGGAGTGTCGCCGCGGCAACGCCTGGCAACACGACGTATCGCCGGTGGCGCAACGCCGAGACATTCCAGATTCTCTCTCCAGGGCTCGACGGCTACTACGGCTACGGCCCCCTCCCGGCAACGCCGACGACCTTCGATGCGACGAATCCGTATTGGTATCGCTACTCGCGCATCCTGGTGAACTTCACTCCCGAGGGGGCCGACCGCGATAACATCGCCGATTTCTCCGACGGTACGCTCGCGGACGAACAGAGGACGAACTGACATGAGCCGGAACGTTCTTTCCATCCACGGTCGACGCGCCTCGTGTGGCATGCCGTCACTCGCCTCGTGTGGCATGCCGTCACTCGCCTCGTGTGGCATGCCGTCACTCGGCGCAGCCGAGGGGCGGCATGGGAACCCTCGCGGCGGCTTCCATGCTCGCCCGACGCTTCGCGGCGTGAGGGCATGCCACGCGCGGGGGTTCACGCTCGTGGAACTTTTGGTCGTCGTGGTGATCCTCGCGATCCTGGGCGGGATGGTGTCGGGGGCGCTGATCGTCGCGCGAAGCTCCGCCCGCGAGGCCGCCACCCGCGCCACCATCGCCAAACTCCACAACATCATCATGGCCAAGTACGAGTCCTACCGGACTCGACGCGTGCCGTTGAGCGACCAGGAGATGCACAGAATCGCCGTTCAGTATTACGGCCTGCCAGCGGCCCAACCTCTGCCAACGCGGTTAGGCGCCCTCATTCGACTTCGCGCCCTTCGTGACATCATGCGGATGGAAATGCCCGACCGGTGGACGGATGTTCTGAATGGATCGACGGTCCTGATTCCAGCCCCCGACCCCAGCAATCCTTGGATACCGGACACTAGTATGCCGCCAGACCCACCGACGCCGATGTTAAGGCCGTCGCTGAGCCAAAGCTACTACACGAGATTCCGTTCTGTATGGTTTCCGTTTTACAGTGCAGAAAATGGGAAGAACGTCGACGAGCAGACCGGACTCCGCCGTCTCCACGAGCATGCGCCGGCGGAATGCCTCTACATGTTCATAACCGCAGCCGGTGGTGAGGACGCACGCCGACAGTTTCGAGCCAGCGAGATCGGTGACACCGATGGCGATGGCTTTCCTGAGTTCCTTGACGGGTGGGGCCGACCCATATTTTTCTTGCGTTGGGCGCCAGCGTTCAACGATTCCGACTTTCAGCCCGATGTGGTGGACCAAACAGATCTTTATGCTACGTCCCCTGGTGATGAGGTGCAGGCATGGACCAAATCAAATACGATGGCCCGGCGGCAAGCTGCGGCTGAAGCGGATCACGATCCCTTCGACTCGCGCAGGGTCGATATGGCGATAAGCGGCGAAATCCCGTTTGTTCCTCGAGGTTCTCGGCTCGTGCCACTGGTCTATTCGGCAGGTCCGGATGGGCGGTATGGAATTTACAACTACCCGAAGGACGATCCTGCAACGCAGACAGTGTCCGAGTCGTGGGAGTGGAGGTGGAGTGAGCATCCAACCACGAATAACGCGCTGAGCGCATATGCCGCCGGTTTCGGCCTTCCAATGAGGAGCGATGATGGCTGGGTTCATTTCGACAACATCCACAACCACATGAGCTTAACGGAGGCGAGGTAGTGCCATGGTGACGATTGCCCGGTGCCTCCGGTGGATTCGCGGGATATTGGGGGAGGGCCGCAGCCTGAAAGGCTGCGATGCGACAGCCCAGGGCAACGCCCTCGTTGTTGCACACAAGTCGGAAGTCGAATGGTTTCAAAGGAATAGGGAATCGCGAAAACTGCTCTTGCAGTCAACTCATTCTCCCTATCCGCTCCAGTATTCGCGCCAAACGGATACCTGCAAGAACCACACGTCGAGTCAAGGCCGAGATGTGTGCAACAACGAGGGCAACGCCCTGGGGTTCTCGCCCGCCGACGCGGCCGAAGCCCTGAAAGGGCGTCATGGGGTTTGCGGTTTCGGCCCATATCGCCCCTTCAGGGCTTGTGGGAGCGGGCTGCCGGCACGCGTCCCAGGGCGTTGCCCTGGGCTTTCCGATGCGAGCCCTTCAGGCTCGTGCGTAGGACGGGTTTCCAACCCGTCCCGTCCGGTGCGGCCGGCGCAGACTTCCGAAGTCTGCGAGAGTTCGGAAGTCTTGGGTTGCGGGACGGGTTGGAGACCCGTCCTACGAGCGGGCCGTCGCGCGATGACGCTCATCGAGCTGTTGGTCGTGGTGTCGATCATGATGCTCCTGGTCCTGATCGCGGTGCCGAGGATGCGGCCCGGCCTGGAGGAACGCCGCATCCGCGAGGCCGCCCGGTCGGTCAACGTCTACCTCAGTTCCGCCCGAAGCCGCGCCATCGAGAACCAGCGACCCTGGGGCGTGGCCATCCTCCGGGATGCGAATTCCCCGTTGTCGGGCGTCAGTCTCATTCAGGTCGAAGTCCCGGTGCCTTACGCGGGCGACGACATCAACACGTCCCTTCAGCTTTCCTGGAATGGAACGGTCGATGCCCAGGGCATCGCGACGGTCACTGCCACGAGGATGTCAGGAAGTATTTCCGGCGGGTTGATTCGGCTCGGCGACCAGGTGCAGATCAATGCCCAAGGACGCATCTACACGATCACGGCGGCCAACGGCCTGGATGCCGGCTACGTGAGGGCTTCTCCCCCAAGCGGCTCCGATCCGGACGGGTTCCCCTTGACCCTGCAAACGTACCTTGGCCGCGATGGTTCGGGCAATCCGATGACAACCCTACCGTGGCCGGCAGGCGGGTCCGGACCCGTGACCTTCCAGATCCTCCGCCAGCCGGTGCCCTCTTCGGTCGCCCCGCTGCAACTGCCCAGGAACACGGTCCTCGACCTGTGGTACTCGGGCACCGCCTCGACGCCGTTCTCGAACACAACGACCACGAGCACCTCGACTCCCATCACCACGATCCTGTTCAACTCGACCGGGGCGGTCGATCAGGTGGCGGCACACAACCTGGGGGGCAGCATCCGGGCATTGGAGCCGATTTACCTGATGGTCGGGCGGCGCGACCGCGTGAATCCGGACGTAACCGACACCGTCACGTATACCGAGCAAGGCGTGGCGATCCCCCAACCCCGCCCGGTTGCGGAGGATGGCCGGACGAACCTCGCCGACCTGACGAACCTCTGGGTGGCGGTCAACCCGCAGACCGGCTACGTCACCTGCGCGGAAATGGCCAACGGGCTAACCACCGACGACCACGGCAACGAGTTCTTCTACCTGCCGCTGTCGCGCCAGTTCGCCCGCGAGTTCCAATCCATGGGAGGACGCTGACGTGACGGAAGATCCTTGCAAATTGCAAATTGCAAATATCAAATTGCAAATTGGCGAACTCGCCGCGGGCGCGGACACGTTCTTCGTGACGCCCGGCGCGATCCCAATCCACCTCTTGG
>CAYSGY010000208.1:0-2973 GCA_964430315.1 uncultured Planctomycetaceae bacterium
CCAACGCGCTGGCGCCGGCCTTCTTGGTTCCCGAATCGGACTTCTTCGTGCCGGACGCCGACTTGCTTGACGACGTCGGGCAGGGTGGGCATGGCCAGCGAAACGCGGTTCTGCACGATCACCTGGGCCATGTTCAGGTCGGTGCCCACGTTGAACGTCACGTTGAGCTGATAGGAGCCGTCGCTGCTGCAGTTCGACGACATGTAGAGCATGTCTTCGACGCCGTTGACCTGCTGCTCGATGGGCGCGGCCACGGTGTCGGCCACCACCTCGGCGCTGGAGCCGGGGTAGGTGCAGGAGACCCGCACCGTGGGCGGCGTGATCTCGGGGTACTGCGCCACCGGGAGCGAGACCACGGCGGCCAGGCCGGCCAGCGTGATCACGATCGACGGCACGGAGGCGAGGATCGGACGTTCGATGAAGAATTGGGAAAACATCGCAGGGAGGCTCTACCTGACCTTGCTCGCGCCAGGGTGGGCGAGGTTCGTGCCGGGGCGGCGTGTTGGGGGGTGTGGCACTGCTTGACCGCTGCCGTCAGTACGTCTCCCGATTCGACGAATCGTCGCCCGGCAGCGGTCAAGCAGTGTCACACGGCCGGGGCCGTGTGACCGAAGTCAATTCGCCGCCGTCTGGCCCGGCCCGGCGCTGGCCGCCTTCTTGGTCCCGCCAGACGCATCCGATCCGGCGACGCCTTCCGCAATCCGTTGGGGCTGCACCGTGCGCCCCGGGCGAACGCGCTGCAGGCCGTTGACGATGATCCAGTCTTCCGGCCCCACTCCCGATTCAATGACCCGCAGGCCGTCGCGGAGTGCTCCCAGCGTCACCTCGCGTCGCTCCACGACGTTCTTCGCGTTGACCGCGAGGAGGAATTTGCGTCCCTGGTCGGTGCCCAGCGCTCGCTCGCTGACCAGCATCGCCCGGTGGGGTTTGCCGATGGGAAGCCGCACGCGGACGTACAGTCCGGGAGTGAGGTATTGCTTCGTGTTGTCGAAGACGCCGCGGGCCCGAAGGGTCCCCGTCTCCGAATCGATCTTGTTGTCGAGGAAGTCGAGAACGCCCCGGTGCGGGAAGCCCTTCTCGTCGCCCAGGCCGATCTCCACCGGGACCTTGAGCACCTTGATCCGGTCGGGAAGGGTCTCGCGTCCCGAACGCCAGTCGAGCCGGTCGTACTTCAGCAGCGCCGGTTCGTCGATGTGGAAGTAGACGTACACCGGATGGGTCGTCACCACCGTGGTGAGCACGCCGGCCTCGTCCGATCCGGGCTGGACCAGGTTTCCTTCCGTGACGCGGGTCCGGCTCACCCGTCCGTCGATCGGTGACGTGATGCGGGTGAATCCGAGGTGCAGCTTCGCATCGCGCACGGCGGCCTCGGCCGACTGGATCGAGGCCTTGTGCACCGCCAGTTGCGCCACGCACTGCTCGTACTCGTCCCGGCTGATCGCCCCGGAAGGAATCAGTTTCTCCCCGCGCGTCAGGTCGGCCTTGGCCTTGTCGAGCAGGGCTTTCAGCCGGGCCAGGTCGCCGGTGGCCCGGTCCAGGTCGGCTTGGTAGGGCCTCGGGTCGATCTCGTACAGAAGATCCCCCTTCTTCACCTGCTGGCCGTCCTCGAAATTCACCTTGACGAGGTAGCCCGTGACTCGCGCACGCACCTCCACCTCGCCCACCGCGGCCGTCCGCCCCGGGAAGTCGAAGTAGTCGGTGACTTCACGGTAGACCGGCTTGCTCACGCTCACTTCGGGCGGCGGCGGCGCGGCCGGTTTGCCCTCGGCCGACGGACTCCTCTCGCATCCCGCGAGAAGAACCGCGGCCGCGGCGGCCAGAACACCGCTCCCGGAGACGCGAGCTGCCATGGCTCTCACCTCGATCCCCCTACAACGGTTCGTGGAAAAAATGGGGTGAATCCTTCAGTCTTCGGACCTCCACCCGGAACGTTGGGGCGCGCCAAGCGGAAAGGACTACAAGAAGGATGTCTGCGGCCATCCCTTTCGCAGTCGGCGTGACGGGGCAGGTTGGGTCGTATTGCCTCAGAACTCGATACTAGCACCCCCGGCGTGGTGATTCAAGACTCTGCCGGACAATGGCCGGTTGCCGCCCTGCCCCACGAACGAGTTGGTTCGGTCCCGCGCTCGGCCTTGGTTGCCGGACGGAAGCCGATGATGTAGGATTCAAGCTGGTATGTCCCCGGCCAATCGTAGGGCGTTCCTTCGACACCAGCACTTCGAGCCGCAAAGCACGATGGACTCCAAGAGGATGCTCGCCGCCCGGCTGCACGGGCCGGCGGATATGCGGATCGAGGAAGTGCCACGACCGGGCTCGCCGGGGGTTGGGCGGGCACTGGTGCGCGTGAAGGCCGTTGGGGTTTGCGGGAGCGATTTGCACACCTACCGCCATGCCCGCATCGGCGACACGCAACTCGGAGGGCCGCTTATCCTCGGCCACGAGTTCGCGGGGGTCGTGGAAGAGGTGGGCAAGGAGGGTCTCGACGGCGAGTTCCGGCCGCTGACGCCGGGCACGAGGGTCGCGGTCGATCCGGCCCAGCCGTGCCAGCAGTGCGAGTTCTGCGAACGGGGCGATCCGAACTTGTGCCTGAACCTTCGCTTCTGCGGCCTCTGGCCGGACCACGGGGCCCTGTGCCAATGGATCGACATGCCGGCACGCTGCTGCTTCCCGCTGCCCGACGGGCTGGACGATGCCGCCGGCGTGCTCCTGGAGCCGCTCGGCGTGGCGATCCACGCGGTCGATCTAGCCAAGATCCGGGTCGGCCATCGCGTGGCGATCCTGGGCGCCGGGCCGATCGGACTGAGCATTCTCCAGTTGGCCCGACTGGCCGGGGCCGATCCGGTCTACGTGGCCGACCGCTTCCCCTGGCGGCTCGATCTGGCCAAACGATTCGGGGCGACCGCCGTCTGGCGTTGCGGCGAGGCCGATCCGGTGGCCGCCGTGCGCGAGGCGACCGGCGGACGCGGGGTCGAT
>CAYSGY010000208.1:2995-9268 GCA_964430315.1 uncultured Planctomycetaceae bacterium
GGCGTTCGAGGCCGCCTGGTGCGACGAGTCCGTCGACCAGGCCGCCGAAATGCTCGCCCACGGCGGACGCCTCATGGTCGTCGGCATCCCGGGCGACGACCGCCTGTTGCTCAAGCATTCCACGGCCCGGCGCAAGGGCCTTTCCATCATCATGGTCCGGCGCATGAAGCTGGTCTATCCCCGGGCGATCCGGCTGGCGCAACGGGGCACCGTGGAACTCGCCCCGCTGGTAAGCCACCGGTTTCCGCTCCATCGCGTCGCGGAAGCGTTCGCTTCCAACGCCGACTACCGGCCCGGCATCGTCAAAGCGATCATCGACGTGCCGTAGCCCGGGCTTCGTAGCCTAGGCTTCCAGCCTGGCCCAAGACAGCCAAGATGGCTGTGCTACGGCGATTGCTTCTTGCCGGCGGCGATCTTCCAGAGGTGCTGGTTGCTGCGGAAGTAGACCGCCCCGTCGGCCACGGCGGGTGAGGCGAGGACGGCCTTGTCGATCTGCCCGGTGCCGGCCAGCGTTGCCTTCTCTCCCAGGCGAACGATCTGAACCAGCCCGTCATGGTTGACCACGTAGAGATGATCCCCGGCCAACGCAGGCGTGGCCCAGATCGGGCCGCGGAGCCGGAACTGCCAAAGGGTCTTTCCGGTCGACGCCTCGGCGCCCACGAGGACCCCGCTGCCCTTCATCACGTAGACCCGCCCGTTGTGGACCACCGGGCTGGCATTGGACGGTTGGAGACGCTGCTCTTGCCATAGCGTCTCCAACGCGCCGGTCTTCCGATCGTAGCGCAGGGCGGTCAGGCCGCCCGAGGGCAGATAGATGCGGTCGCCGAGGGCCACGTTGGAGGAGACGGTCGAACAGGGGGCGTCGTAGTGGAACACCTGACGCCCGGTTCGGGGATCGTGGCCCGTGAGCCGCGACTTCGACTGGAGGAGCACAAGGTCGCCGGTACCGGCCGCTCCCTTGAGCAAGGTGGGCGACGTCCAGTTGGCTGCGGGCTCACGGTCGATCGTCCACCGGGTCTCGCCCGTGGCCGCGTCGATCCCCGCGGCCCAAGATGCCCCCTGGTCTTCCATCTGCACCACAACCGTATCGCCGACGACCAGCGGGGAGGAGCCCATGCCCACGTCATTGCGTGTCAGGGGGCGCTCGAAGGCGAGGCCGCGGAACCACTGAAGGTTGCCGTCGAGATCGAAACAGGCCAGGTCGTTCGACGAGAAGAACGCGTAGACGCGTTTTCCGTCGCTGGCCGGGGTGGGAATGGCCACGCCGCCGAACGGATTGCAGATCGTGTGCCCCGTCGCCCAGAGCTGTCGATTCCAAAGGAGCTTCCCGGTGGCGGCGTCGAAGGCCAGCACGTGCAGCCGCTCCTGGTGCGGTCCGGTGGCCGCGGTCACGAACACCCGGCCCGCCACCACGATCGGCCCCGAGGGGCCCGTGCCCGGAAGCGGCGCTTTCCAGGCCACGTTTTCCTTGGCGTCGAAGTGGGTCGGCAGGCCCGTCTCTGGAGAAACGCCGGCACCATCGGGTCCGCGGAACTGTCGCCAGTCCGCCCCACAGAGGGCTGCCACGATCACCAGCGCCACGGTCACTTGGAGGGTCGATCGCATGGTTTCTCTCGGTAAGAACTGTTCGGCGCGAAACATGGCCAGCTTCAAACGGCGGGCAAGCCCGCCCGCTACGCGTGTCTTGGATCGCCTCGCCCCTAATCCCTAATCCCTAATCCCTGCTCCCTGCTTCGCCGCCGAACGCACGGGCGCTCCGGCGAGGTCCACAACGCGGAGGTGGAAGTTCCAGCCGCGGGCCCAATCCTGGGTCAGTTCATTCTGGCCGACCTTCACCAGGATCACGTTTCGCCCCCGCCGCAGCGCGACTCGATTGACGTACTGATCGGGCTGGGAGCCGCCGTGGTAGATCTTGTAGGACGCCGTCAGGACGCCGTTCACCCAGATCTTCAGGGCATTGTCGGACGTGAACCGCAACTCGACCTCGGCGTCACGCTCGGCGTCGAACTCGGTGACCGCGTAGCCGACCACTTCCTTCACCTCCATGAGCCCCTTGTTGAGGTCCACGGTGCCGTAGTCGTCGCTGCAAACGAAGTCCTTCCACCGCACGGGGCCCTTGTTGCCCTGGTACTCGGCGTCGAAACGGAGTTCGTCTTCGGGCGGGTAAACGGCATCGAATCCCTTGCCGCCGACGTCGGCGAAGGGCCCGAGGAGCTTCCATCGCACCACGTATCCGAGCTGACGCACGAGATCGACCTTCTGCCCCAGCGCGCGGAGCCGCTTGGCTACCAGATCGATCTGGTCCCGCTCCCTCGCCGTGTCGAGCGCCTTGCGGTACAGCGCGACGGCCTCGGCCTCGCGTTTCGCCTTGGCATGACCGGCCGCCTCGTCGATGAGCCGGGCGACCGCGTCGCGACGCATTTCGAGGCTCGGGTCGTCGAGCATTTTGGGGATGAGCCGGTCCTCGGCCGACGGGTCCACACGCAACAGCCACTCGTAGGCCAACCGCCGGGCCCGGGGGGCTTGCTTCTTGTCCAGGAGGAACTCCTCCAACTCGGCTGCCGGCAAGGGACGGCCTTGCTGGAGCTGACGCTCGGCGATGGCGTCGATGGCCGTGCGGATCCAGTTGGCGGCCAACGGGCCCGCTCCGTCGAGCCCGGCGAGGATCTGCGGCAACCGGGAGGCATCGCTCTTGACGAGTTCCTCCCATGCCGGGGTCGCCTCGCGGTGCCCGGCCCCGTTGGGTCCCACGGCACGCAGCTTCGCCAGGAGCGGCCCGATCTCCGTGCCAACCACGGCACCAACAGAAAGCACCAGCCACCCCACCGCAACGGAAATCCGAAATCCCATTCTCATGGCAGCGACACCCGGGAGGTCTATCGTGCGTTCAAGGGATGCCATTATACTGGACACCCGAAGAGAAGAAAGAAGACGCCGGGAACAATCCCTCGTTCCCACGCTCTTTCCCTCGTTCCCACGCTCCGCGTGGGAACGCACAGGAATGCCGCTCTGCGACGCGTCGAGCGTGGCCGCAGAGCGGCCAGAAGGCCGTTCCCACGCAGAGCGTGGGAACGAGGAGAAGAACACGATGCCCCCCGATTCCCCCCTTCGCTACGACTTCAACGCCCCGCAGCGGATCGTCTTCGGCTGGGGACGTCGCCGTGAGGTGGGCAACCTCGCGCGGAGTCTGGGACGCCGGGCCTTCCTGATCTGCGGCGCCCCGGCGTTGGCCGCCAGCGGCGTCCTCGGGGAGATCACCGACTCGGCGCACGCGCAAGGCGTCGAGACGGTTTTTCTGGAGACCATCGTCCACGAGCCCGAAGTGCAGGACGTGGACCGCGTGGCGGCCGTGCTGCGGGACCATCGGCCGGGGCCGGGCGACTTCGTGCTGGCGGTCGGCGGCGGGGCGGCCATCGACCTCGGCAAAGCCGCCGCGGCCATGGCGACCAACGACGAAAGCCCCACGGTGAAGGACTACCTGGAAAACGTCGGGCGCGACCTCAAGCTGGTCCACGATCCGCTCCCGGTGATGGCCATGCCCACGACCGCCGGCACCGGCGCCGAGGCGACCCGCAACGCGGTGATCTCCTGCTACGATCCGCCGTTCAAGAAGAGCCTCCGCTCGGAGAAGATTCTGCCGCGGATCGCGCTGGTCGATCCGGAGCTGACCGTCACGGTCCCGCCCGAGGTCACAGCCGCCAGCGGCATGGACGCGATCACCCAGTTGATCGAGAGCTACCTTTCGCGCAAGGCCCAGCCGATTCCGCAGGCGTTGGCAGTCGAGGGGCTCAGGAAGGCGATCCCGGCGATCGCCGAGGCGGTCTCCAGCGGCCGCTCGCAGCCGGCCCGGGAGAACATGGCCCATGCGGCGATGCTCTCCGGGATGTGCCTGGCCAACTCCGGCCTGGGGATGGCGCACGGCGTGGCTGCGGCCCTGGGCGTTCACTGCCGCGTGGCGCATGGGACGGCCTGTGCGCTGATGCTGCCGGTGGCGCTCCGGGTGAATCGCCAGATAAGGCAAGCGGAGCTTGCCCGGCTCGCGCACATCCTCTTCGGCAAAGGGCCGTCGACCTCGCCGGAGGAGGCGGCCGAAGTCTTCATTGCCGAGATTTCGGCCCTTTGCGACCGGGTGGGCGTGCCGCGGCGTCTTTCGCAGCTCGGCGTGACCGCCGCCCGGATCCCGGCCCTCGTGCGCGACTCGCGCGGCAGCAGCATGAGCGGCAATCCCCGCGAGCTGTCCGACGAGGAGCTGACCAAGATCCTGGAGGAGGTCCTGTGATTCTCTCGGCAGGTCTGACGCCGGCGTGGCAGCAGGTCGTCGTCTTCGATGCCTTCCGCTACGGCGAGGTGAATCGTGCCCGGGAAGTCCACTGGATCGCCTCGGGCAAGGTGTTCAATGCGGCGGTTGCCGTGCACCGGTTGGGCGGACCGGTCCGCGCTCTGGCGCCCGTCGGCAGGGGGCAATCGGACCAGATCGACGGCGATTTGAGCCAGCTTGGCTTGCCCTTCCGGTTCGTCCTCACCCGCGCCCCGACCCGCGTCTGTACGACGATCCTCGACCTTGGCGCCCGCAAGATCACGGAGTTGGTCGAGAACGGCCGGCCGCTGGGAAACGGCGAACTCGATCGGTTCCAGCAATGCTACGCGGAGGAGGCCGGCCGGGCCGAGGTGGCGATCGTCATCGGCTCCCTGCCCCAAGGGACGCCTGCTTCGTATTACCGGGAACTGGTCCAATGCACGCCGTGCCCGGCCCTGCTCGACTTCCGCGGCGAGGGGCTTCTGGCGTGCCTCGACCTGAAGCCTTTTCTGGTCAAGCCGAACCGGGAGGAGTTGGCTCAGACGATGGGCCGGCCATTGGAGACCGACGAGGAATTGCTCCGGGCGATGCGGTCGCTGAACCGTCGCGGCGCCCAATGGGTGCTCGTCACCCAGGGCAGCGGCCCGGCCTGGATCACAACCAAGAAAGCCGCGTGGCGGGCCCATCCCATTCCGGTGCGGCCCGAGGAGATCGTCAACCCGATCGGCTGCGGCGACGCGCTGACGGCCGGCATCGCCTGCGCGATCCGCGAGGGGCGCGAGCTGCTCGACGGGGTCCGCCTCGGCCTGGCCGCCGCCCACGCCAATCTCCGCCAACGGCTCCAGTGCCGGTTCGATGCGAGCGGCGTGGCTGCCCTGGCCGAGACCGTGTGCGTCGAGGAACAGCCATTCTAGATGGGGGTGGCGGTCAGGGGCCTTCCGGTCTTATTGAGTCGCCGCCCCATTCGAGCACGCTCATGTGATCAGTGTCGAGGACAAGCATCATCGCCCCGGCTTCCGCTTCCTGGGGCTATGCCCGAGTGAGCGTCGGTACTGCCGCCCCAATCTCATCGCCTTCTCGTAGATGGAGTCGTCTTGAAACGTCCCGGCGATCCGTTCCCACCATGGCGTCGCCGGAGGCGTCCCTTCCACCTTGCTCTTCAGCCTGGCGAGTTCCTCCTCCAGGGCTGCGATTCTCTTTTCGATTGGTGCGGGTCCCATAGGCCACTCGGGCAAGCAAAGAACTCACGGCAGATACTGCGCCCAACCATCTCATGCCAGCACACCCGCAAGTAGGGTCAAGATCGCCCCCTGGAAGAAGTCTTGCAGGCAGCCCCCCAGCGGGTAGAATTAGGCACTCAGGGGAGGCAAATTCCGATCCAAGGGGGTGACCGTGGCTAGTGCATCGGAGTCTCCACAAGGCGTGGCGGTGGTGTGTCCCTATTGCGGGGCGGGCTCGGTCATCGACCTGCCCGAGGCCGAGGACGACAGGCCCTGCCCCGGCTGCGGGCGCCTCCTGTGGTTTGTCCGGAAGCCGACCGACGAGGCTGCCGTGCTGGTCTTCTTGCCGGGGCTGATCTCCGGTTCCGAGAGTCTCCCTCGCGTCGACGAGGTGATTTCCGCGATCGGCGGCGTGTCGCGGGTCGCGCTGGACCTTTCCCGCCTGCGCGTCATCACCAGCATGTTTCTGGGGATGCTGGTTTCGTTGCAGCGGAGTGTGGTGGCGGCGGGAGGGACGCTGCGGCTTTTCGGCGTGTCGCCCGGCCAACGGGAGGTGTTTCGGGCCACCAAGCTTGAGACGATCTTCCGTATCTTTGGCGACGAGCCAAGCGCGATGGCAAGCTTCGGAGGGTAGCACAGGCTTCCAGCCTGTCGGGCAGACCGCAGAATGGCTGCCTGCTGCTCCGACCAGCATGCTCTGGTGGATGAAGCGATGATCCCATGTGGCACAGCCGCCCCCGGCTGTGCATGGCATTT
>CAYSGY010000209.1:0-9084 GCA_964430315.1 uncultured Planctomycetaceae bacterium
ACCATCGACTGGTCGGGCGCCTGGAGATCGACTCCGTTCAGGGCCATCGTGATTCCGATCACCGTGCCCAGGAACCCCAAGATCGGGATGGCCCAGAGGACCACGCGAAACAGGCTATAACTCGCGTGGACCCGGCCGACTTCGACGTCGGCCAGATACTTCAGCTCATCGTCCAACGAGTCGGCAGAACCGCGGGCGACGACGTGCTCCAGCGCTTCGCGCACGCGGCCGACGTAGTAGCCGCGCTGTCGCCCGGCGCCCAGCCGGTCGATGCGTTCGAGCAGCGTCCTGGCGGTATCCGGTGCGGCGGTAGGCTTGGCGAGCGTGCCCAAGGGCGATCGCTCCAGGGTGGCCGATTGCGCCGCCAGGTCGAGTCCCTTGAGTATCAGCGAGGCAAGCCCGATGAAGAACATCACCGTTTCGATGTAGGCCACCGGATGGCCGGCACAGTAACGCTGGAGAAACGTCTTGCCGAGCAACTCGGCGTGGATCAGGGCGTAGAACCCAGCGCTGACGGCCAGTCCCCACAGAATTGGGGATCTGGACACCGCATCCACCAGCCTTTGCGACTTGCCCACTTTTCGGGTTCCTCCAGGGGCTAGGAAACGCAGGCAAGATACCTGCGTTCGTTCACCGGCCCGGGGAACAGCCCGGGCTTCGGGGCATCCCAAAAATCGGCCGGGGCAAGCCGTCAGTTCAGTCGAAAGCGGAAGAATCCTCGTGACCGGCAAATTCTGCCAAAGTCGGCTCGCGTCGGACGCCGATACCACCTTGCACCGCCGGCAAGCTGGCAAAGGGCCGCACGAACCACTCCAGTTCAGGCAAGTACGTTCCCAGGGGGGGATCACAGTCCGGGCGTCGCCCGTCAAGCGGGCTGCCCGGACTGTACTTTTTCTTGGGGACACCGACTCGTCGCGATAATTCAAGGGGCACAGCCATCCCCGGCTGTGTGGCTGGCCTCCCTTGTGGCACAGCCGCCCCCGGCGGTGCGGACCGGGCGTGATGCGTCGGAGGGCGCCGTATTATCAGGCCCGGCACAGCCGAGGGCGGCTGTGCCCCAGGACGCTTCCCTCCCACCGCGTCGGCCCTCTTCGCCTCACTCGATCACTGCGAATACGTCCCTGTTGGGGGAGGGAGACACGCGGTACGCTTTCCGCAACGGCAACTAATACGGCCGGAAGTAGTAGCCTCCGTACGGCAAGCGTGAATCGGCGTAGTAGAGGTAGGGGTTGTAAAGCGGGCGTCTGGCCATGTATCGAGGGGTGACGATCACACTCGGGGGAACGGTGACTGTCACCAGCCCGTTGGTCGCGTAGAAGAGGTTCGGAGAGCCGGTTCCCCCGAAGTACCAGGCACCGTATGCGGCCGGGCCCGCCCGATACCTCCATCCCGCTTCCGCCGATCTGGGCGAAGCGCACATCAGGACTACCGCCACCACCGCCGACGCCAAAAGCCATTTCTTCATTCTGCCCATGATATCCTCCTTCTTGATCCGTCCCATCTGAGGCCGGGGCATGGTGAGGGTACGGCGCTGGGGCGGAGCTTGGCTCAACTCCAGCCACCCACGTCGACACCTCAAACGTCTCGGACGCCTAGGGAATCGTACGCGCGTCGTCGGGCCCCGGACAGTAGGTGGCGAAGCAGTGGGGTGTCTCCCACAACCGGACCTCGACGACGGGCAACCCTTGGGCCCGCGCACGCTCGGAAATGAGCCGGGCGATGTTCTCCGCCGTGGGATTGTCGTCCATGAGATGGAAGGGCTCGCCCTGTTGCTTCAGCAGGGGGACGATCGGATCCTCGCGGTGCAGGATCATGCGGTGGTCCAGTTCCGCGTCGATCCACGCGCTGACCGACCGCTTGATGTCGGAGAAATCCAGAACCATGCCTCGCCGGTCGAGCGTCTCCGCCTCCAGCGTAATGACGGCCTTGCCGTTGTGGCCGTGCAAGTACTTGCACTTGCCCTCGTAATTCAGCAGTCGATGGCCGTAGCAGAAGTGAATCTCGTATGTGACGCGGAACATGGGGTCACTCCTTCGATTGCTCATGCCTTGCCCGGGGGCATGGTCGGCGGTCGGCCCCCTTCGCCCACTTGGCTACCGGCGTACGGGGTAGGATCAAGCCAGTTCCCCTGGCGAAACGCCGCCTGACGTTCGGCGCACTTGTTGCACCGCCCGCAATGCAGCCCCGAGACCGGGGCAATGCACGAAAAAGTCAACTCCAAAGGGAGGCCGCGGCCCAACTCCATCACTTGACACTTCTTCAACGCGCCGAACGGCCGGAGGATGCGAAGCGCCGGACCAGCCCCACCGTTGAGGGCCGCCTCGAAGGCATCGAAGAACTGGGCCGTGGCGTCGGGGAACGGATTGGTGCCGAGCACCCCCAGGGCCAACTGCCCGATCCCGTGCAACTGGCACCAAAGCCCTGCCTTTACCAGCAGCAGGAGGTTCCGCCCTGGGAGGTAGACCGCGTCGTCCGGAGTCAGGGCGTCCGGCGGATCGGCGCCGGTCAGGCTCCAGTGGCCGTCGTACAGGTCAGCAAGAGGCAGTTCCAGGACGACGAGGGGGTGCAGCCCGGGGTACTCGTCACCAAGCCGAGCAAGATACGCTTGGACGGCCGGGAGTTCCGCATGCTGCCAGAAGAGGTTTGACTGCACGTAGATCGGCTGGACCGTCTGCCCGCCGCGCAGCAAGTGCCCCACCAGGATGGCGCTATCCAGCCCACCACTGAGCATGACGGCAACGGTCGGAGCTTCTGGCGAGAAAGGCATGAAGTCGTTCGCTGCTCCTCAAGGACCTTGCGTGCCCCTGGGAGGGCGAGGCCTCGTCCCAGGCACGCAAGCGATTCTATGGCGATGTCGCGCGTGATTCCAGCGTGCCGCGCAGGAATCGCCCGGTCGAGTTGTCTTCGAGGGCGGCGATTTCCTCGGGCGTGCCGGCGGCGAGGAGGTAGCCGCCGCGGTCCCCGCCCTCGGGCCCGAGGTCAAGGATCCAATCGGCGGTCTTGATCACGTCGAGATTGTGTTCGATGACAATCACCGTGTTGCCGAGGTCGACCAGCCGGCCGAGCACAAGGAGCAGCTTCCGGATGTCGTCGAAATGGAGGCCGGTGGTGGGCTCGTCGAGGATGTAGAGCGTGTTGCCCGTGTTGACGCGGCTGAGTTCCGCGGCCAACTTGACCCGCTGGGCCTCGCCGGCCGACAGGGTGATCGAGGGCTGCCCGAGTGTCATGTAGCCCAGGCCGACTTCCTGGAGGCTTTTCAACAGCCGGGAGAGAGTCGGGAAGTTGGTGAAGAAGTCCATGGCGTCGTCGACGCGCATATCGAGTACGTCGGCGATCGACCGGTCGCGGTAGCGGATCTCCAGCGTCTGCCGGTTGAAGCGTTTTCCTTCGCACACGGGGCAGGTCAGGTAGAGGTCCGGGAGAAAGTTCATCTCGATCCGCTGCAATCCGTGGCCCTGGCACTCCTCGCAGCGGCCGCCCTTCACGTTGAAGCTGAACCGGCCTGCCTTGTAGCCGAGGCGTCGGGCGTCGCGGGTGTTGGCGAACACCTTGCGGATTTCGTCGAAGACGCCGGCGTAGGTGGCCGGGTTGCTTCGCGGGCTGCGTCCGATCGGCGACTGGTCGATCTGCACGACTTTGTCGATCGGGTTGGCGCCGCGGATCGCCTGGTGCGGGCCGGGCTTGGGGGCAATCCCGCCGAGCCGCTGCACCAACGCCCTCGCCAAGGTCTCGTTCAGCAGCGAACTCTTGCCCGACCCGCTGACCCCCGTCACGCACGTGAACACGGAAAGTGGAAAGTGGACCGTGACGTTCTTGAGGTTGTTGGTCGCGACACCTTCCAACGTAAGCGTGCGTCCCTTGGCGGCCCGGCGTCGGTGCTCGGGCACGGGGATGGTGAGCCTTCCGTCCAGGTAGGCCCCAGTGAGCGACGCCTCGCTGGCCGCGACCTCGTTGGGCGTGCCCTGGGCCACGATGCGTCCGCCGTGCCGGCCTGCCCCCGGCCCGAGGTCGATCAGCCAATCGGCCTGACGCATGATGGCCCCGTCGTGCTCGACGGCCAACACGGTGTTTCCCAGGACCTGGAGGTCCCGCATCGCGTCGATCAGGCGCTGGTTGTCGCGGGGGTGCAGCCCGATGGAGGGCTCGTCGAGCACGTAGCACACGCCCACCAGGCCGGAACCCAGCCCCGTGACCAGCCGCACCCGCTGAAGCTCGCCGCCGCTGAGCGTGTCGCCCGGCCGGTCGAGCGTCAGGTACTCCAGGCCGAGCCGCTCCATGAACGACAACCGCGAGTGGATTTCTTTGACCAGCGGCTCCGCGACGGGCTGTTCCTCCTCGTCGAAGGCGAGCTGCGAGACGAACAGTCGGGCCTCGGCCACGGTGAGGCGCGTGATTTCGTGGATGGCCTTGCCGGCGATCCGCACCGAGCACGCCTCGGGACGGAGGCGTGCGCCGCCGCAGGCCGGGCAGGTGATCTGCCCGCGGAACGCCGCCAAACGCTGACAGCCCGCCTCGTCGCGCGTGCTCTCGAAGTCGCGCTCGAGGAGCCCGAAAACGCCGGGAAACGCCTTGCCGGCGCCGTGGAGCAGCTTCTCGAACGTGGCCGGATCGAGCTTCTCCAGCGGCGTGTTCCATCGGAATCCGGCGGACGCCAGGAAGGGACGGAGCTGCGTCTTCGCCTTGCGGGTCGCGACGTCGGATCCTCGCCATGGCGCGATCGCCCCGCTGGAGAGCGACAACCTCTTGTCGGGCACGACCAGGTCGGGATCGAACTCCTCACGCACGCCGAGGCCCTCGCATTCCGGGCACGCGCCGTACGGACTGTTGAAGCTGAACGTGCGCGGCTCGATCTCCTCATAGCTGATCTTGCATCGTGGGCACGCGTGGCGGGTGCTGAAGAGTCGTTCGCGCCACGATCCGCCGTTGGTTTTCGGCGGGGCTTCGTACAGGGCGAGCACCAGCCCTTCGCCGTGACGCACGGCCAGGTTGACAGACTCCGCCAGGCGAGACCGCACGCCGTTGCGCACGATGACCCGATCCACCACGGCCTCGATATGGTGCGACTTCTGCGCCGTCAGAGCCGGGGGATGCTCGGCATCGACCACTTCGCCGTCGACGCGGACCCGCACGAACCCCGCCTTGCGCACCGCCGCGAACACCTCCTGGTGTTCGCCTTTGCGGCCCCGGACCATGGGGGCGAGGACCATGAGCTTGGTGCCCTCCGGCAGGGCCAGCAGCTCGTTGAGGATCTGTTCCGGGCTCTGCTGCCGGATCGGCTCCCCGCAGCGATAGCAGCTCGGCTCCCCGAGCCTCGCCATCAAGAGCCGCAGGTAGTCGTAGATCTCCGTGACCGTGGCCACCGTGCTCCGCGGATTGCTCGTGCCGGAACGCTGGTCGATGGCGATGGTGGGCTGGAGGCCGTCGATCAGATCGACGTCGGGCCGCTCCAACTGGTTGAGGAACTGCCGGGCATAGACCGAGAGACTCTCGACGTACTGCCGCTGTCCCTCGGCGTAGATGGTGTCGAATGCCAGCGAGCTCTTGCCGGAGCCGCTCGGGCCGGTAACAACCACCAACCGGTTGCGGGGGATGTCCAAGTCGAGGTTCTGGAGGTTATGGACGCGGGCCCCGCGGATCCGGATCGCCTCCTCCATGGCGTCTCCGCCGACCAGTCCCGCCGCGCTTGCTTCGACCATGCCGCCCATGCGCACCCCTGCGAGCTTCGCCGATAACGGTCCAAACTACTGAGTCTATCAGGCAGACCGCCCCCCGACAAGAAGCCGTGGAGGAGGGGGGGACGCCCGCGCGGAGGCGAACGGACGCGATGACGCCGACGCGCCCTAGGAAGACCAGAGGGTCGATGCGATCAGCGTCGCCTCGGGTAGGGCCAGCGGGCGGATCACGTCGTCCCCACGATAGACTTGCAGGTTCTGATATCGGCCGCTTCGCGGATCGCGTCGGACTTCGACGGCCCGGTCGGGAATGTTCACAACCCAGTAGTCCGCAATCCCGGCCTCAGCATACAAATCGGCCTTATCTCCCTGGTCATAGGAGAGGCTGGTTTCCGACACTTCCATCACGAGAAGCACGTCGGAGGAACTCGGACGGCCGCGAGTATAGTCGCGTCGGACGACCCACGCGAGATCCGGTTCCGGAGCACTTTCGAGTGCCGGAAGCCCGATGGAGTTCTGCACCCGCACCCAAACGCGGCCTGGTGGTACGGCCTGGAAACTCCACTCCGTCAATCGGTCGACGAGCACTTCGTGTTCGGAGCCAATCGGAGTCATTTCGCGGATCTCCCCTCGGATGAACTCCAATCGCCGCCCCGGGCTTCTGTCGAAGACCCCGCACGCAACCATGCGGTCATACTCGGCAAGTGTGAGGTGAGCGATCGTACTCACGGCCTTCCCTCGGGCGTTGCGTTGTGGGGGACCTTCGGCGGCCCTGGCACTCGATGACCGCTTGGACTCCAGGCTCTCTTCCATTTTACGACGCCGAGGAAAACGGGGTCAACATGGCCCTCCCTCCAGTGAGGCGACTTCCTAACGGCCGGAAAAGGGCGACGCACACCCGCTGGCGGGGTTCCCGGCACGGAACGCAGGGCATGTCTGTGAGACTCGCGGAATTTGGCAGTCCCGTGAGGGCATGACCACCTCGGCGTGCGAGATTACAATAAATGGTCGAACGACCGGGACGTCGCGGAGAAAACCATGACCAGCAAAAAGCACACCTCCCGCAAGACGAGCCGCAGGGTCCGGATGCCGGCCACTCGATTCGGACATCTTCAGAAACGGATGCGAGACCGCAAGAAGAAGTGACGCCACGCCATGGGATACCGCACACTTCGGGAATGCGTTGACGATTTGCAGGCAACCAAGCAGTTGGTGCGCATCGAGCAGCCGGTCGATCCGCACCTCGAGGCGGCCGAGATTCAACGCCGGGTGTTTCGCGCCGGCGGTCCGGCGATCTACTACGCCAGCGTGCGGGGCTGCCGCTTCCCGATGGTCAGCAACCTCTTCGGGACGTTGGAGCGGATCCGCTATATCTTTCGCGACTCGTTGGAGTTGCTCCATCGCCTGGTGCAACTGGCGGTCGATCCGGGAGACGTGCTGCGCCGCCCGCGGATTCTTCTGGATCTTCGCACGCCCTGGGCGGCGTGGCATGCACGGCCGAAGCGCGTGCGCCGCGCCCCGGTGCTGGCCCACGGGACGACGCTCCCCAACTTGCCCCAGCTCAAGTCGTGGCCCGACGACGGCGGCGCCTACATCACCTTGCCCCAGGTCTACACCGAGGATCCCGACCATCCGGGAATGGCCCGCTCGAACCTCGGGATGTACCGCGTCCAGATCTCCGGCGGGGAGTACGAGTTGGGGCGGCAAGTGGGCATTCACTATCAGTTGCACCGCGGGATCGGCGTCCATCACGCCGCGGCGATTCGTCGCAAGGAGCGGCTCCGCGTCAACGTGTTCGTCGGCGGGCCGCCCTCGATGGCCGTGGCTGCCGTCATGCCCATGCCCGAGGGAATGAGCGAGCTGGCCTTCGCCGGGGTCCTCGGACACCGCCGCGTCCCGATGGTCTGTCTTCCCGACGAGCTGCCGATCTGCGCCGAGGCCGACTTCGCCATCACCGGCTACGTGGAGCCGGGACAGGTTCTGCCCGAAGGCCCCTTCGGCGACCACCTCGGCTACTACAGCCTGCGGCACAAGTTTCCGGTGATGCGGGTCGAGAGGGTCTACCATCGCGAGCGGCCGGTCTGGCCGTTTACCGTGGTGGGCCGGCCCCCGCAGGAAGACACAATGTTCGCCAAGCTCATCCATGAGATCACCGGACCGGTGCTTCCCAAGGCCATCCCGGGCGTGCGCGCGGTCCACGCCGTCGACGCGGCCGGCGTCCACCCGCTGTTGCTGGCCATCGGGAGCGAACGCTACTCGCCATTCGCGGAGCGGAACCGTCCTGCCGAACTTCTGACGGTGGCCAACGCGATCCTCGGCTACGGGCAGCTCTCGCTGGCCAAATACCTGTGGATCGCGGCCGGCGAGGACAATCCGGAACTCGATGTGCAGAACATCCCCGAGTTTCTGCGTCACGTCCTGGAGCGGGCCGACTGGCGGCGCGACCTCCACTTCCAAACCTGCACGACCATCGACACGCTCGACTACAGCGGCGAAGCGCTCAACCACGGCTCCAAGGTCGTCGTCGCGGCGGCCGGCACGCCGAGGCGGATCCTCCCGGTGGTCCTCGACAGCCGCATGACCGTTCCCGAGGACCTCGGCTTCCGACGTCCGCGCGTCTGCCTGCCGGGGATCCTCGCCGTGGAGGGGCCGCCGTGCCGGTCCGAGTCGCACGGGCGCGATGTGGCTGTGGAACGCTTCTGCGCCGGATATACCCGGGAGGACGCGCTGAACAGCTTCCCCCTCGTGGTGATCGTCGACGACAGCGAGTTCGTCGCGCGCACGCTGAACAATTTCCTTTGGGTCACCTTCACCCGGAGCAACCCTGCGGCCGACGTGTACGGGATCGAGTCGTTCTCACGCGACAAGCACTGGGGGTGCCACGGCTCCCTGATAATCGACGCCCGGCAGAAGCCGCACCATGCGCCGCCGCTGGTCGAGGACCCCGAGGTGACGCGCCGCGTCGACGAGCTGGCGGCTCCCGGGCGTCCGTTGCACGGGATCCTTTGACGGGGCCGAACGGTGGGCAAGCCCGCCCGCTACGCGGATGGAGGAAAGTCTCGATGCACGGTCTCCGATCCCTGACCCCTGACCCCTGACCCCTGACCCCTGACCCCCGACCCCTGACCCCCGACCCCTGCTCGATGTCCACCCCTGCCGAGATCCTTCTGAGTGTGTGGCTCTTTGCCTTCGGCGGGGCGGTGGGGAGTTTTCTGAACGTTGTCGTCTACCGGTTGCCGCTGGGGATGAGCCTGATCCTGCCGTCGTCCCATTGCCCGGCGTGCCGGCATCCGATCCGCTGGTACGACAACGTGCCGATCTTCGGCTGGATGATGCTCAAGGGCCGCTGCCGCGACTGTGGGGCGAACATCTCCTTCCGGTATCCGCTGGTGGAAGCGGTGACTGCGGTCGT
>CAYSGY010000210.1:0-9056 GCA_964430315.1 uncultured Planctomycetaceae bacterium
GGTGTCCAAGGGTACTTGTTTGCGGTTCCCAAGAATCCATATCCTGGAACTGCCCGGAGAAACGGAGTCGGACTCTGCTCACGACGCAAGTGAGACGAGGGATATTTAGGCTCCGGTGCGCCCATGGCGCGTCAGGCCCCTGTCAACGGTTACCCCCGAGGGAATGCCCGGCATCCCGTTCCCCGTCGATTATAGTCGCGGCCGCGCGCAGCCGTAAGTGCGAGGATGCTTCGTCCGGTTCCCGTCCGCCCGATCTTGTGACGGGGACGACGCGTATGCTAGGCTGGATGGTTGCCCGAGAACGAGCTGTCGCCGCCCATGCCAGCAGGAAAACATCGACGGGTCCTCATCCTCCTCGCGGTCCTCGCCGTTGCGGCGATCTGCGGGACGATCGCGTGGGCGATCCGGCAAGTGTGGCCAGGCTCCGCGTCGAAGCAGCCTCACGAGGGGCCGGTCTGGGAGCAGGCGGGGAGCGTCGCGGCCGACGCCGCCCTGGAATCGCGCATCCGGGCGTTTTGCGGCGATTGTCATGCCGTGCCGCGTCCGGAGAGCTTTCCCCGCGATGCCTGGCAGGAGGAAGTGGAAAAGGGCCAGAAATTTTATCTGGATTCGGGACGTACCGACCTCGATCCGCCTCCCATGGCGCAAACGGTCGCTTACTTCCGCTCCCGGGCCCCGGAGACGATTTCTTACTCGGAGCCGCACGATGCCGACACCCCGTTGCGAGTGACCTTTCAGCAGGAAAGACTCGACCGGGCCCCGGACGTGAAGGCGTCCACGGCGGTCGCCGGGCTGTGCTGGACCGCGCTCGGCTCCAAGCAGCCGCCGGTTCTTGTGGCCAGCGACATGTTCTCGGGAGAAGTCACCTCGCACGATCTCGGGCACCCGCAATCCAAGTCCCGTCTCTTGGCCCAACTGAACAACCCCTGCCACATCGAGCCGTGCGATCTCGACGGCGACGGGGCCCTCGACCTGCTCGTGGCCGACCTGGGCAGTCGTAACGCCCGGGACCACGATCTCGGCCGGGTGATCTGGCTCCGGCAAGACGGACGCACGGGGCGGTTCGAAGAGATCGTCCTCGCCTCCGGCCTGGGACGCGTGGCCGACGTCCGGCCCATCGCCCTGGACTCCTCCGGCAAACTCCATCTGGTGGTGGCGGAGTTCGGGTGGTCTCTCACGGGGGGTGTCTTGTTGCTGAAGAACCTCGCCTCCCCCGGCGAACAACCCCGGTTCGAGCCCGAGGTGTTGGACCCGCGCGCGGGCACCGTCCACGTCCCGGTGTTCGATCTCAACCGGGATGGGCGTCCCGACTTCCTCGCGCTGGTGAGCAACGAAAGCGAGTGCGTGGAAGCGTTCCTCAACCAGGGCGGCGGGAAGTTCCATCGGCAGACGCTGTGGCAGGCGCCCGACCTCACGTTCGGCTCCAGCGGGATCCAACTGGTCGACCTGGACGGTGACGGCGACTTGGACGTTCTCTACGCCAACGGCGATGCCTTCGACAACATGCGTTTCAGCCCGTGGCATGGGGTCCAGTGGCTCGAAAACCGCGGTGCCATGCAGTTCGCCTACCACCGGATTGCCGACATGTTCGGCGCGGAGGTCGTGCAGGCCGGCGATTTCGACGGCGACGGCGACCTGGACATCCTCCTCGCCGCATTCGTTCCGCCTCGCCTGACGCCGGACTGGCTCGCGGCCCGGCCGCTGCCCTCGGTGGTGCTGCTCGAACAATCCTCGCCGGGCCAATTCGCTCGCCACACGCTGGAGCGAGGATTCCCCTGTCACGCCGCGGTCGTGGTCGGCGACTTCAACGGCGACGGCCGCCTCGACTTCGCCGTCGGCAATCACGCCGGCGGCCACCAGTGCGATGCCCTGGGCCGCACCTGGCTGACCGTCTGGTGGAACCGCGGAAGCCCGAAAGGACGGCACTAAGGATCGCGCAAAGAATAACTGGCGTCTCTGGCAGCTTGGGTGGCATGCCGTCACTCGGCGCAGCCGAGGGTCGGCATGGAGACCCTCGTGGCGGGTTCCATGCTCACCCGACGCTTCGCGTCGTGAGAGCATGCCACCCAATCCCGACAGTTGTTCCTTGGCCGATCCTAAGCGGGGACGTCTGCGAACTTGGGCTGCAGGTCAGGCTTTTCAGCCGGATGAACCCCAAATGTCAGGCTGGAAAGCCTGACCTACATGTCGGGACGTTTCCACTCAGAAGCTGGCCAAGGCGCTCTTCTCGTCGTCGTAGATGTCGAACAACTGGTCGAGCCGGGCCAGCTTGAAGACATCCGACATGGGCGGGCGGAGGCAGCAGATCTTCAGTCGGCCGCGGGCCTCCGTCAGCTTCTTGTAGAGCACGATGAAGCCAGCCAGCGTGGTGTCGCTGAAGTACTGGCAGTGGTCCAAATTCAACACCACGCGTGGGTGGGGGTCTCGCGCAAACAGGAATTCCCGGATCTGCTGGAACTCGCCCTCCTTGAGAATGCGTCCCGGCGAGAACCGGACGATCAGCACATCCCCAACCTCGACGTGAAGGAACCACAGGGGCCCGCCACAATGGGGGCATGGACTCTCCGCACTCGGAAGGGCGGGCCCCGCCGGAATCTCCTTGTTGCACGAAGGACAACGAGCACAAGCTCCCTCAGCCGCCTCAAACGATCCGCTCATTACCGAATAATCCGTCACAATTCCGATTCAGTTGCCCTGTCTCCTAAGTCTACCCGATCTTCCGTCCCGATGGCTACCCCCAGCGTGTCAAGAAGAATAGAATCCCGACTCGTAGGCGGCATCGAACAGGGCGACGATGTTCTCCGGCGGCACCGCGGCCTGGAGGTTGTGGACGTTGTTGAACACGTATCCCCCGCCAGGCTTCCAGAGGGCGACGTTGCGGCGCACATGCTCGCGGACCGTTTCCGGCGAGGCAACGGGCAGGACGTGCTGCGTGTCGATCGCCCCGCCCCAGAAGACCAGCCGGTCGCCGAACTCGGCCTTCAGCATCGCAGGGTCCATGCCCGCGGCGCTGATCTGCACCGGGTTGAGAATATCAACCCCGTTGTCCAACAGGTCGGGGATATACTCCGTGCATGCGCCGCAGGTGTGATACCAGATCTTCGCCTTGGTGCGGGAGCGGATGTACTGGACGAGCCGCTTCTGCCGCGGCTTGACGATGCGGCGGTAGAAATCGGGCCGGAAGAGCGGGCCCTTCTGGCCGGTCAGATCGTCGCCGATCATGATCACGTCGACCAGGTCGCCCACCTCGTCGAGGAAGCCGCGGAAAAAGTCGAGCCAGAATTGGAGCGTGCAATCGAGGAGGGCCTCGCAGAACGCTTGCTGCTGGATCGTGTCCATGAGCCACTGCTCCAGCCCGCGCAAGTACCAGCAGGTTTCGTACACCACCCCGGAAATGCCGCTCACCACGGCGTAAGGCGTTTCCTTCCGGATCGTCAGGGCCTGCTGGCGGAGGCCGGCGAAGCGGCCGGGGTCGTCGCCCTTGGGGAAGGGGTAGGTGCGCAGGTCGTCGATGGTGGCCTCGGCCAGCGGATGGAGGGTGATGTCCATGTAGAGCGGCTGGTCGTCGGGCATCGACCAGCGCACGCCGAACTCGTCGACCAGGTCGTGCCAGAGCCGGCCGTCGCGCTGCTCGGTGACGATGCCCCCTTTGAAATCCGAGGCCGCGCCGGCGGCAATGTACCGCGTGTCCACATGGAACCGCCGGAGCACGGCCTCGCACGGCCGGGCGAGCTGCTGCACGGCGTCCATGATCGTCACCCGGTCCTCGATTCCCAGGTGGTCCAGCAGGGCCCGGTAGGCGAACTTGTGGATCCCGGTCTGGTTGCCCCCGAGGTCGATCGGCACCCGGTCCGGCTCCCGGTGGTCCAAGGCCGCGAGCACGCGCTCGCGCGAGGTCATGGTTTCTCCGGGCATGGCAGGTTCCTTTGTCGCGACACTTCAAGTTCCGGCGACATCACGAAGGATCGTACAGGGTAGGCCACTCACGCGACGAAACCCCTCGTCGTTGGTGAGGAACATGGTACAGCCAGCCATGGCTGCCGAGGCTGCGTGCAGGGCATCCGGAGTTCTCAGCGAAGGGAGCGTCGCCCGCAGGCGGGCTCCTTCTCGCAATGTCGCCCGCGTGATGGGAAGCAACCGCAGTTCCGAAGCGAGAAACAGTCTCTCATACGCGGCGATCAAGGCTCCGTCTTTTTTCGCTAGCGGTGCGACAAGCGTCTCAAGGACGGTGAGCTCGCTGCTGACGATCACGATCCGCCCCGATCTGGCCTCTTCCCAGAGTCCCACAAGCGATGGCCAGTAGACGTCGTGCATTTCCACGCTGTAGATAATGATGCTCGTGTCGAGGTAGACGGTCCCTGAAGCGGGAAGCACTAGCGATCCCATGCCTCGCGCTCCTGCCGAAGATAACGATCCACCTCTTCGACGCTCGAGAAGAGCCGGTGCCCTTTGAGCGACTGGATGATGTCCAAGGCGGAACAACGTGGAGCGTGAACGGACTCGGCCGGAAAAACGAATACGTCGACCGGCTCGCCCTCCTTCAGGCCGGGCGCGTCGATTTCGATCTTGTTCCCGCGAAGCACGGTGGTGGAGACACGTAGAGCGGACTCCATAGCGATACACCTCCAGGTCCGATTATATCCTACGCCGCGGCGGCCTAGAACTCCACCTCCATGCCGTCTTCGCCGAGGGTGGTTTGGGGGAAGACGGCCCGGGCCGCGTCGAGCCCGACGGGGTCGGCTTCCGTCGCCATGGGGTTGAGGTGGACCAGCACCAAGCGTCCGACGCCGGCCTGCCGGGCCAGCTCGACGACCGCCGTGGTGTGGCTGTGACCGGTCATGCGCGCGAAGTCGGCCTGCCGGTCGGGAACGTAGCACTCGTGGAGCAGCAGGTCCACGCCGCGGATCCGGTCGAGGTAAGGCGCGTCGGGCCTGGCGGTCGTATCGGTCACATAGGCCATCGAATGGCCCGGCCACTCCAGGCGATAGCCGAGCGACCCGCCCGGGTGCTCCAGCGGAAAGTGCGTCAGCGCGCCGGCGCCGGTTAGTTCAATCCTCTCGGCCGCCAGCGGACAGAACTCGAAGGGAGGGGCGACCGGGAAGACCGCCGCGGCGAAAAGGTGCTCGCGAACCGCCTCCAGCGTGGCCGGCGTGCCGTGGACACACACCCTTTCCAGCGGGCGGGCGTGAAGCACGCTCAGCAAGTAGGTGAGCCCCACGATGTGATCCAGATGGGCGTGGGTGAGGAAGATGTCGAGCCGGGGCGGTTGGAGATGTGCCGCGGCCCGGAACAGCCCCGTGCCCGCGTCGAGCATCACGCGGCATTCCGGAATCAACAGGCATGGCGTGTGCCGGCGCTCGCCCGGATGGTAACCGGCGGTTCCCAAGAGCAGGATCTTCATGGCGGCATGTCCGGGAAAAACGCCTGGCACTTCCGTGGATGAACACGATGCCAGCCTACCCGATCCGCTACCGTTTCGGAAGCGGTCCCAGGATCTTGTTCAGCCCGCTCTGGATCATGTTTTGGGTGCCGCCCTGGAAGATCTGGCGGGTGATCTGGTCGAAGGCCGTGCGGTCGATCTTCGGTTGCCGCAGAGAGCCGACGATCGGCAACTTGATCGTCTGGTCCTTGAGAGCGGTCCCGAGGAGCTTGCTTGTCTGCCATTTAGGCGGTACGGGCACTTCAACCATCAGCGAGAGCGATTGGTCGAAGCCGACCGACCCGTAGCTACGGAGCGTCACGTCGCTGAAGGCCAGTTCCATCTGCTGATGGTAGATCCGCCCCTTGGTCACGCGGAAGGGCACGGCCGACTCGCGGATCAGATAGGCCGGGGTGGCGCTGCCGAACAACTGGGCGAGCTCCCGGATCAGGAATCCCGGGCCGATCTGCGCCGAATGGATGACGAGCTTCCCGGCGATTTCCGCCTCCGGCCAGCGAATCAGGCCCGCCTCGTTGCCCAGCGGGAGGCGACATCCTTCCAGGTCGATCGAGAAGCGGCCCTCGGCCGTGGTGACGCCGGCCAGGAGCGGGGCGATGTATTGCAGCAGGCTCGCACACATCGCGGGCGTGATGCGCACCTGATCGACGATCCGCCCGGCCGGAACCGCGATTTCCTTCGCCTCGCCGGCGAGCCGCACTTGCGGGGCCACGGTGAGGTGCCCTTCGTTGCACTCGACGTTGAGGGGCTTCACGTCGAGCAACCCCTTGGTGAGCGAGGCCTCCAACTGGCCCGCCCCGAGTTGAAACCCGTAGAGCTGGGCCCAGTTCCAACTCAGCGCCCCGGTGGCGACGGCGTTGTCGGAGCCCCAGACGCCCCGGTACGAGAACGGGCTGGAACCGCGTCCTCCCAGACGCACGCCGTCGCCGGCAAACGATCGAAGGAACAGCGTGATGCGATCCAAGTCGTAGTCTACCCGCCCGGAGAGGTCTACGTCGGGCGGGGAACCGATGCCTGCCATTTTGCCGGCGAGCGTCCCCCGGGCCGCCGTCGAGGTGAATTCGGCCTGCTCGATGTGGATCGACCGGCTCACGTCGTTGTAGCTCCCCTGCCCGACGAATCGTATCTCACGCTCCTGATAGCGCTGGCCGGACCGATGGACGATGTCGAGGTCGGTGATGCGGCCGTCGAAGCGGCTGGAGATCAGGCCGGCCGACTGTTGGAAGTCGGCCTTGGCCGCCAGTTGTCCCGCCATGCGCCACGACGGCGGGACTTTCGGGTCGACCGCCGTCCAGGCATGGATGCGATCGAGGGCGGCCTGGAAGGTCACGCTGCCCGTGAGTTCCGCCGGCCCTTGCGGCGGCAAGGCCCAGACGAGCTTCGTGGCCTGCGCCGACAAGGAGGCGCACGCGACGGTGAGGCTGGCCAACTCCACCCGTCGCGACGTCCAATCGTATCGACCGGCAAGAGTCAACTCGGTCTTCGGCTCGCGAAGGACGAACTGCGGACTGCGGACTTCGAGGTTGTCCGCCTCAAGTCGCGTCTGAGTCAGGGCGACGGTGCCCGTGGAGACCGTGGCCCCGGCCACCAGGTCATACGAGCCGCCGGCCGTGCAGTCCTTGATCGGGAACCAAATCGCCAGGCGGCCCGGCCACCGGGCGAGTTGCCCCCGGGAGTGAACCTCCAGCGGCAAGGGCCGGCTGCCGCGGAAATCGGCCACCGGCTCCGCGAGCCGCACCTCCACCAGGTCGCTGCCCGACTCGATCTTCGCCGTTGCGGTATCGAGCCGGCTCTGGCCGCCCAACTCGGCGCGTCCCGTGGCCGAGACGGCCAGGGTGAGCGCGTCCTCAGTCCATGCGGGCCGATCGGGCAGGGCCCACTGGAACCCGTTGATGCGGAGTTGGACTCCGGCGTCGAACCGGCCGTCCGCGGTCCGCGACCAGTCGAGCTTGGACCAGCCGTCACCGGCCAGGCGCATCCCGCGAAGGTCCACGAAGCCCCGCAACTGCTCGGCCAGTTTGCCCGCGTCGAACGTGGCCGAACCCGTCAACCGGCTCGGCGTGCCCGAGGCTTGCAGATTGAGGAAGCTCGACTGGCACTTGAGGTTTTCAATGACCGGTCCCTCGGCCGTCTCCCTCGCCGAAAGGTCAATCAGGACCGGCTGACGCCAGACCACGCGCCGGGCGCCGCTGCTGGCCGTCAGGTCCGTGACCTCCAGCCGTCCGTTCCACGTCATTCCCTCCCGGCCCGGCCGGCTCGAGTAGGACACCTGGGCCCGGCCCGACGTAACTTGCGTGTCTTTCTGGATTCTCAGCGTATCGGGTAAGAGGGCCGCCAGCCGGACCAGGTCGAGTTGTCCCTTCAACTCGTAGCCGTGCCGCGCGGCCGCCCGGCCCTGGCCGGTCAGATCCACCGCGCCGGAGAGCGAGAGCGTACCGAGGTCCGACTCGGCCGTGATCCGATCGAACTGCACGAGCCCCCTCTCCCAAGCCACCAATCCCTCGGCTTGAAGCCGCTTCAGGGCGGGCTGGTCCTTGCCGAGCATCGGGCCGCTGAGTTGCATGTCTTCGGCGGTGGCTTTGGCCTGGAGTTTGGCCCGACCGTCGGGCCGCCGGCTGTCCCACTTGCATTGCAGGTCGGCGGTCAGCCGGCCCGCCAATCGCGTGCCCGGCAACACCCGCCGCACAACCGGCTCGAAGACCGCCAGGGAAAGCCCCTCGGCCTTCAGGCTGATCGAATCGGGGCCGGCGGATTCCGTTTCCTGCCCTTGGGGCTCGCCTGCGGGCGGATCGGCCGCCGCGTCCCCCACGGACCTGTCCTGCTGAATCCGCATCGCCGCCTCGAATCCGCCCCCACGCTGGGCGCCAGCCAGCATCCCCGCGGCAGTCAGTTCCACCGGAAGCGAGCGGTCCGACGGAAGGGCGAAATCGACCTGGAGGTTCTCGACCTGCCAGGTCCGTCGCGTCCGGGAGTCTTCAATCGAGAGACTGCCGTCGGCAACTTCCACGGCGACGTCGATCTTCTTGCGTTCCCTCTTCGCCAGGTAGTTGGCCAGCAGGTCCTCGAGGTTGCTGCCGTCGTCGCGGAGCACCAGCGACACCTTCGGACCCACGACGCGAAACCGCCCCACGTTGGCCGCGTTCCAGAGCAGGCCCACCAGCGCCCGATTGCCGTAGACCTCCGGCATCTCGACCACCTCGCGGCCTTCCGGGTCCACGATCTTCACGCCATAGGCCCTGACCGGCGAGAACCACCCGAGAGAGGCCGACTGCACCACGATCCGCCCGTTCAGCTCCGAAGCCGACCGATTCGCGATCCAGCTCACCAGCCCCGTATATCCCAACAATGTGGGGAGGATCCACACAACCAGAATTGCGGAGAACGCTGCCACCAGAACCACGGGCTTGATGGGAAGCGGGGGGGAAGAGCGCTTGCGGCGTCGCGGTAAGTCTTCTTGAGACTTTGACTTATGTCTTCGTGGGCTCTCAGGTTCCATGCAAAAGAACTCCAGACAGGTTGGGGGCCGCATTCCATATCCTTAGCCCCGGAACCCCCTAGTGCTTTGTCACCGCTGAGAATTGGGGTTGTCCGCTTTCGAGAGATTGGGGATGCTGCATGG
>CAYSGY010000211.1:0-9050 GCA_964430315.1 uncultured Planctomycetaceae bacterium
GCTGTGCCACACATCAGCGCACGACGGACGGAGCACCAGTAGGCCCGACCACCGAGGATGGTAGGGGGGACGGTCGAGTGCGATGTTGCGCCGTGTCGGCGGTGATGATCACCGCGGCCGTTCTTATTCAGGGGTGCAGTACAACTCGCCCCCAGGGGTTCGCGAAGTCTCACACGGCGCCGGGGGATGATCTGGCCCCCTGGAATACCCCCCGATTGCTCTTCCCGGAGCGTCTGGAGCGGGGTTATACGCTGGTCTTGCCGGGGGTCGGTGGTGGCGATTCGCCGGTCGATTGTGGGATTGTGGTCGGACTGAAGGAGGCCAACGTCCAGTCCGCGATCGAACTCTACGACTGGACCGTCGGCGGCATGCGCTGGGTCGAGAACCTCCGCGACTTGGACCGCAATCGGGCCGAGGCCCAGAGGATTGCCGCGAAGATCCTGCTCTACCAGGAACGCTATCCGGGCCGTCCGGTTCACGTCGTCGGGTATTCGGGTGGGGGCGGCGTGGCGGTGCTGGCCCTCGAAGCCCTCCCGCCCGGCCAGACGATTGCCGGCGCGATCTTGTTGGCCCCAACCCTGGCCTACGACTACAATCTACAGCCCGCCCTGAGCCACACCGAGCGCGGCATCTTGAACTTCTACTCCCCGCTCGATGCCGTGGTCCTGATGGCCCTGGGCACGGCGGCCGGCACCACCGACGGCCGCCACACGCTTTCGGCCGGGGCGATCGGGTTCGAGGTCCCCAAGTCGCTCGACGCCGCGGGGCGCGACGCGTACCAGCGGCGTCTGTTCCAGCAGGGGTACCAAGTCGACATGCTCTGGGCCGGCCACACGGGCGGGCACTTCGGCTGGGCCAACTCCACTTTCGTCGCGAAGCACGTCGCCCCGCTGGTCGACGTGTGCCCGGACCCACCCCTCCAAGTCGCCGGTCGAAACGGGGATCGGGTAGTGAGGTGAGGGATGAGGCCTCGGCCAACGCCTTGCCCGATCGCCAACGCTTCTGCCTCTCCGTCCGCCTTTCGCCTTCTCCCACAGCCAAGCCGTAGGACGGGTTTCCAACCCGTCCTTCTTCCTGCGATTCACACCGTGATGCAATGCCGGACGGGTTGGAAACCCGTCCTGCGGGAAGTTGACGAGGAGTCTCGGGTTTCACGCCTCGGCGCGGATGCAATCGTCGGTGACGAGGGCGGAAGGGTCGGGATAGCCGGGCGGGATGCCGGGGGCGATGACGCTCTGGCCGGCGTCGATCCGCCGGGCCACTTCCAGATTCAGCGCCAAGAGTTGCGACAAGAGGTCCTTCTTGGGCGAGAAGCCGTAGGCCGCCAGCACCGCGACGTCGAGCGCGGCATGGGCGTCTTTCAACGCACTCTTGCCCGGCAGTTCCAGCGTCCGGTACACCGCCCGGAGCCCGCCCCGAATCTTCTTGAGGGCCCCGTCCCGCACCCGCCGCACCTCGCGCCCCGCCTGCGCCACGGCCTTAACCTGCTTGGCCGTCGGCGATTGCGGCCAGGGGAAGGTGTCGAAAACGGACTCGGGGGTGTAGCGGAAGTCCGATTTGAGTTTCGAGCACTTGGTTGTGAACCAGAGCCAGTGGGCGTTGGATTGGAGGACTCCAAAACTGTAATCATCCGCGAAGATGAATGCCTCCAATGTGTGATCCGGGCGTATGCTCGGATCAACAAAGCAGAAGATGGGTCGCTTGGTCACTTCCGCGCAGGCAAGGTATCGCGGCAGTCTCTGAATCTCATCAACCATTTCTTTCCGACACCGGAAATGCTGCCACCATGTGCGAAGCCATGTCTGGTCTTGACCGGTGGCCTTGCCGCTCCTGTCCTGTTCGCGTTTGGCGTAGCCTTGGATGTGGGGCAGTACGATCGACTCCACGCGAGCGAACGGGCGTGTATACGCCTTCGCTTCGAATAACGACATCTTCTGGAAGTCGATGACCCATCGCCGAGGCGCGCCATCTGTGAGCATCTCCCGTCCAATCAAGTACGGGTGAAGGATCCTGCGGTTGCGTTTGTCTTTGGCAATGAGTTCTGCCGCCTCCGGAGGTTTCACCACGAAGCCCTGGTGCCTGGGGAACTGCCCGTTGAAGACCCGTGGAGGTTCTTGATTCACTCTCAGCACCCTGGCTGCACTTACGTCCCGCCGGTCGGACAGTGCGGAATTGATCGTATCACAGTCCCGATACGCCAGCTCAAACGACTTGTCCTTTCGGACCGCGCGTCGTTTCCCGGGCGTCGTGGTTGCGAGACGACCTCGGGCGGACGGGCTGCCCTCGAGGAGCGGCAACGAGGGATCGACCCGATACCAGAGACGCCGCTTGGCGGGCAGGACCTTCGCGTCTTGGCTCTTCACCCAGTTGACGATCGAGACGTGGACGTTGGCCTCGCCCGACCAGGGCTGGTTGTCGACGGCCTCCACGATCGTGCCGGTCTTCACCACGTGGTCGAGGCCGCCGATTCGGGATTGGTTGTTTCGGACGTTCTGGGTGCCGACCAACCCGGCGCGGCCGGTCAGCGGGTCGTCGGGCGTGCAGGGGCGCAGGTGGTCGTGCGCCTTGCGGAACCAGTAAACGCAGAAGTCGGCCATCCCCGGCACTTCGGGATAGAGCTTCCGGAGGGCGTTGACGTAGTCGGGCCCGTGCTCCGGCTTCAGCCGCTTCGCACCGAGGTATGGCGGATTGCCGATGACGGCGTCGGCGGCGGGCCACGTGCGGGGGTTGCCGGACTCGTCGAGGAGGGCGTCGCCGGCCGTGAAGTTCGCGTCGAGGTTGTCCAGCGGCAGGGCGTGCTCGCTGATGTGAAGCTCGTCGATGGCGAGTTTGCGGGCGATCATCATCGTCACCTTGGCCAACTCGACCGCGAAGGCGTTGATGTCCATGCCGTAGAAGTTGCTCGCGGTGACGAACCCGAACCGCCGCTGCGCCGACCCGTTCTTCTTCGACAGTTCCGCAAGCCGCTCGAACAGGCGGGCCTCCAGGCGTTTCATCTCCCGGTAGGCGACGTAGAGGAAATTGCCCGACCCGCACGCCGGGTCGAGGACCGTGAAGTCGTGCATGCGGTGGAGCAATTCGTTGAGTCGCCGGACGCTCGTGGCCTTTTCGATCTGCGTTCGCCACGGCTCGACGATCGTAGGCCCGACGATCTTCATGATATCGACCGGGCTGGTGAAGTGCGCGCCGAAGGCGTGGCGTTCGCCCTGGTCCATCGAGTGCTCGAACAAGACGCCGAAGATCTCGGGCCGCACTTTGGACCAGTCGGCGCGCGCGGCCTGGCGAAGTTGCGCGACCTCGTCGGGGTAGAGTTCGATCTTTGCCGGTTCGGCGAACAGCCCGCCGTTGAAGTAATCGACCCCCTTGAACCGCCCTCCCTCGGTGCGGCCCGGCGTGTTCATCGCCTCGAACAGTCCGCCGAGGAGGTCGAAGCTGTCGGCCGGACGGTTGCAGTCCTCCAGGAGGCGCGTGAGCGTGTACGGTTCGAGAAGCCCGATATCCTCGGAGAACAGGGCCACCAGCGTCTGGAGGATGAATCGCTGGGCCAGGCCGCGGTCCACGTGGCGGGCCATGAGCTTGTTGAAGCAGACCGCCAGGCGGTCGGCCGCCTGGCGCGTGACCGCCTCGTGGTCGTTGCCGAACACGGGGCGCTCGTCGGTGGGGAACAGGAAGGCAAGCGGGCCCCATCGCTGCGGCAGCTCGACGAGCGGGAGCTGATCGACCGGCGAGTCCATCTGGGTCTCGAAGTCGTAGACCCAGAACTCGTCGAAGTTCGAGAGCACCACGTAGCGCGGGCGTCCCGGGACGAGCCGGGTCCAGTAGTCGAACGCCTGGCGGTAATGGCGGGTGAGGTTTTCGCCCCGCCGCTTCATCTCGATGAGCACGACCGGCTTCCAGACCAGGTCGGCGAAGGCCGTTCCGCGGTTGTCGGCCTTCTTGACCCGCTCCTCCAAGACCGCGCCGGCTTCCTTCACCCCCTTGCGTCCGAAGGCCGCAAACAGCCGGTCGAGGAAGATCTGGGCCTCGCCCTTCTCGTCCCCCTTGATATGTTGGGTGGTCCAAGCCACGAACTCGGCCAGTTGCTGTTTCCGTTCTTCGTGCATCGCCGGCAACCCTGTAGACACCTTCCGCGTTGGATTTCCCGCCCGATTATGGCCGCCCGTTGTCCCATTGGCAAGGCACCGCCGAACCGTCTTGCTCGCGTCGTGGGACGGGTCTCCAACCCGTCTCCGTCTCGGTTCCTGCGATTCACACCGCCCGCCGTAGGACGGGTTTCCAACCCGTCCTTCTTCCTGCGATTCACACCGTGATGCAATGCCGGACGGGTTGGAAACCCGTCCTGCGGGAAGTTGACGAGGAGTCTCGGGTTTCACGCCTCGGCGCGGATGCAATCGTCGGTGACGAGGGCGGAAGGGTCGGGATAGCCGGGCGGGATGCCGGGGGCGATGACGCTCTGGCCGGCGTCGATCCGCCGGGCCACTTCCAGATTCAGCGCCAAGAGTTGCGACAAGAGGTCCTTCTTGGGCGAGAAGCCGTAGGCCGCCAGCACCGCGACGTCGAGCGCGGCATGGGCGTCTTTCAACGCACTCTTGCCCGGCAGTTCCAGCGTCCGGTACACCGCCCGGAGCCCGCCCCGAATCTTCTTGAGGGCCCCGTCCCGCACCCGCCGCACCTCGCGCCCCGCCTGCGCCACGGCCTTGACCTGCTTGACCATCGGCGATTGGGGCCACGGGAACGTGTCGAAGACGGAGCGGACGGAGTAACGCAGATCCGATTCAATCTTCAATCGCGATGACGTGCGGAACCACTCGAAATGCAGCGAGGACTGGAGTATCCCGAACGAATAGTCGTCGTCGAAAGCGAAGACCTGAATCAAATCGCTTGGGCAAATCCGGGACGAAAGGAATGCCATCACGGGCCGCCGGGTTACACGCGAACAGCCGAGGTACCGTGAGAGCCTGCCGAGGGCGGTCGTGAGTTCGTCTCTTCGGTTCCAGAACTGCCACCAGCGGTCCAGGTGCTCTTTGCGGGCGTTTTCCATCTCGGGGTTCGACTCAGCAGCCTCCGTGCATTTGCGTCTCACCGCCGGCAATACGTGTCGTCTACAGTGTTCAAATGCGGCGAGGTATCCGGAGGCCTCGGGCAGGCCTTGGGAGCGGAAGTCGAGGACCCACCGTTGAATCCGGAAGTCGCCCAGAAGCTCGCGCCCCGTCAAGTAGGGCACGACGACTTGGGCACATTCCGGCAGCATGCGTCTTGCCGTTGCTGCATCCAGCACAAATCCGCGGTAGCCCGGGATCTTGCCTTGAAAGCACCGTTTCGGAGTGGTGTTGCAGCGGAGCGGCCGCTTGACGGAGACGTCCGTTTCGTCGGAGAGCGCGGAATGGATCGTATCGCAGTCCCGATAGGCCAGCTCAAACGACTTGTCCCTCCGCCCGCTGAGACGGATCCCAGGCGTGGAGGTCGCCGGCCGGCCGCCCGATTCCGACGCGCTTTCCGGGAGCGGCGGCGAGGGATCGATCCTGTGCCAGAGTCGCCGCCTGGCGGGGAGGAGCTTTGGGTCCTGCGACTTCACCCAGTTGACGATGGAGACATGGACGTTGGCGTCGCCCGACCAGGGCTGGTTGTCGACGGCTTCGACGATCGTGCCGGTCCTCACCACATGGTCGAGCCCGCCGACGCGCGACTGGTTGTTGCGGATGTTCTGCGTGCCGACCAGCCCGGCGCGGCCGGTCAGCGGGTCGTCGGGCGTGCAGGGGCGCAGGTGGTCGTGGGCCCTGCGGAACCAATAGACGCAGTAGTCGGCCATCCCGGGTACTTCGGGATAGAGCTTCCGGAGGGCGTGGACGTAGTCGGGCCCGCGCTCCGGCTTGAGCCGTTTGGCCCCCAGGAACGGCGGATTGCCGATGATGGCGTCGGCCGGCGGCCACGCGCGGGGGTTGCCGGACTCGTCGATCAGGGCATCGCCGGCCGTGAAGTTTGCGTCGAGGTTCTCGATCGCCGGGGCGCGCTCGCGGAGGCGCAACTCGTCGAGGGCGAGTTTGCAGGCGATCCTCATCGTCAGTTTCGCCAGCTCGACGGCGAAGGCGTTGATGTCGATGCCGTAGAAATTGCCGGCGGTGACGAACCCAAACGGCCGCTGCGCCGGATCGGTCCTTTTCGACCGTTCCGCGATCCGCTCGAAGATTCGCGACTCCAGGCGTTTCATCTCGCGGTAGGCGACGTAGAGGAAATTGCCGGAGCCGCACGCAGGGTCGAGGACCGTGAAGTCGCGCATCCGGTCCAGCAACTCGCGGAGACGCCCGACGCTCGCGGCCCGTTCGATCTGCTCGCGCCATGGCTCGACGATCGTAGGCCCGACGACCTTCATGATGTCGGCTCGGCTGGTGAAATGGGTGCCGAAGGCGTGACGCTCGCCCTGGTCCATCAAGTGCTCGAACAAGACGCCGAAGGTCTCCGGCTGTACTTCGTGTTGCGCCGCCCAGGCGACGAGTTCGGCCAGTCGTTGCTTCCGTTCTTCACGCATCGTCGGCAACCCTGAGAGTGCCTTGCTCGCGCCGTAGGACGGGTTTCCAACCCGTCCCTCTACGTCCCATCGAAGTCCGCTGCCATGCCGGACGGGCTGGAAACGCGTCCTACGGGCCGCGGTAGATCCGGTGGCGCAGGAGGTTCTTGTCGGAGGTGAGCGGGCCGGGAGTTTTGTCGTCGCGGAGGATCGCGGCCATCATGTCGAACTTGGCGTCGAGGTCGTCGGCGTAGTGGACGATCAACGCTTCCGGGGTCATGGGCGGTTTCGGGGAACCCCATTCCGGAAGCCGCTGGTGGGCGATGAGGAGGTGTTCGAGGCGGAGCAGGCGATCGGCATCGAGGCCGGCCCTGGCGGCGGCCTGACGGACCATGTCGCGGCCCAGGAGCAGGTGGCCGATCAGTGCTCCGGGGGCCGTGTAGAGGGCGTCGGAAGGCTGTAGCTCGATCTCCTGGAGCTTGCCGATGTCGTGGAGGATCGCGCCCGCCACCACGAGCCCCAGGTCGAGCGGCGGCTTCATGTCGGGATACTTCGCCGCGTACTTCTCCGCCAACCAGGCACAGGTCCGCGTCATGCTCAGCGTGTGCTCCAGCAGCCCGGCCACGAAGGCGTGGTGATGACGCCGGGCCGCAGGGTGCGTGAGGAGTCGGGGCCGGTGCTCGTCGAGCAGCAATTCCACGGTCCGGAGCAGCGGGCCGGATGGGATCTTCGCACGGGCGAGGTCCATCAGTTCCGCAAACATCGTCTCCGGGGCGAACCGCGACTGCGCCATACACATCCAAGGGTCGAAGCCGTCGGATGCGTCGGCGTCGGTCACTTCGCGGATCTTACGGATCTCCAGTTGCGGGCCGTAGTTCGATTGCCGGTACACCGCGCGGACCTTGTAGAACGCCCCGGGCGTCCAGCGTTGGCGGCAGTCGGCCGCCAGCGGCGAGTTCTCCCAGATCGGGAAGCTCACCTCCCGATGCGCATCGCGGAAGCTCACGCGGAAGTAGGGCTTCCCCTCCCGTGTGGACAACTCCTCCTTGCCGGTGAGGAGGACGAAGAGATCGCCCTCCTGGTCGGGCTCCATTTCCGAGAGGCGGACGATCGGCATCGACGGGCGCGACATGTGGAGGCCCCTCCGCGAAGAGGAACGGATCGTGAATGGCGAATACGGAATACTGAATACTGAACGCAGAATGTCCCCAATATAGCGACACATTGCCCCCGGAGGGAGTAGACGGCATCGGGCGGGGTCTCTCCAGTTTGCCCGACCGTCAAAATGGTTAATCTCTTCAAGAGGCCGTGCGGTGGCGTCCGAAGGCAACGTAGGACGGGTTTCCAACCCGTCCTGGAAACCGAAGCCACTTCAAGGGTCCGCCGGGAATGGCGAATACTGAATACTGAATACGGAATACTGAACGCGGAATACGGAATACGGAACGCAGAATACCTCCCTGGTGACGCCCTCCGCATTCATCATTCATCATTCATCACTCATCACTCATCATTCATCACTCATCGCTCATCGCTCATCCTTCAGCATTCGGACGTTATGGGACGACGACCGTTGAAGCCGAAGCCGCCTGCGCCGGCTCAAGTGGGCCGGGTGTGGCTCGATGCGTTTCTCGACTACGCCGCCGGCGAGTGCCATTTGGCCGAGAACACGGTGGCGGCGTACCGGCGGGACCTGAAGCGGTTCGTCGTTTGGCTGCAAGGCCGGGCGGTGCCGGCGCTTTCGATCCGCGATCTGGCCGATTACACGGGCTGGCTTCACGCCCAGAGCCTGGGCCCGGCCACCCTGGCCCGGCATCTCGTCTCGTTGAAGGTCTTCTTCAGGTATCTCCAGCTCGAAGGGGTCCTCCAGGAGAACCTTGCTGAGCTACTCGGCAGCCAGAAGCTCTGGCAGCGGGTGCCGAAGGTCCTCAGCCCGGAGCAAGTGGACCGCCTGCTCGAAGGCCCGGGCCCCCGCGACGCCTTCTGGCGCCGCGACCGTGCGTTGTTGGAACTGCTTTATGCCACGGGATGCCGTGCCTCGGAAATCTCGCATATGAAACTCCAGGACGTCCACCTGGACGAAGGCTACTGCATGTGTCGCGGCAAGGGGGACAAGGAGCGGTTGGTGCCGCTCGGGCAACGGGCGGTCGAAGCGGTGCGGGCCTACCTGGAGCACGAGAGGCGAATTCTCACGGTCCGGGCCGGGGTGGAGGGCCCGTGGGTGCTTCTGTCGTACCGCGGGCGGCGTCTTCGCCGCGAACGGATCTGGGAGTTGATGAAGCGTTACGCCCTACGGGCCGGCGCCCCGCCGACGGTCAGCCCGCACACGATGCGGCACAGTTTCGCCACGCACCTGCTGGCCGGCGGCGCGGACCTTCGCCAGGTGCAGGAAATGCTCGGACACGCCAGCATCGCCACGACGCAGATCTATACGCATGTCGACGCCTCCCGTCTGAAGGCCGTCCATAAGCGGTTCCACCCGAGGGCGTAAGGATCGGCCAAGGAATAACTGTCGGGAATGGGTGGCATGCTCTCACGACGCGAA
>CAYSGY010000212.1:0-8989 GCA_964430315.1 uncultured Planctomycetaceae bacterium
GCAGACTGGCGTATATTTGTCCGGATCTCGTCCCCCGACTTCCCGGTTGTACGGCCCGTCTGCACACTCACAGCCTGTTGATTTACCTGAGAGACTGCACCATGCCGAGATCCACACGCCTGCTCGCGGCCGCGATTTGCCTGGGCCTTGCCGGGACCCTTCCCGCAGCCCCGAACGAGAAGCCAGTTCCCACGCAGCCCGCCAAACCTGCCGGCGACGCGAAGATCTCGCAGCAGGCCACGGCCGGCGCGCCAAGCACTTCGACGACAGCGGCGGGCGCCGCGCCGGCACAGGCCGCCAAGCCGAAGTACCCACCGTTCGCCGACCTGCTCAAAGATGCCGCGACGGTCGAAGGGCTGATCAAGCTCTATCGCAAAGACGATCGGGTCTATGCCGAGCTTGCCGGCGGGGTCATGAACCGCGACTTGATTGTGCTGATTTCCATTGCCCGCGGGATCGGCGAAGGGGCGTTGTTGGGCGGAATGAGTTGGGGCTTCGGCGACGACTGGCTCTGGCAGTTCCGCAAGGTGGAGGACAAGGTCCAGATCGTGCGCCGCAACGTGCGGTTCACGGCAGCCAAAGGGAGCCCGGAAGAGCGCGCGGTCCACCTGGCCTATACCGACAGCGTGTTGTTCAGCCTCCCGATCGCCACGACGAGTCCGGCCGGCAATCTCGTGGTGGAACTCACGCCCGTGTTCATGAGCGACCTGCCGCAAATTTCTTCCGTGCTGCCGGGCTTCATGTTCGCGCGCGACAAGTCGAGTTGGGCGCAGGTGAAGGGGTTCCGCGACAACGTGGAACTCGAGGTGGCGGCCACCTACGCGTCGGGCGGGACGGCCCGGCTGGAGACCGTGGCCGACAGCCGCGGGGTGACGATCAACGTCCACTACTCGATCAGCCTCCTGCCGCAGACCGGCTACGAGCCACGTCTGGCCGACGACCGTGTGGGGTACTTCGTCACGGCGGTGAAGAATTTCTCCAAGAAATACGACAGCGACCGGTTCGTCCGCTACGTGAACCGTTGGGACCTGCGCAAGGCCGAACCGGCCGCCGACCTGTCGCCGCCCAAGCGGCCGATCATCTTCTGGCTCGAGAAGACGATCCCGTTCGAGTACCGCAAGCCGATCCGCGAAGGCATCCTGGAGTGGAACCGGGCCTTCGAGAAGGCCGGATTCGCCAACGCGATCGAGGTGCGTCAGCAGCCCGACGACGCCGACTGGGACCCGGAAGACATCAACTACAACACCTTCCGCTGGATCACCGCGGGGGCGGGTTTCGCCATGGGGCCGTCGCGCGTGAATCCGATCACGGGCGAGATCCTCGATGCCGACATCATCTTCGACGCCGATTTCCTCAGCTTCTGGAAAGACGAGTCCGACCTGCTCGCCCCGGCCCGTGCGCCCGGCGGGAACGGAGCGGCCTTGCCCGAGGCCGCGGCCCTCGCCGAGCAGTTTCACGCCGGGCCGCCGGGTTCGCACGAGTCCCACCGGTGCACGTGCCAGGTGACCGAGGGGATGGCCCGGCAGTTGGCCCTCGGCGCGCTGGCCGTTCAGGCCCCGGGGAAGCCGCTCAGTCAAGACGAGTTCAAGAAGTTGGTCTACCAGGGAGTCAAGTCGATCGCCATGCACGAGGTGGGCCACACCCTGGGGCTGCGGCACAACTTCAAGGCCAGCGCCTACCTCACGCTCGAAGAGATCAACGTCCCGGAGAAGACCAAAGAAACGGGGCTTGCCGCCTCGATCATGGACTACCTCCCCGTCAACTACATGCCCCAGGGGCAGAAGCAGGGCGAATACTTCAGCTCGACCATCGGGCCCTACGACTTCTGGGCGATCGAATATGGCTACAAGCCGCTCGGCGGCGGGACCGACGGCGAGGCCGCGGAGTTGAAGAAGATCGCCTCGCGGGGCTCCGAGCCGGCGCTGGCCTACGCCACCGACGAAGACGCCCGGAGCGTCGATCCCGACCCGCTGGTGAACCGCTTCGACCTCGGCAAGGACCCGATCCAGTTCGCCAAGGCCCGGCAACAGCTAGTCGCCCAGTTGATTCCCGGTTTGGTCGATCGGGTCACGGAGCCGGGCGAATCCTACCAGCGGACCCGCCGGGCATTCGACCTGCTCTTGGGCACGCAGAACCGGGCCATGCACTTCGTCTCACGATTCATCGGCGGCATCTACGAGAACCGCAGCCACAAGGGCGACCCGGGCGCGAAGCCGCCGTTCGTCGTCGTCGAGCCCGCCCGGCAGCGCGAGGCCCTCGCCCTGCTCCAGGAGCATGTGTTCGGCGAGAAGTCCTATGAGTATCCGGCGGAGCTTTACAACATGCTCGCCGGCTCGCACTGGTCCCATTGGGGGATGAAAGAGGTGGATCGGGTCGATTACCCCGTGGTGGAGAACATCCTCAACGGGCAGGATCGCATCCTCCAGCAGCTCTTCTCCACGGTGATCCTGTCGCGTCTGGGCGATTCGGCCCTCAAGGTGCCCGCCGATCAGGACGCCTTCACGGCCGCGGAACTGCTCGACGGACTCTCGACGGCGATCTTCCGCGAGTTGGACCGCCTCCAGCAGGGCGAATTCACGGCCCGGAAGCCGGCGATCAGCAGTCTCCGCCGGGCCCTTCAGCGTCGCTACCTGGAGCGTCTCTCCTCCCTGGCAATGGGCAACGTGAAGGCGCCCGAGGACTGCCAGACGCTCGCCTACGTGCAGCTCGAAATGCTCGAAGCGCGGATCAAGGCCGTCCTGAGCGGCAAGGCCAAGCTCGATCCCTTCACCCAGTCGCACCTGAAGGAAAGCGCCGCACGGATCCGCAAGGTCCTCGACGCCCGGATACAACTCCGCGGGCCTTAAGCCGCAGTGGCGTCTCGTGCATAGCGCTGTGAGGAGCGTCCGCCGCTGCCTCGTTGCCTCGTTGCCTCGTTCCCACGCTCCGCGTGGGAACGCAAGCCCGCCGCTCCGCGGCGTTTCACGGACTCGGCTTCTGAAACCCTCTTCCTGACAGGCCGCAGAGCGGCCGGGAAGCCGTTCCCACGCAGAGCGTGGGAACGAGGGGGGGCTCCTCTTGACCCGTCGGGCGTGCTTTCTCCAGTCCCTATGGGGGGGAGTCTGCCCACAGGCGTCGTGCTTCCTCTGCGGCTCTGACGGGATTCTGACGCCACGCTAACCGGAAGCTAACCGCGAGTGTCTAGAATCGGGGTTGAAGTGTTGTCTCCCCACTTTCGAGGGCACGCGGTGGTGGTATGCTGAAGTCATCCATGCTCGATTCCGGCGACAGCACGGGATTCCTGCCGGGGGTTCGTATGGTGAAGCGGTCGGTGCTCGTGGTGGAGGATGAGGAGGACATCCGAGAGCTGGTCAGCTATACTCTTCTGAAAGAAGGGTATCAGGTCACGAGCGTGGCGTCGGGAGAGGAGGCGTTGGCGATTGCCGCAGCCCAGCCGCCCGATCTGGTCTTGCTCGACCTGATGCTGCCCGGCATCGATGGCCTGACCGTCTGCCAGAGGCTCCGAAGCGCCCCGGCCACGGCGGCGGTGGCGATCGTGATGCTCACGGCCAAGGGAGAGGAGCCCGACATCGTGACCGGGTTGAACGTTGGGGCCAACGACTACATCACGAAGCCGTTCAGCCGGAACGTGTTGACGGCCCGGGTCCGCGCGGTGCTTCGCAACCTCGCGCCGAAGGGAGAGTCGGGCGAGCGGGCGTCGGACTCCGAGGCGGTCATCAAGGTGCGGAACCTGGTGATCCATCCGGGCCGCCACGTGGTGTTGGTCGACGGCCGGGCGGTGGACCTCAGCGCGACGGAGTTCCGCGTGTTGCTGGTCCTGGCCCGCCGGCCCGGCTGGGTCTTCACGCGAGAACAGATCCTCGATGCGGTTCACGGCGACAACTACGCGATCACCAGTCGGGCGGTGGACGTTCAGATCCTCGGCCTGCGCAGGCGTCTGGGGGCGGCCGGAGAGGCCATCGAGACCGTGCGCGGCGTCGGCTACCGGCTCAGAGAATAAGGCGAAGAGATAACCGATGCGCGGAAAACGGCTGTTCTGGCAGATCTTCTCCGCGTATTTTTGTATCACGCTGGCCTTCGTCCTTGTGCTGGGGTTCTACGCATCCGAAGAGGCCCGGGAATTCTATCTCAATCAGAGGGCCGCGGAACTCGAAGTCGGCGCCCGCTCGTGCCTGGTCCGGATCGGGGAACTCGTTCGGCAGAACGATCTGCCGGGCATCGGCGCGGTGGGCCGCGGGCTGAGCGAGTCGCTCTCGATGCGGGTCACGGTCATTCTCCCCAACGGCCAGGTCGTTGCCGACACGTCCGAGAACCCGGACACCATGGAGAATCATCTCCGCCGGCCGGAGATCCAGACGGCCCTCGCCGGAGAGCTAGGGCGTTCGACTCGATTCAGTGAGACGCTTCGTGAAGAGCGGATGTACGTGGCCGTCCCGATCGAGCATGACGGGGCCGTGGCCGGCGTGGTCCGGACGTCCTTTGCGATCCGCGGCCTCGGGGAGACCTTGCACGCCGTCTACTGGCGGATCGCTTTGGGCGGACTGGTGGCCGCCGTCTTGGTGGCCGTGGCGAGTCTTCTGGTAGCCAAGCGAATCGCCGGGCCGTTGGAGGTGATCCGGGCCGGTGCCGAGCGATTCGCCCGCGGACAACTCCGTCACGGCTTGCCCATCTCAGGAGCTGAGGAAGTACGGATGCTTGCCCAATCGATGAACCGCATGGCCGAGCAGTTGGATCAGCGGATCCAGACGATCGTCAACCAGGAGAACGAGCGCCAGGCCGTGCTCTCCAGCATGGAGGAGGGCGTCCTGGCCGTGGACCAGAAGGGCACGGTCCTCAACCTCAACGACACCTGCGGCGTGCTCCTGGGGGTCGATCCGACCAAGGTGCGGGGACGGCTCGTCCACGAGGTCATTCGGAGGTCGAACCTCCTGGAGTTCGTCGAACGGACGTTGGGGAGCCCTTCGCCGGTGGAGGAAGATTTCGAGCTGCGGGGGCACGAGAACCGCTGGCTGCATGCCCACGGCACCGTGCTCCACGACGCGCAGAAGCGGAACATGGGCGCCTTGATCGTCCTCCACGACGTCACGCGCCTGCGGCACCTGGAGAACGTCCGCCGCGACTTCGTGGCCAACGTGTCGCACGAGCTGCGCACTCCCATCACGTCGATCAAGGGCTTCGTGGAGACCCTGTTGCACGAGGACCTGGAAGACAAGGAGAACTCGCTCCGATTTCTCAGGATCGTGCTCAAGCAGGTCAATCGCCTCGATGAGATCATCCAGGACCTGCTCATGCTCTCGCGCGTCGAGCGGGGGACGGAGGAGCAGACCATCCAGTTGGCGCTCGAGCCGCTCAGCGTCGTGCTGCGGTCGGCTGTGGAGATGTGCGAGAAGCGTGCGGGCGAGAAGCAGGTTGCGATCCGGGTCGAGTGTCCCGAAGAGTTGACCGCCCGGATCAATGCCCCGCTCCTGGAACAGGCGGTGGTCAACCTGGTCGACAACGCGATCAAGTACAGCGAGGCCGGAGCCGCCGTCCGCGTGATCGGCTCGCAGCAGCCCGACGGCGTGACGATTCGTGTGGAAGACGAGGGGTGCGGCATCGAGGCGAAGCACCTCTCCCGCCTGTTCGAGCGGTTCTACCGCGTGGACCGGGCCCGAAGCCGCGAGTTGGGGGGCACCGGCCTGGGGCTGGCCATCGTCAAGCACATCGTCGCCGCCCACAAGGGTGGCGTGCGCGTGGAGAGCACCGTCGGACGCGGCAGCATGTTCACGATCCACCTTCCCGCGGTCCGTCCAGCCCCCTCCAATTGAGCGGCCTCGCCGCCGAAGCTCATCGACTTCTAACACGGAAATCATCGTCCTCTGACACTGCCGGCCTAGAATCGGCTGAAAGTGTCCGGGCGTGCCGTGACAAACCGCCAGGACCCAACGAAAAAACAGGAGAGTGGCGATGCGCAGCTTGGTTTCGCGGATGCTTATTGCGGTTTCGCTTGCGATGCTGGTCGGCGCCGAGGCGCTGGCCGCCGAGGTCAAAGTCGACCCGGCCGTCGAGTCCTACAAGGCGGTGTCCGGTGTGTCCGGGAACCTCAACAGCATCGGGTCCGATACGCTCAACAACCTGATGACCTACTGGGCGGAAGGTTTCCGGAAGCCCTACCCCAACGTCAACATCCAGATCGAGGGCAAGGGTTCGGCCACGGCGCCGCCCGCCCTGGCCAAAGGGACCGCACAACTGGCGCCGATGTCGCGGGCCATGAAGCCTGAAGAAGAAGACGCTTTTGAGAAGCAGCACGGCTACAAGCCCACGCGCGTCACCGTGGCGCTCGACTGCCTGGCGGTCTACGTCCACAAGGACAACCCGATCGCGGGTCTCACGCTCGACCAACTCGACTGCATCTTCTCCAAGACCCGCAAGAGCGGCTACGACGACATCGCCACCTGGGGCCGGATCGGCCTGAAGGGCGACTGGGCGTCGCTGCCGATCAGCATGTACGGGCGCAACTCGGCCAGCGGCACCTATGCCTACTTCAAGGAGCACGCCTTGCGCAAGGGCGACTTCAAGGACACGGTCAAGGAGCAGCCCGGTTCCGCGGCCGTGGTCAATTCCGTGGCCAACGACCGTGCGGGGATCGGTTACTCGGGGATCGGCTACAAGACCTCCGAGGTCCGGGCCATCCCCTTGGCCAAGGACGAGAAGGCGGACCTGGCGGAGCCCAGCTTCCCCAATGCCCTCGCCGGAAAATATCCGCTTGGGCGGGCACTCTACGTCTACGTGAACAAGAAGCCGGGCCAGCCCTTGGACCCGCTCGTCAAGGAATTCCTCAAGTACGTCCTTTCCAAGGAAGGTCAGGAGGTCGTGATCAAGGACGGCTATGGGCCGTTGCCCGCCAAGGTCATTGACAAGCAACAAGAGTTGCTGAAGTAGCTGCCGCCGGAATCGCCCATGCCCGCTGTTGACCTCGCCACGCTGCGACGAGTGAAGCGACGAGACCGCCTCGCCCGCTGGGTCATCGTGGCGGGAGGCGTACTCGTCATCGCCAGCGTGATCGCCATCCTCGTGCTGATCGTGGGCGTGACCGCTCCGTTGTTCGGGTCTGCTACCGCGGACCCGTTGGCCAGCGTGCAACTTCCGGGCAGCCTCGTGCGGCAAGGGATCCTCGCGGTCGGGATCGCGATGCCCGCCGCGCAGGCCTCGCCCGTCGCCCATACGCTGACTGCCGGCGGAGCCTTCGCGTTTTGGGATCTGGCGACGGGCGAGGAAGTCGGCAGGCAACCGGTCGCGCCGCCGGCCGGTGCCTCGGCGGCCAAGGTGGTCGGCGTCGAGCAGCACGCCGGATCACGGTACTCGCTGCTCTGGTCCGACGGGTCCGTGTCGCTGGTCGAAATGCAGTCCGCGATGCGCACGGGGACGCGCGGCGGCCGGCAGTTGGAGTGTCATGCAAAGGGCCTTGCAAGCGTCGGACCCGAACCGGGAAAGCCCGCAACCAAGGCCCTCTTGCGCCAGTCGGCTTCGGGGACCACGACCTGCGTGCGACTGCTTCACGGCGGCGTTCTTGCCGTGTCGCGGCTTGTCGTTTCGGAAGACCTCCTCGGGGAGAAGGAGACCAAGAGCCAGACGATCGCCGTCGACACCAAGGGGCTCGCGGCCATCACCTCGATCGCCATGGACCAGGACGGCACCACGCTCTACGCCGGCACCGAGGCCGGCCAACTCGCCCGATGGCAATTCGACGGCGAAGGAAGCGTCAAGGCCGGCGAGCGGTTCACGGCCTTCCCGGACCGCCGGAAAATCACGGCTCTGGCGATGGTTTTTGGCGACGTGTCGCTGGCGGTGGGCGACCAGACGGGCGGCCTCTCCGTGTGGTTCCCGGTGCGTCGCGAGGGCAAGGCCCGGTTGACGCGGGTCCACACGCTTTCGCCGCACGCCGCCGCGGTGCGGGAGATTCTTCCTTCGCAGCGCACCAAGTCGCTGGCGAGCGTGGCCGAGGACGGTTCGATCCACTTGGACCACGTGACCAGCGAGCGATTGCTCCTGTCGCTGGAGAGCCCGGCGTCCTCGAAAATCGGCTTCGCGCTTCGAGGCAACGGCCTCGTGGCCTTGAACGAGGACGGCATGCTCGATGCCCGGGCGATCGACGCACCGCACCCCGAGGTGAGCTGGAAGACGCTGTTCGGCCGCGTCCATTACGAGGGATACGACGAGCCTGCCTATGCGTGGCAGACGACCGGGGGCGACGACTTCGAGGCCAAGTTGAGCCTCGTGCCGCTCCTTTCCGGCACGTTGAAGGGCACGGCCTACGCCATGCTCTTGGCCGTCCCGCTGGCACTCTTCGGCGCCGTGTACACGAGCCATTTCACCACGCCGGCGCTGAAGCGGGCGATCAAGCCGGTGGTCGAGGTCATGGCGGCGATTCCCTCGGTGGTCCTCGGGTTTCTCGTGGCCTTGTGGCTCGCGCCGATCGCCCAACGGTGGATCCTGGCCATCTTCCTGGGCATCGCAACCCTGCCCGCGTCGCTGGTCCTCTTCCTGGTCGGATGGCAGGTGCTGCGTCGATGGCATTGGGCGAGGCGGCTGGAGAACGGCTACGAGTTCCTGATCCTCGTGCCCGCACTCGTGGCCGGGGTGGCGCTGGCGGCCCTCCTGGCTTCCCCCGTCGAGTCACTCCTTTTCGACGGCAACTTCCGGCTTTGGCTCTACGATTCGGCCGGGGTGCGTTACGATCAGCGCAACTGCGTGGTGATCGCCTTCGGGCTGGGATTCGCGGTCATCCCGATCATCTTCTCCATCGCCGAGGACTCCTTGTCGAGCGTCCCTTATACGCTCACCGCCTCTTCGATGGCGCTCGGCGCCAGCCGCTGGCAGACGCTTTGGCGCGTAATCCTCCCTTCGGCCAGCCCGGGGATCTTCGCCGGCATCATGATCGGACTGGGCCGCGCCGTCGGCGAGACGATGATCGTGCTTATGGCCACCGGCAACACGCCGATTTGCGACT
>CAYSGY010000213.1:0-1364 GCA_964430315.1 uncultured Planctomycetaceae bacterium
TGATGGCGAGAAACTCCCCGTACTGAACCCTTAACTCGATTCCCTTGAGGGCATCCACGCGCGTATCGTCGTTTCCGTACGCTTTTCTCAGCCCACGGGTTTCAATGACATTCATCGGGAGACCCCGTCAGTGTGGTTGCGGCCAACGAAGAGGGCCTTGACGGTACTTACTCTAGTGTCGAAAAGTCGGCAGGGGACTCTGGAGCAAACCCCGCAGTATCCGTCCTACTTATCCTCATTCCCCAGGCTCTCACCGCAGCCCGGCCCCCTGTTAGAGGATTTTGACAATAAACCATCTTAACGGGCGTTGAATCATCCTACAAGTAACGCGCCCGTCCGCCAGAGGCTCTCCGTCGCGAGCTGGCACCGAAATGCCCGCAATGCGCGAAAGTTCCCTGGAACTATAGAGTTACGTCAATTCCCATTTGGGAGGGGTGGCGTGGGAGAGTCGAGCGCGTGCCCACCGCAGAACGGTTTTCCAACCCGTCTGCCTTGCCGTTCGGCGCCTACACCCGGAGGAACGTCCCCTTGCGAACCATGTAATAGAGGACGAGCCAGAAGACGACCAAGGCGCCCAGCGGGCCGAGCGCTTTGGCGATCTCGGGCATCGGCGAGGGAAGGGTGCCGAAGTACCGGACCACGCCGCCCAGGAGCACGTTGGCGACGTTCTGGAAGCTGCCGTGGAACAGTTGCCAAGCCACATAGGCGAAGATCGCATTGGCGCCGATGACCTGAAACACGTAGCCGAACCAGCGCTGGCCGAGGACGTCGATCACCAGGTAGAACAGGGCCAAGAGCAGGTAGCTCCATCCTGCGGCCCAGAGGACCATGGAACTCGTGAAGAGGTGCTTGATGATGGGGAACCGCCACTCGCCGACGAGGGTGATGCCTCCGAGTTCTTCGAGCCCGTCGAAACCGCCGGCCCAGAACCATCCCAACGCCAGGCACAGTCCGCCCAGCAGAACCAGCCACACCGCTTTCATCACGCCCGACCACGGCGAGCGTAAGAGGTGGCCGGCCAGCACGCCCAGGAGCACCGTGGAGGCGAAGCCCATACCGCTGAGGAGCCAGGTGTAGGTGGTGCCGTCGCGGAAGGGCCCCAGGACCCACTCGTCGAGATACATGGCCAGGTTCACCTTCTCCTCCAAGGTGCCGGCCGCGTGACCGCCGAACGGCACCAGGAGCATCAGCAGCCAGTAGCCGACCAGCAGGAGCACCGTGCCGATGGCCTGCCCCCAGATAGGGAGGTGAATCAAGAGGATCGACGCAACGAGGTAGCCGACGGCGATGGCTTGCAGCGTGTTAGAGAAGATGTGGACCCACTGGCGGTCGGCCTCGAGGAGGTGTCCCTGCACGGCCATGCC
>CAYSGY010000213.1:1374-8974 GCA_964430315.1 uncultured Planctomycetaceae bacterium
GGATCCGCAGGTACACCTTCCCGATCGTTTCGCCCCGCTCCGCGCGCTTGGCGAAAGCCAACGGCATGGCCACGCCGACGACGAACAGGAACAGCGGCATGATCAGGTCCCACGCGGTGAATCCTTCCCACGGGGCGTGGCCGAGTTGGGCTTTGAGTCCTTCAGGAATTGGATTGAAGAAGATCCCCAGCACGGCGAGCAGGACCGCTTGGCCGCCGACGATCCAGAACATGTCGAACCCTCGGAGGGCATCGACCGAGGCGATCCGGCCCGCTGCCGGCGCCGACGAAGGAGAGGACGGAGCGGAACTCATGGCAGGGCCTCCTTTTGGGGTGTGATGAGATTATGCTTCGCCCCGGAGCCGATTGCAAGCAGATCGCGGTTTCTTCCTGTGGCCACCACCCGCGCAACGCCCTCTTCGCGCAACGCCCTCTTCGCGCAACGCCCTCTTCGCGTAGCGGCCGGGCTATGCCCGGCGCGTTTGGAAACGCAGGACGAACGCCGGGCATAGCCCGGCCGCTACGCGGGTCGATTGGTCGATTACGTGCGTAGACTACGCGGGCCGATGGGGCCGTGCCCCGGGTACGAACGGCGTCACGAACGACCAGTGCTGACGGCGTTTGCCTTCCTTCAGCGGGTTGTCTTCCACGTAGCGGATTGCCCGGCGGATGTCGTCCTCGGTGGACAGGAATACCGGCCAACCTTTGCGGCCCCAGGGCGACGGAATCGTGCCGTCCCATTGACGATATGCCGACAAGGGATGCAGTCCCTCTGCGAGCAATTGCTGCGTGGCCCGCCCTTTGAGATGGCCGATCATCAACTCGCCCGTATGCCGGTGGCAGGCCGCCACCAGATGCACGTGCTCCGGCAAGATCGAGCAGGCGTAGACCACGTAGCCCGATTCCTCGATCGCGCGGCGAAATCCCACGCCGATCGCCAACGCCTGCCGGCCGGTGAAGCAGACGGGCGGAAAGCGGAGGGCCCTCTTGGCCGTCAGGCGGAGTTGGACGTCGTGCCGCGTTCCGGCCACGGAACGCCGCGTGGCGACCTTCGTGGCCTTGCCAAAAGGGAGCAACTCCCACCGGCGGACCCAGTCGGACCACGAACCGCGCGGGTCGTTCGGCAGCCAGAAGCCGTAAGCGGTGAAGATCAGGTGGTGGGCGAGGACTTTCATAGAACGCCCTTCCTCTCCCCGCTCAGCGGCGATCGGTCAACGCTCCCAAACAACGCCAACCGCGTAGCGGCCGGGCTATGCCCGGCGCTTCTTCTGCGTTTCCAAACGCGCCGGGCATAGCCCGGCCGCTACGCGGTGTCGTCACGCTTTGTAGGACGCCTCAGGAACCGTCCTTGGGGCAGGACGGATTACAGGCCCGTCCTGCGACACGCCTCTTCCGCGGTCGCGCCGTCGTGGATGACTGCCTTGAAAGCCTCCACCGCGGCGGTGATCTGGGCGAAGCCCCAGATGTTGCGGCCGATGGTCGCGCCGCGGGCGCCGCTCTGGACCACTTCGGCCATCATGCGGAGGGCGGCGGGCAGGGTATCGGCCTTGGGCCCGCCGGCGGCCACCACGGGCACGGGGCAGTCAGCCACGATCTGGGCATACGCCCGCACGTCGCCGCAATACGGCGTCTTGACCACGTCGACGCCCACCTCCAGCGCGCACCGCACGGCCCAGGCAATATCTTCCGGGGCGAACGAAATCCGACTCGCCTTGTCGCGGGGATAAATGTGGCAAATGACCGGCATCTCGAACCGGGCCGCCTCGCGAACACAGTCGGCCACCACGCGCAGATGCTCGGCCTCCGTCGAACCACGCACGAAGGCCGCCACGGCGAAGCCGTCGGCCCCCAGACGCACGGCGTCCTCGGGCGTGGCCACCTGCTCGCGGGCCGATTCATCGGGCCGGGCCGCGGTGCTCTGGAGAATCATGGGGAGCCGGCCCGCATACGGCGCCCACGCCGAGGCGGCGATCCCCTTGTGCATGGTCACCGCATCGGGCCGTCCGGCCACGACGGCCGCCAGCGTCGGTCCGATCTGCCTCAGCCCGTCGGGCAGCCCGTGCCCGTAACCGATGAAATGATCGACCGCCACGGAACACAGCCGCCCACTCGAATGAGAGAAGATGCGGTTGATACGCACCAACTTTCCGACGTTCATTCCATACTCCTTCCAGGTCCCTTGGAGTGCGGCGACAATTGGGCGCATTGTTATTGGCGGCGGCCCCCAAAGCCCCCCCAAACCAAACAAAAAGGCGCCGCTTTATTCTTGCGGGCCCCGCCTATCGCGCCCCGATGCTAAATAATGCGGCTACGAGTCGCCGCACTCCATAGATCGCAAGAAACTACACACGCCGCCCCATGGCCCGGGCCTTTTCGAGGATCTGGGGCCGGGCCCCTTCCATGAGATCGCGCACGTCCTCGTAGCGGATGGTCCGTTGCTCGAAGGTCCGCCGCTCCATCGCGCCCAGGAAGCGGGCCTCAAACTCCTTCAGGTTGAAGCCGTAGATGTGGTAACTATCGGCGATATGGCAGTAGCGTCCCAGCCCGATCGGCCGGCCCGACAACTCGGCCACCCTCGCCGCGATCCGCTGCTGCAACTGCACCAGGGCGAACATGTTCATCATCGCCGCTTTGTAGGCGTCGTTGGAGCGGAAACGGACGTTCATGTTGAGGAGGAGGAGTTGGGGGTTGGGAGTCGGGGGTTGGGGGTTCGCGGTTCCTTGGGAGGAGACGCCGGCACCGCTCGACTCCCTGCCCCCAACTCCCAACTCCTCACCCCCCACTCCCAACTCGTCCCCCGTGATCCGGCACCAGACGCTTTGAAGGCAGGCGGGGTCGTCGCAGGAACGGTCCTCCCACACCTTCCACGTAATCGCCTGGGCGCGACGCGTGTGCGGGGCCTTGGCCAACTGCTCGGCGATGTGCTCGATCTGGTCGATCGGGCCGATCGTCGGCACCTCGTAGCGGAAGAGACGCTGGTGGTAGGTGTATTCCCACCGCGTATCGTGAGGGTCGGCCGGATCGCGGACCAGATGGTCCTTGATCCCGTCGCACACCTCCATGACGTATTCCTGGAGTTCCTCGAAGCCGCCGGGGAAATCGCGGTGGATCATCGGCTCGGCCAGCGGGTCGTGGACCGTGATGACCATCGTGGCGTCCCGGCTGGGCGGGTCGCCCGGCTTGTCGTATTGCGTGGTCATCCGGCAACCCGCCCGATGGAGCGCCACCAGCGAGTTCTCCCACGCCCTCGCAATACCATCGCCTTCCACGCTAAGAACAGGGATGCCGCTCATGGTCCACTCGCTTCTACGGGCCGGTCGTTGTGAAGTGCCATTCTCCGGTTCGGCTGGAAGAAACACAAGGGGGCGCCGTACCCCACGTCTTGACTCCCCCGCAGAACCCTCGAAAATGCCGAGAGCTTTCCGCAAAGCCAATGGCCTGGAGAAGGAGCGGGCGTTCTACGAGAAGTCGCTGGCGGCCCTCGGGGCGGAGTGAAGGAACCACGCCTGCCGCTTTGGAGTGCGGCGACTCGTTGCCGCTTTCTTTTCGGACCGACAACAAGTCCCTCGGCAAGAAGGAAAGCGGCGACGAGTCGTCGCACTCCAGAGGAAGTGGCCGGCCGTGGAGGACTATGCGTCCAGGATCGCTTCCGCTTCTTGGCGGTAGGCGTCCATGACGTAGGGGATGCCGGTCACGTCGGCGCACTCGCGGGTGAGGCTCATCAGGTCGCGGCGGCTGATCGACGGAACGCTGAAACAGCGGGCCCCGGCCATCAACTGTTGCAGTCCGACGCTCAGCTTCTGGGCATAGGAGTAAATGCCGATCGCCCCGAGTGGGATCTTCGTCATTTCCTCCTTGCCGACCAGGTCGGCCACTTCTTCCCAGCAGAGGAAGATCTCCGGGAGCGACTTGCCGTGCTGGCTCACCGTGGCGGGCAGTTCGCCGGCGGCCATCCAGAGGGCGACGTTCTTGCCGACCATGCCGGGGATCATCAGCGCCCGGCCCATGCACACCGCCTTCACGTGCGGCGAGCCGAGCGCAAGGGCCTTGAACACGTGGTCCTCGGTGCTGAACCCGCCGGCAAACGCGAGATCGGGCACGCGCCGGCCCCCGGCGGCCAGCCGGTCGGCAAACTGGGCCGCGGCCGCGTGGAGGTAGATGCTTGGCATGCCCCATTCCTCCATCATGCGCCAGGGGCTCATGCCGGTGCCCCCGGAGGAGCCGTCGATCGTCAAGAGATCGATCCTGGCCTTGCCGGCCCACTTGATCGCCATGGCCAACTCGCGGAGCCCGTAGGCGCCGGTCTTCAACGTGATTCGCCGGAAGCCGAGCTTGCGGAGCCGCTCGCACTCTTTCAAAAAACCTTCCTCGTCGACGAAGCCGAGCCGGCTGTGTCGCTCGAACTGCTTGATCGCGCCGTCGCGGTAGGCGGCTTGAATGATCTCGCTGGAGGGATCGGGGGTCACGAGGTAGCCGCGTCGCTGCAACTCCAGGGCCCGGTCGAGGCTGCCGACCTTGATCTCCCCGCCGATGCACTTGGCTCCCTGGCCCCATTTCAGCTCGATCGTCTCCAGTCCATGGTGGTCGATGACGTACTCGGCCACGCCGAGCCGCGTGTCCTCGACGTTCATCTGCACGAGGATCTCGCCCAGCCCGCGATGATACTTGCGATAGGTGCGAATACGGCGGTCCAGGTCCGGGGCGGCACGGACCTTCTTCTGGGAAGTCAGTTCCAGAAGCGGATCCACGCCGCAGACGTTCTCCCCGCATACCAGGGTCAGGCCGGCCAAGGCCGCCCCCACGGCAAAATGTTCCCAATTCCTCCGGGCGATCTCGGTCGAGCCCAACGCCCCAGTGAACACCGGCGCCGCCATCTTCACCTTCGTGTCCCAACCGTACTGGGTGCCCACGTCCACAGACGGGAAGGTGCAGGAGTCGGGCCCCGGGGCGATCCCCAGGCCGAGCCCCTTCGCGCCCGAGGCGTAGCCCTGGATGTTCAGGTGGGAATAGTCGACCGGATAGTCCTTATCGCACCCCGCGGTCACTTCGCCGAACGGGCCCGGGTAGATCAACTCGCGGCCGCGAAACGTCGCCTGAAAGACCTCGCAATTGCCCTGGCACCCATCCACACAACGCGCGCAGAGGCCCGACTGGGGAACCACGCTCCGCGCAGCACGGTTCTTCGTCTGCGTGGCTTCGCTGCCGTTGGGCCGCTGCAAATTCATCGCATCACTCCTTGGCACGGTCCTTGGGCCCGCACGAGCGTTCGCCCGGCGACCCCTGAGACTCACGATTCTAGCAGCGGGGGGATTATTACGCAGCCGATGAACTACTTATACATACAATTAGGTTTGCTTATAGAACGAGCGCAAGAAGGCCTCGTGTCCTCGGCGTGGGGTACCGCCGGCGTGTCGGGAAGCGGGATCGCGGGATGGGCGAACCGGGTGCGCGACGTGAGAAGAGATCATGGACGCGAATGGGGCGAGGTCGCAGTGCCGGACAAGTCCGGCCGCTAAACGGCGAACCGCTCGCCCTCCGCCCTCCGCCCTCCGCCCTCTCCCTACTCCCTACTCTCCTCCGCTTCGATTGCGCGGAGTTTGTAGATCAGGGCCCGGCGGCTGATGCCGAGCTTCTTGGCGGCATGGGTGCGGTTCTGCCCGCACTCGGCGAGGGTCGCCAGAATGGTGGCGCGCTCGACCTGGGAGAGGCGTCCGCCGGCGGGGGCGGGGGCGGGAGGCGTCGCGCCGGACGCGGCCCCGGCCAGCTTGGGCGGGAGGTGTTCCGGGAGGATCACGTCGCCGCGGCAGAGCAGACACGCCCGTTGGATCGCGTTGCGCAATTCCCGCACGTTTCCCGGCCACGTGTGTGCCAGCAGGCAGTTGATCGCCTGCGGCGAGAGTCGCACGGGGGCGCCGGCGAACTCGGTGGCGAAGTGCCGGGCCAGGGGGAGGACGTCGTCGTAGCGGTCGGCCAACGGAGGCACGGCCAGTTCCACGACGTTGATGCGGTAGTAGAGATCGTCGCGGAACCGGCCCTCGCGCACCGCTTCGGCAAGGTCGCGGTTCGTGGCGGCCACCAGTCGCGTATCGACGCGCACCGGCACATCGCTGCCGACCGGCGTGATCTCGCCCGACTCCAACGCCCGCAACAGCTTCGGCTGCAACTGGATTGGCAGTTCGCCGATTTCGTCGAGGAAGAGGGTGCCGCCGTGGGCAGCGCGGAAGAACCCCTGCCGGGCCTGGCCTGCCCCCGTGAACGCCCCCTTCGTATGCCCGAACAGCTCGCTTTCGATGAGCGATTCGGGCAGGCCCGCGCAGTTGGCAGCCACCAACGGCCCGTCGGCGCGCGGGCTCCACTGGTGGATCAACCGGGCGATCACCTCCTTGCCGACGCCGCTGGGGCCGAGAATCAGCACCGGGGCGGCCGACGGGGCGATCACGGCCACCGTCTCGATCACGCGGCGCATGGCCGCGCTTTCGCAAACCAGTCCGGGCGGGAGCCGGTCTCGCAGCGCCGCGATATCCTTGGGGCCGGCCGTGCCCCGGTCCGCCGTGCGTCCGAGCGCGTCGCCGATGGCCGCCTCCAACTCATCCAGGTCGAGCGGCTTGACCAGGTAGTCGTCGGCCCCGGTCTTCACGGCCGAGACGGCCTGGCGAAGGTCGGCATGCGCGGTGATGAGGATGACGGGCAGGCCCTCGGCCAGCTTGCGGATTTCCGGCAGGGCGTCGAGGCCGCTCATGCCGGGCAGGCGGACGTCGAGGAGGATCAGGTCGGGCGGGGCCTGACGCACGGCCTCCAGCATCGCCTCCGCCGATTCGGCCTCAGCCACCCGGAATCCGAGGGACTCAAGGAAACCGCCGAGGAGTTCCCGCTGCGCCGGCTCGTCGTCGACCACCAGGATCGTGCGGGGAGATTCATCCATGGATGCCGTCCAACCAAAAGATGGAGCCGCCGCCCGGCCGCGGCGTGTACCCCGATTGCCAACCATGGGCGGCGGCAATACGGCGGACGATCGCCAGGCCCAGGCCGGTGCCGTTCGGGCGGGTCGTGAAGTAGGGGGTGAAGAGCGACTCGACCTTGTCGGGCGGCACGCCCGGCCCACGATCGGCCACTTCGATCCGCACCTCGCCATTCTCTCCGCGCCTCGTGGTGATTTCAAGGACCGCGCCCCGTGGCGAGAAATGGATCGCATTGCTCGTCAGGTTGAACAGAGCCTGACGCAACTGCTCGCGGTCCGCACCCACCCGATCAATGCCCCCGCAACGCACTTGCTCGATGCGCAGGCCCTTGCCTTCCAGGTCCGGCTCCAGCAGCGCCGCCAATTCGTCGATCAGCGCCCCCGGGTCCACGTCGGTGAGTTCGGGCTCATTCGGTTTGGCGAACGCCAGGAACTGGTTGATCCGCGCCGTGACGCGGTCGCACTCTTCGATCACGGCCTGGGCCTTCTCCCGCAGGTCCGGGGAGGAGGACTCGGCGTCGGCCAGCCGCTGCGTCCAGCCGCGGATCAATCCGAGCGGGTTGCGGGTTTCGTGGGCGAGACCGGCCGCCGCCTGGCTCAGTTCCCGGAGGTGCCGGGCCTCGTTTTCCAGCACCCGGGCACG
>CAYSGY010000214.1:0-8901 GCA_964430315.1 uncultured Planctomycetaceae bacterium
GGTACGGGCCGTTTGTAGTCCTATAGGAGGCTGCATGATTCTGGGAGCCCGCGTTGGCCGTGTGGCATTGCTCGACCGCTGCCGCCAGCACGGTTTCTCCAATCGGATAACGCTCTCCCGGCAGCGGTCAAGCAGTGCCACACTCCCAAGATCGTACAAGTCATTTAGCGCCAAGCCGATCACGCACAGCCTCGGAGAGGCCCGGCACGAGCTGCCCGATCGAGTTCGGCTGCGAAATGTGTGAGGTCGCCCTGTTGGGGACGATCGCGCTGCGCACCGGCCGGATGCTCCAGTGGGACAGCCGCGCCATGCAGATCACCAACAGCGCGCAGTCCAACGCCCACGTCGACCCGCCCTACCGCTCCGGCTGGTCGCTCCAGCCGCCTTGCTGAATACTGCTTGGCGCCGGATAATGGAGCACGGATCGAGTCGATGCCAGTGATTTGCATCGGGTCCCTACAGGGGGCGACGCCATGTTGTCCGACACCGCCGCGGAGGCGGAACGAGTCCAAGTCGAATCGGCGCGGAAGATGAGCGTCGCGGAGAAGCTGGCCCAGGCACGGGCGTTGTCCGCGCTGGTCATCGGCCTGTCACGCCGCGCCATCGCCAGGGCGAATCCACGGCTTTCGCCCCGGGAACTCGACGTGAAGTTCGTCGAACTCCACTACGGCAAGGAACTGGCAACGGGCCTCGCCGAGGATCTCCGGAGAAGGAATCCGTGAACGGTGCCGACGCCTTGATCCCGGTGCGTGGGGTCGTTGCCGCCTTGGATCGGCTTGGCGTGCGCCATTACCTCGGAGGATCGTTGGCCAGCTCGGCCTTCGGAATTGCCAGGGCCAGCCTGGATGCGGACCTCGTGGCCGACTTGCGGCATGAGCATGTCGGACCGTTGGCCAACGCGCTGACGGCCGACTACTACGTGAGTGCGGCGATGATGGTTCCGCCTGGGAGAAGGAGTCTCCGAGCGGCAATGGCGCGACGTGATCGGGGTGCTCAAGGTCCAGGGCGACCGATTGGATCATGCCTACCTGACGCATTGGGCCGCCGAACTCGGGGTGGCGGACCTTCTGGAGCAAGTGCTACGCGAAGCCTGCGGCTGATCCCTTCGCCCAAGCGACATGCCCTCGACGTCGGACCCCCGACGGGGTAAGATAGACTCTGCATGGCGTTGCCGCCACGGTGGCTCCCTTTCGACGCATGGCGCGTCCATCCGGCGAAGGTGGCCGGCGATGGCGATCGGCGGGCGAGCCCGCCCGCTAAACAGAGACGCGCGTCGCCGGGCTTTCGTGGTGGTCGCGCTCGCACGGAGTTCTCGCCGGAAGATTCCACTACCTGGCCCCTGATCCCCAGTCCCTGTCCCCCATCTCCCATGTCTGCTCATTGGATTGCCGAGCGTACCAAGTGTTTCGATAGTTCCGGAATCCGCAAGGTCTTCGACCTGGCGGCCAAGCTCGCCGACCCGATCAACCTCTCGATCGGCCAGCCCGACTTCGACGTGCCCCAGGAGGCCCGGCAGGCCGCGATCGACGCCATCCAGGGCCGCAAGAACGGCTACGCCTTGACCCAGGGCATGCCCGTACTCCGCGAGAAGCTCCAGGCCCGGATCGACCGGCAGTACGGCCACGCCGACCGCCAGGTCTTCGTCACGTGCGGCACCAGCGGCGGGTTGATGCTGGCCATGCTCTCGCTGGTCAATCCGGGCGACGAGGTGATCGTGTTCGATCCCTGCTTCGTCATGTACGACGCCCTGGCCGGGGTCTGCGGCGCCAAGGTGGTTCCCATCGACACGTATCCCGACTTCCGCATCCCGCTGGACCGCGTGGCGGCGGCAATCACCCCGCGTACCAAGGCGATCGCCTTCAACAATCCCACGAACCCGACCGGCGCGGTTGCCTCGCGCGACGAGGTGCGGGCGTTGGCCGAACTGGCCGCCGAGCGCGACGTGGCTCTTATCAGCGACGAGATCTATCGGGAGTTCTGCTACGACGGGCCGTTCGTCTCCCCGGCCGAATTCAACCCGCAGACGATCGTCGTCGACGGCTTCAGTAAGACCTACGGCATGCCCGGCTGGCGTTTGGGCTTCGCCCACGGCCCAAGCGCGATCCTCCACGAGATGCTCAAGCTCCAGCAGTACAGTTTCGTCTGCGCGCCGCACCCGTTCCAACTGGCCGGGGCCGTGGCCATGGACGTCGACATGAGCGAGCATTTTGCGGCCTACCGCTGCAAGCGCGACCTGATCGTCGAGGGCCTGAAGGACCATTACGACCTGGTCGCCCCCGGCGGCGCGTTCTACGCCTTCCCCCGGGCCCCGTGGGGCACGGCCACGGAGTTCGTCACCGAGGCCATCGAGAAGCACCAACTCCTCATCATCCCCGGCAACGTCTTCAGCAAGCGCGACACCCATTTCCGCATCTCCTACGCCACCTCCGACACCGCAATCCAACGCGGCCTCGAAGTGCTGAGGAGGATGGCGGGGAAGTAGCGGCTGGGGATCGGAGATCGGAGATCGGAGCTTGTAGGGTGGGACAAGCGAAGCGCCGGCCCACCAGAAGGAAGTACGTTCTCGGCCGGTGGGACTGCGCTGGAGCTTGTCCCGTCCTACGACTGGGGGCAACCGCGGCGGCCGGAAACCCGGCCTTGACTTGGGTGGGGATTGGGCCTATCCTTCCCGCCCCTTTCGGACCATGTCACCCCTTCCCTGGGCAGGCGGCGGCTCCTCATGGACGGCTTCGCGAGGGCCGGGAATCCCGGAGTCTGGCAAGGCAATTCGTCGCCGGTTCGGTGGCGCTGGGTCGGCGTTGCGGCCATCGCCTGGGCAGCGGCGGCATGCTGCTGCAAGCACGCGGCGGCCCAGGGAGCCATCCAGACGATCCTCGACAGCGTGCGCGGCGATTCCGCGGGCGACTCGGGTGGCGGCGAGGGGGAATTCCCCCCACCCTCCCCCAGCCATTCCCGAAGACGCGAACCGGCAGGCGAGCCTTCCTGCGACCCAGAGAACTCGGATGGTTACTTCGGCGGGTTCCTGTTGCTGAGCGGCGCCTGCATCACCTCGCCCATCTGGGCGCCGATCGGCGCGCTCGACGACACCTACACCCAGACGTTCTTCTTTCCGCGCTTTCCCTACGACGACACTCCCGGGCACCTATTCCCGTGCCCGGAGTCGAACTCCGGCCGACCATGGTCGGGCCGCCTCAACGTCGACTATCTCGAACCGTTTGGCGACGTGAGCGGCATCAATGGGCGGTTGCTGTTGAGCACGAGTTCTCGCTTCGGGCTGGACACGGAGGCCAGCCACTTCGAGGAACGCCGCTCCCACGGCGCGTTCGATTCGCTCTGGATCGGCGACGCCAACCTGGTGTTCCGGTTCGCCCAGTCGGAGAAGGCCGAATTCCGCACGGGACTCGGCTTCAACTGGCTCCACTACCCCGGCGAGGACGCGGCCATGTCGGACTTCGGCTTCAACTTCACCTACGGGGCCGACTTCTTCCCGCGCAAGCCCTGGGTCCTTTCCGCCGACCTCGACGCCGGCAACCTGGGCCGGGCCGGGCTCTTTCGCTTCCGCGCAACCGGCGGCGTCATGCTCCGCAGCGTGGAAGTCTACACCGGGTACGAGTACCTCGACATCGGCCGCACGCACTTCAACATGCTCTTGGCCGGCGTGCGAGTGTGGTTCTGAGCACGCGGCCGAGTCTCTCCGAGACTCAACGCCGGTCTCGGAGAGACCGGCCAAAGAGGTTGGCGACGGGCCGGGGCTGCTCCCCGACGGCGCGCTCTCCTCCTCGGCCCTTCCCCGCACGCTACTTCTCCTCCGATGGACGAGGCATCGCCGCGATTGCCTGCTCAGGGGTCCGCGTCGGCAGCACGGCCGCGAGTCGGGCCAGTTGTTCGTTATCCAGTGTGACGAGTGTGCAGCCTGCTTGAAGAGCGACAGCGGCGTATACGGCGTCTGCCCCCCGCACCCCGTACTGTGCCGCCAATGCCACTGCTTGACGGACAAGAGCGGCTTCCAGAATCACAGACGTAACGTTCGGGAGCCTGGACATGTTCAGCGCGAACGCCTCCGCCTGTTGGGGATCATGGCGAGTCCGGCTGATGGCGCCGGCAACCTCGACGAACGCCAGATCGGGGACGACGACGATGAGGCGTCGAGCGGCGATGACGTCGAGCAGTTGCCTGGTGATCTGGTGCCCCGGCTCCCGCTGGTCGAATCCGTTAACCCAAACGCTTGCGTCGATCGTATACACGGTTCACCGCCGCATGGAAAGCAGCGTCCCGGTCAGGGTCGGCAATCCCGGCCGGTCTTCCGCGGCGATCGCGTCCCCGATCCGGAAGAATTCCTCCCAACCTCCCGCCTTTCCTCCGTTCGTTGGGGACTCCTCGCCGTATCCTTCTCCCTCCACGGATGCGGGAGCCTCCATGGCGCGTGCGATGCGCGGTGCGAGGTATTCGAGCAGCCGCACTTGCTCGGCCGGACTCAGTTCATCGACTAGGCGTTCCACGGCAGCAAGCGAGTCCTGACTCATAGCCGAAGGGACTCCTTCTTATGCGCTCTTGTGCTTCGCCTCGGGGACCGGGAAGAGCTTGGCGCGGCCGGCCACCACGTCGTCGGTGACAACGTAGGTGAGCCCCGGCGGCTGCTCGGGCAGCTCGAACATGATGTCGAGCATGAGGTCTTCGACGATGGATCGCAGGCCGCGGGCCCCGGTCTCTTTGGTGTGGGCCTTCTCGGCGATCAGACGCACGGCCGCGTCGGTGAATTCCAGCTTCGCGTTCTCCATGCCGAACAGCTCCTGGTACTGACGGCATAGCGCGTTCTTCGGCTCACGGATGACCCGCGTGAGCGAGTCGACGTCCAACGGCAGCAGCGGAGAGACCACCGGCAAACGCCCGATCAACTCGGGGATCATGCCGAAGTGGAGGATGTCGTCGCTGGTGACCTGCGGGAGGAGTTCGGCGATCTCCATCTCGTTGGTTCGCAGGCCGGAATCCTGAGTGAAGCCGATGGCCCGCCTCCCGATCCGCTTCGCGATGATCTTCTCCAGGCCGACGAACGTCCCCCCGCAGATGAAGAGGATGTCGGTCGTGTCCATCTGGATGTACTGCTGCTCGGGGTGCTTGCGCCCGCCTTGCGGCGGCACGTTGGCCACGGTGCCTTCGAGCATCTTCAACAACGCCTGCTGGACGCCTTCGCCCGACACGTCGCGGGTAATGGAAATGTTCTGGGTGGTCTTGCCGATCTTGTCGATCTCGTCGATGTAGATGATGCCCCGCTGGGCGGCTTCGAGATCGAAATCCGCGGCGTGGAGCAGCTTGAGAAGCAGGTTCTCGACGTCCTCGCCCACATAGCCCGCCTCGGTCAGCGTCGTGGCGTCGCCGATGGCGAAGGGGACGTCGAGGACGCGGGCAAGGGTCTGGGCCAAGAGGGTCTTGCCGCAGCCCGTGGGCCCCAGCAGGAGGATGTTCGACTTGTCGATCACGACGTCGGAGGCCTCGTGCTTGTGTTGGAGCCGCTTGTAGTGATTGTGGACGGCCACGGAAAGGACGCGTTTCGCGTGCTCCTGGCCGATCACGTACTCGTCGAGCTGGCGCAAGATCTCGCGTGGCGAAAGGAGCTTGACACAGGGCTCCTTGCCCGTGCCGCGGCGGCGGCGCTCCTGGTCGAGGATCGACTGGCAAAGGTCGATGCACTCGCCACAGATGTACACGTCGCCCGGCCCTTCGACCAGCGGCCCCACGTCGCGATAGCTCTTCCGGCAGAAGGAGCAGAAGGCGTTCTTCTTCGTGGTTCCGGTGCCCCGGCGTCCTGCGTTGAAATCCCGTCCTGTTGGCATACCAATTCCTTTGAGGGCTCACCTGCCGGATCCATCCTTAGCTAGGGCAAGCGAAGAGTGTCTTTCCAGGTGTCGCTCGGAGGCACGCTCTTCCCGGGTGGTAAGACCGGCCGTCGCCGCGCGAGTGCAAAAAGGGTTCGACTGTATGCTCCCTGTCTGGTGTATGCTACGGCAGGCAGGCGGCGAGGGTTCCTTAACTCCTCGACCGGCCGTCCGCAACATGACCTCGCGCGACCCGCATTACCGGACGCCTTTGCGCCGTTTCGCCCGTGTGATGCTAACTCTTTTCCTCCTTATCGTTTACCTCGTCGAGAAGCCGATCGGCGAGCCGTGTCTTTATTGTTCGGAATTCTGCATCGCTGAGGCCACCCTGCGAATGGACGTCGCGAAATCTTGTCAGAAGCTCAATCCCCGTAAGATCCTCCTTCTTGTTCCTATCGCGAACCTTGACGATCACGTAGGCCGCGACGACCGTCAACACCACGAGCACCCCCAGCCAGACGGCCAGCTCGTTGATAGAGTCGCGCAACAACCACATGGGCCGCATCCCAGCATACGGTCAGTCTCTCGCTCCATTTTCTCCCATTGGAAGCGATCCCCTACATTATCGGCGTCGAACTGCGTGGAGTCCAGAACCCTTGGCCTCTGCGGGGGGGCACTCCTGCGTCCACGATTGACGCCCGATCCGCTCGCCTATACCTTGAAAAGGGCGTAGGTGACGTCCTGGTAACGAACTGCAAGAAAGGTAATTTGGCGAACATCGGTAAAGTAGACAATAAAGAGAGCAGTTGCTCGCGGCAAGCTATTGTGAATTCTCGATGTGTCACGGCCCGGGAAGGCCGACCTACGGACCCTGGAAAGGACCTCAGATCAGCTATGTCGAAGCTCACAAGTCTCCAACGAGTCCTTCGCTGCGGAGTGGTGGCCATCATTCGTTCACCCCGAGGCGACACCTTGGCCGACGCGGCTGCCGCCCTGGCGGCTGGCGGCGTTGAGGCGATTGAGGTCACGTTCACGGTCCCTCGGGCCCATCAGGTGGTCGAGGAGGTCGCCAATCGGCTCGGGGATCAGATCGTCGTCGGGGCGGGGACGGTGCTCGACCCGGAAACGGCCCGCATCGCCATCCTCTCCGGCGCCGAGTTCATCGTGGCCCCGAACACGAACCTCGAGGTGATCCGGCTCTGTCGGCGATACGACAGGCTCGTATGCCCTGGGGCATTTACCCCGACGGAAGTGGTGACGGCGTGGGAGGCGGGGGCGGACATCGTGAAGGTCTTTCCCTCCGACTTCGTCGGGCCCGGTTATCTCAAGGCCCTCTCCGGCCCCTTGCCGCAGATCCGGCTCATGCCGACCGGCGGTGTCAACCTCCAGACAGCGGCCGACTTCCTCCGCGCCGGGGCCTGCGCCCTGGGGATCGGCGGCGCCCTCGTGGAACCGAAGGCCCTCGCTGCCCGTGATTTCCAGCGACTGGAATCCCTCGCCCGGCAGTTCGTCCAGATCGTGGAGCAAACGCGGGGGAAGGGATGAGGGGTGAGGGGATCTGCCAACGAAATCCCGGAGTCGTTCCCGGACGCCCGCCAAGGGAACGCGGTTGGCCGGGGCAAGCGGCGGGCAAGCCCGCCCGCTACGCGGGTTTGGGACGCCGCCCAGCCCCCAGCCCCCAGTCCCCGACGTCTCACTCCCCCTTCTCGCCGATTGTCAGGGTGAAGGGGAAGTTCTGGAACGGGACTTCGAGCGGAGTGACGGTCGAGCGCCAGGTGCCGGTCTGGGCGTCAGGCACGTCGATTCGGAACGTGCGGGTCCCTTCCTGCCGGAGACGGACGCCGCCCGGACCGGTCACCTCCAGCCGGAGCCTCGCGCCCTGCGGCTCGAAGCCGAGCACGAACTGGAGGGGGCCGGGACGCCGGCATACATAGTCCTGGCTCACGGGCCGGCTGTCGCTGGAGGCACTGAGGAGGTTCCGCTCCCGGGGCGAGAAGCCTCCCCGGAGCATGGTCCGGCGCACGTTCGCCTCTTCCTTCGCCGTGACCGTGGCGAAGACCAGGTAGCGGAGCAATTCCTGCTCCGTCTCCGTGTTCTGCGTTTCGTTGTGGAACGACGTGTAGATGACGTTGCCGTTCTCGAAGGGGAACTTGACCAGCAGGGGGCCCGTCATCTGCCGGCCTTCGAGCGTCTTAAACGTCCCGCGGAGATAGGTCGTGACTTGCGAATCCTTGAAGGCCGCCGGAAACCATGCCCGCTTGTCGAAACGCAGTTCCACGGAGGGGCCGAGCCGCCGGGCCAGCCCGGAATCGACGACCTCCGCGCGAATCGTCTGGACCTCACCCTTGGCCCGCTTCGAGGGGTCGATGAACTCGGGGAAGGCGATGTCGAGGAGTTGGAACTGCCAGTCGGACACGTAGAGCGTGCCGCCCCGTCCCACAAAGCCACGCAGCGCGCGGCCGAGCCGGTCGGCGACCCAGCGGCGGGCATGGAAGGAGCCCGGCGCGCCCCGCTCCGCGCCGCCGATCCGCCGGCCGAGCCAGGCATCGGGCACGCCTCCGCAGGTGGCGAAGACCACGTCGTATTGCGACAGGCGCTCGGAGTCCAAGAGGGCGTCCATGGAGATTTCCGTGTGATCGTAGCCGCTGCCGAGCGTCGCGAGCAGCTTGCCCATGTCGTCGTATTCCGGCGGCGTGACGGCCAGCCGAAGTCTGCGGGCCGCGACGGGGGTGCCCGTCTCGGTGCCCGAGGAAGCACGCCCCTCGTGCACCTCGGTCGTCCGTCCATTGGATCGCGGGGCCGTCCAGGAATCGAGAATCCACACGACCGCCAGGGCGGCGAGCAACCCGAGCCCGGCAGCGGCGTCGATCGCCAGGCGACGTCGGTCCCTCGGACCGCCCAGCGGGCGGCCGCACTGTTGGCAGCGGGCGGCCGAGTCGGCATTCTCCCTTCCGCAAGCGCAACGCATCAGCGGTCATCCTCCCGCAGTTGGTCGAGGTAGTCCTTGATCTTCGATTGGGCCGTCTTCCGGACCTGCTGGATCTTCGCCACACCGCGGGCGAGCCGCTGCGACAGCCCCTCCGCTGCC
>CAYSGY010000215.1:0-8886 GCA_964430315.1 uncultured Planctomycetaceae bacterium
CCGCAACAGAAACTAATTTACCAATGCCAGTTCAGACTTGTGTGCAACAACGAGGCGTTTACGCCTGGGAAGTCGTGGGGTCTCCAAGGTCCTGTCAGGCCCGTTTACGGGCCTCCTGCCGGTTGTCGACGGAGGAGGCCCGTAAACGGGCCTGACCATTCCCTGATCCGTCTCGTTGGCCCAGGCGTGAACGCCTGGGCTAGAGAAAACGGCTGAAGGCGGAACAAATCGAGGATACACAATCCAGGTCATCGAATCACCGCTTATAGCAGTCCAGGCCGGGGGTGAGGGCATGCCGAAGCTGCACGGGTGAGGCAATGATCTCGCTGCCGAATTCGAGAGGTTCTTCGTTCCGCCCGCCCTCACCCTACCCCTCTCCCGGAGGGAGAGGGGACCGGCGCAGGGCACTTCCCGCACCGCCTCCTACTTTGCCGTCGCCGTGCGGCCAGTGACTTCCGCCTTGCCCGGGCCGCGGATGGGACCTGCGAAGACCACGTAACGACTCTGGTCCATGTCGACCACCTGGAAGGGAGCCGGCTTCTCCTGAACGCGAACGGCAACGGGCTCGAAGCGTTCGGGCAGGAGGATTCGGAACTCGGCCCGGTCGCCCGAGCCGCAGTATTCCACGGCCAGCTTGGACGACGCCGGGTCGATCCGGAGGCGATAGGCGAAGTAGGCGTGCGAAGGGGCGTAACGTGCCGTGGCCCGGGCCTGGGCGATAGGCGTGGCCGCCCAACGCGGTGAGATCGTCACCTGGCGCATCTGGCCGCTGGAGTCCTGAATGCCCGCCAGCCCTTCGACCAGGGCATGGACCCACTCGGCCATGCCCCAGGAGGCATAGGGTACTTCGTTGGGCGTGCGATGGCCCGGTTCGCCGTTGGGCCAATACCAGACCTGGGCCCCGCCGGTCCGCCGCAAGTGGTCGGCATATTGCCGCAACAGTTCCACGCCGTAGCGCTCCCGTCCACAGAACAAGGCCCCGCGGCACAGCTCCCCTCCGACCCAAGGCATCAGGCCGCCGTTGGCGTAGCCGCCCTGCTGGCAGTAGGGCTTGTGGAAGTAGCCCAGGGCGTCGGGATAGCCGGGTTGAAGGCTCCACCAGGGAAACGCATCGCCCGTGGCCGCGTGGCGGCGACGATACTCGTCGACGATCTTCCGGGACTGCTCGGGCGTGGCCAATCCCCGGGTCATGGCCCAGGTGTTGCCCATGGCGAGTTGCTGCCGCTCGTCGAAGGAGCCGTGGTCGATCTTGTCGAGATGGACGTGATGGAGGAACTTCGTGCCGTCCCAGAGCAGTTCCACAGCGCGGCGGCGATATTCTTCGGCCTGCTTGCTCCAGCGGTCGGCCTCCGCCTGCCGGCCCAGGTACCGGTACATCCGGCTCATCGCATGGAAAGCCAGGTAGTAGCCGCTCTGGTCGCAGGTGGCGACGACGTGCCGCCCCTGGCCCTTGTCGTTGGCCCCGTCGATGTCGAAGTCCCAGGTGTCGCAACTGTGCTGGCGTTTGATGAGCCGATGCCCGGGGTCCCAATGCTTGGGATCGTTCTGGATGTACTTGAGGGCCGATTCGAGCTTGGGCAGGGCCGCGGCCATCCAGCGGTCGTCGCCGGTGGCCCTCCAGGTCTGCCAGACGGCCAGGGTCATGATGTACTCGACGTCCGATTCCAGCCCGACCCGCCAGGTGCGCCCGTCGCGCTCGATGCCGTCGGGCAGCATGCCGTCGCCGGTCTGGGCCTCCAGGAAGCGGTCCAGCCCGCAGGCCATGTCCCGCTCCCAATACTGGTAGGCCGGCATGCCGTAGATCCAGTCGCGGAGCCAGATGCCGTCGAAGTGCATCGTGTCGGCCGACATGTAGCCGACGAACTTGCCCTTGGGCGTCTGGTACTCGCGGCGTCCCAGCCTCATGCTCTCCTTGGTGAACGGGTAGAGGGCGTCGAAGTCGCGGTCGCCCGTCTCGACGGCCGTCTCCGCGTCGAGCTGGAAGTTGAGGTAGCGCGCGTGCCGCTTCTGGCCGGGCCAGAAGAGATAGACGTAGTGGGCCCCCAGCGGTCCGGCGGCGGTGAACCGGGTCTCGGCCCGGTTCCCGGTAAGCGGCAGTTCGGTCTCGAAGTAGGGCTGCTGGTTCGGGTCGCACACGCGGATGCGGCATTTCGTGTCGCCTTGGGCCCGCCCGCCCACGCGGACCACAACCGTATCCAGCGGCCGATAGCACCGGGCCTCGGTGGCCAACGTGCCGAACGCGCCGACCGTCGCCTCCGGCCGGACATGGACCGGCGTCCGACGGGCCGGCTCCGCCGCCGGCGAAAGAGAGGGGCGCAAGAGGAGCAGCATGCAAGGAACTGCAAGACAGCAAGAAAGCCTGGTCGCCATGGTCCATCTCCGATTTCAAGCCCACGGGTTGCAACCCGTGGGCTTCCTGGAGCCAAGAGTGGTCAAGTTGCTGAGCCTCCCGATCCGTTCCCTCTGCCCCTCACACCTGATCCGGCACTACGAACGGCGGGCGGAACTCCCGCGAGACCAACCGGTTTGCCGCCTGGCTGAACTCGCCGACGAAACGCTCCGTGGCCGGATCAAACGTAAGCATCGCCCCCAGCGTGGCCGGCGTCTTGTCGAGGTCCACGCCGTTGGCCGACAAATGCCCTTGGAGCCGCTCGTAGGCGCCGCCCAATTCCTTGTTGCCCTGGATGCGTTGGCGGATCTCATGGTCGGGCATCGTCTTGCCGACACAGTACGAGATGTTGCCCAAGTGGACCAGCACGGCCGAGAGGTGGCCGTCGAGGATATCGGCCGCCAGGTCGCTCACGCGGCGGCTCCGCACGGCCCGGATGAAGTTGTCGTTCAGGTCGGGGGTCGTCGACTTGAACTCCTTGATCTGCCGGCCACTCTTGTCGAAGGCGGTGTGACTCTTGACCGTGCTGACCACGTAGCCGTTCTCGCAGTGGATGACCTTGCCGACCGGGATGCCCAGGTAGGTCTCCATCGCACCGTTGCCCCAGGAGTCCCTGTCCGGAACAGCGTTCTTCAGAAACGACTTGTCCTTGGGGAGATTGTGAAGCTCGGTGAGGACCGGGGCCGTCTCGTAGCCGAAGTAGATGATCTGGGTATTTGGGGTCTGACCGTCGTCGTCGTAGCCGAACCGCCCGCCGACGCAGATCGCATGGCGGGGCAGCCCGCCGCCCACGAACATCCGGCAGCCGTCCAGGTGATGGATGCCCCAGTTGCCCAACTCGCCGTTGCCGTAAGGCCACTGCCAGTGCCAGTCGTAGTGCAGGTTTCGCCGCAATAGGGGCGCGACGGGGGCCGGGCCGGACCAGAGATCGTAGTCGACCGTGGCGGGAATCGGCTGGGGGCCGGTCACCCGGCCGATGCTCGTGCGCGGGGCGAAATGGACGTGCCGGACCTGAACGACTTTCCCCAGGTGCCCCTGACGCACGTAGTCGAGGGCTTCCGCGTGGCCGTTCGGACCGCGGGAGCCGTTGGGGCACTGGACGATGCGGCCGTACTTGCGGGCGGCCTCGACCATCTTCCGGCCCTCGAAGATCGTGTGCGACGCCGGCTTCTGTACGTAGACGTCCTTGCCGGCCTGGCAGGCCCAGATCGTCACCAGGGCGTGCCAATGGTTGGGCGTGGTGACGACCACGGCGTCGATCTCTTTGCTCTCCAGGAGCTTGCGCACATCGGCGTAGGCCGCGACTCTTTCATGACGCTTCTCAGAAGCTTCCACCTCGGGGCCGAGGTTGGCGCGATCGACGTCGCACAGCGCGACGACGCGGACGCCGGGGACCTTGCGGAACGCGCGGACCTCGTTCCTGCCCATGCCGCCCGCCTTCACCCGCGAGCCGACGCCGACCACGGCCACCCGGACGTCGTCGTTCGCGCCCGCGGCCCGTAACCACGGGGAGCGATAGAAGCCCGCCCCCAGCCACCCGGCCGAAACGGCCGCCGACCGCTTGAGGAAACTGCGCCGCGACCTCCTCGCACCTCGCACCGAATCGTTTCCATCCATCTTGTTGCACCTTTCGCGCTGGGGGCGTGCCTGCCCGGGCCACGGCCATTCTACTCAGCCGCGCACCGGCCAGCAAATCCCGAAGCGGCTCGATGGGGCGATACGGGACAAATGCGGATTCCCGGCGTGTGAGCGTGCTCCGGCGCTTGACAACGGCAAGCGGCGCCCCGAAGATCACGTTCGTCGGCCCGCCGTTGAGACCATGGCCCCCGCGGAACGAGACCATCAACCGCCTTCCTCCTTTCCCGTCAAGCATAGGACCTACCGAGATGCTCCACCGATCGAAGCCTGATCCGAGGATCCACGCGACGCTGAGCCGGCGTCGACTTCTTCAAGGCGCCGCGGCGGCCATGGCCGCGCCGCTGGTCGTTCCCGCCTCGGCGCTCGGCCTGAGCGGCACGGTGGCGCCGAGCAACCGCATCGTGTTCGCCAACATCGGCATCGGCGGGCGGGCACGCCACGTCATGCCGTGCTTCCTGGCGCAGCCCGACATCCTCTTTACCGCCGTCAGCGATTGCCGCGAGGACCGGCTGAAGTCGGCCAAGGAGATGATCGACGCCCACTACGGCACCAAGGACTGCCGCATGTACCCCGACTTCCGCGAGCTGCTCGCGCAGAAGGACATCGACGCCGTGTTCATCGCCACGGGCGACCGCTGGCACAGCACGGCCTCGGTCTACGCCGCGAGGGCCGGCAAGGACATCTACAGCGAGAAGCCCGTCTCGATGTTCATCGCCGAAGGGCGCTCGTTGGTCGAGGCGTGCCGCCGCTACGGGACGATCTACCAGGGGGGCACGCAGCGGCGTTCCACAGGCTCGTACCGCTTCGCCGCCGAGATGGTCCGCCAGGGCAGGATCGGACGCGTCCACACCGTCGAGATGCAGGTGTGGACCGGGCCGACCGTCCCGCACGGCAAGCCCACGCCGGTCCCGAAAGGCTGGGACTACGACACGTGGCTCGGACCGGTGCAGTGGCGGCCGTTCGTGCCGGGCCGCGTCGAGGGCGGGAACTGGAACTACTTCTGGGACACCGGCGAAGGGCCGATCATCGGCATGGGCTGCCACTACACCGACCAGATGCAATGGGCCCTGGGCCGCGACGACACCGGCCCGGTCGAGTTCGAGGGCCATTGCACCTGGCCCGACCCGGCCAAGTTTATGAGCGAGACGCCCGTTACCGCCGACGTCCGCTGCCGGTACGCCGACGGCGTCGTCGGCGCGATGCTCTCGCGCAAGACGTTCAACGACCGCTACCTCCGCTATATCGGCGACGAAGGCTGGATCCAGGTGGACGACGGGACCGACGAGGTCACGGCCGAGCCGAAGTCGATCCTGGGCCTGCGTGGAAGCGCGGGCGTGGGCTGGGCTGACGCGGGCGACCACGTCCGCAACCTGCTCGACTCGATCCGCAGCCGCCGGCCCACGATCTGCCATCCCGAGTCGGCCCATCGCGCCCAGACGATCTGCCAGGCGATGAACATCTGCCTCCGCCTCGGCCGGAAGCTGAAATGGGACCCCGTGGCCGAACGGTTCGACTGCGACGAAGCCAACCGGATGCTCCAGCGCGAACCCCGCGCCCCGTGGTGCATTTGACCCGCCTTCTTCCCCGAAAGGACATACCCGTGCAACTTCGCATCCTCGCCATTCTCATCGCATGCTCGATCGCGCTGGCCGCCGCGATTCCGGCGCTGGCCGAGCCGGGCACTGATGCCGGCCTGCAACAACTCGTCGCCGAGTACGAGTCGGATCAGAACGCCGAGCCGATCCAGAAGATCGAACAGCTCCTCCGCGACGCCGTCGGCAAGCCGGCCTTGCAGGCCGAGCTCGAAGCCGCCATGGTGAAGCTGCTCGCCCCGACGTCCACCTTCGAGGCCCGCCGCTTCGCCTGCCAGATCCTCGCGGTCGTCGGGACCGATGCCTCGCTTCCCGCCCTGGCCGAGCTGCTCAAGAACGACGACACGGCCGGCATCGCCTGCCTGGCGCTCAGCGCGCGGCGCTCGCCGAAGGTCAACGAGACCTTCCGCAACGCCCTTACTTCCGCGCACGGCCGGAGGCAGCTCCAGATCGTCGGCGCCCTGGGCAACCACCAGGACCCGGATTCAGTCAAGACGTTGGCGGCGCTCGCACACGACGCCGATGCCGCCGTTGCCGAGACGGCCATCATCGCCCTGAGTAAGATCGGCACGGCCTCGGCCCACGACGCGATCGCCGCCCTGCGCAAGGACACCAAACCGGCGCAAGCCTGGGCCGTGACCGAGGCAACCCAGCGCATGGCGGAGCAACTCGCGGCCGCCGGCGACCGGAAGGCGGCTGCGGCGATCTACACCGAGTTGCTCGACTCGAAATCGCCGAACAACGTCCGCCGGGGCGCGCTGGCGGCCCTGCTGCGGCTCGACGCCGACGGCGGCCAACAGCGAATCCTCGACACGCTCCGCGGCCGTGACCCGGTGCTGGTGCCGGTGGCCATAGCTCGCATCACCGCGATCAAGTCCAAGGGGGCGTCCAAGACCTTTGCCGCCTTGCTGCCGAAACGTCCCCCGTGCGAACAGGTTTGGATGGTCGAGGCACTCGCCGGCCGAGCGGACGCGGACGCCAGGGCCGCCATTCGTGCCCTGGTCTCGGCGCCCGACGCCGGGGTCCGCCGCGCGGCCATTGGCGCGGTCGGCAAGCTGGAGGATGGCTCCGTGGTCCCGCTCCTGGTGAAGACCCTGGCGGGCGCGAAGTCGCCGGAGGAGTTCTTGGACCTCGAAATCGCGCTGACCGGTCTGCGCGGCGGGGCCGCAACCGATCAGGCCCTCGTTGCCGCCATGAAGGCGGGCTCGACCGAGGTGAAGTTGCGACTCTTTTCCGTTCTGGCCCGTCGCGGCGCCCGGATGGCCGTGCCCGTGTTGCTGGCCGAGACGAAGGGCTCGGACCTTGCGACCGTGCGGGCCGCCTTCCAGTCGCTTGGCAAGCTGGCGGCCGCGGAGGACCTGCCTGCACTGTTGGAGAGGTTGACCAGCGCGACGCCCGCCGAGGCCCGCGCCGAGGCCCAGTTCGCCGCGGCCCGGGCGATGGCCAAGGTCGCCGACGTCTCCCGCCGCTCTCAGTCGGTCCGCGAGGCGCTGGCGAAGATGGACGACCTCGAGGGCCGCTGCGCGCTTCTGCGATTGTTGCCCAACGCCCCCGACGCCGCCGCGCTGGCCGCGCTGGAGTCGGCCCGCAAGGACCGCGAGCCGCAGATCCGCGACGCCGCGGTCCGGGCCCTGGCGGCATGGCCCGACGCAACCGGATGGAATGCCTTGATCGCCATCGTGCAGCAGCCGGAGAGCGGTGCGCACCGCGCGCTGGCGCTTCGGGCCCTGGTCCGCTTGGCGGCCGACCAGAATGCGAAGCCCGACGCCGCGCTGATGGCTCGCTATCGCCAGTTGCTCGCGGCCGCACAAGGCGACGGCGACCTCAAGCTCATCCTCGGCGCCCTGGCCGGCGCGGCGCATCCCGAGGCCCTACAGCTTGCCCTACCGCTCTTGTCCAGCGCCGGAGTCCTCGCCGAGGCGGAGTTGGCGGTTAAGAAGATCGCCGCGTCCATCCGGACGCAGCATCCCAAGGCGGCCCAAGACGCCCTGAAGCAGCTCAACGCGGCGAAGCCGAAGTAGAAATCTCCCGAAAGGGTGGTTCCGGATCTGACGCAAATGCGGGATAATCGACTCGGTGTTGCGCTGCGCGTGGTCGGCTCTTACGATTGCGGGCTACAGGCAAGTTGCGAAGACCCTGCGTTTATGAGCTATACTTCAAATACTCTTCTAGTGGTCTGCATTCGCAGCGAGCACCTTGGAGTCTGCACCATGTTTCGTTCTGTCGCGATTTGCGCTGCCTTGCTGGCGGCGTCGCTCGTTCCCTCCGCGCTGGCCGGGGACGTGACGAGCCTCTCGATCGGAGACCTGGCCTCCGGCGACCGCCTGGAGGTCCGCACCGCCAACTACTCCCTTCGGTTCGACGTGGTCGATCCGGCCACGGGCGAGGCCCAGGCGTCGCTGGCGCGCGACGGGAAGAGCTTCGGTCGCGCAGATCGCGTGTTCGTGCTCGGCGCCACGAAGGGCCGGCATCCCGAAGGGCTCATGGTGGTCCGGATGGGCCAGCTCGAGGTCGGCAAAGGCATCGAGCTGGCGGTCCGCACCATGGACGCCGGGAACCGCCGCATCACCGCACCGGTCGCCGCCTTCCGGCTGATGCCCGGCGCCGGCGCGTCCGTCCAGCGGCCCTAGCGGCTCTGTCTGAGTTCTCGCGTTCTCGGAATGCTCTTCGCCCTCACCGCCCGGCGACCTTGTTGGCGACCGGGGCGGAATCGACGGCGGCCACGACGCGGATGCCCACGTTGTAGACCCGCTGAAACGGCTGGTAACTGAGCCGGTAACTCGACGTGCCGTTCCGGGGCAGATCGCGCCACGAGCCGCCGCGCACCACCTTGCGCCCGGCCGTGGAGGGCGAGCCGGCAAGCGGCTCGTCGCGATAGGGATACGGCCGGTAGGCCGAACGGGTCCACTCGGCGGCGTTGCCGTGCATGTCCAACAGCCCCCAGGCGTTGGGCTGGTACTTGCCCGGCTCGACCGTGAGCAAGGCCCCGTCGTGGAAGCGGGAGTCCTTGGGGAACCAGTCGTCGTACTTCGTCGCCTTCCTGAGCGGCGTGTCGACCGTAAACGGATCGCTGGCGAACTCCGAGAGCTTGGCGTCGGCCAGGTTGGCGAACCTCGAGAAATCGGTGTTGAGGTCGCCGTAGAAGAACGGCGTGGCCGTGCCGGCGCGGCAGGCGTATTCCCACTCCGCCTCGCTCGGCAGGGCGAATGCCAGGCCGGTCTTCTCCGAGAGCCAGCGGCAGAAGGCCGCCGCTTCCAGCCAGGAGAC
>CAYSGY010000216.1:0-8860 GCA_964430315.1 uncultured Planctomycetaceae bacterium
GCACCACGTCCCGACCACCAGCGGATCGTCATCACCGGCGTCGGCCTGACCGCGCCGAACGGCAACGACCTGCGCGAGTTCCGCGAGAGTCTGCTGGCGGGGCGGAGCGGGGTGTCGAACTTCGAGACGCGGTACTTTGGGGCGACGGTGGCGGGCGTGTGCCACTTCGACGAGCTTCGTCATCAGAAACGCAAGGAGGTCCGGCGCGGCACGCGGGCCGGGAGCATCGGTGTGTACTGCGCCCACGAGGCGATCCGTGACGCCGGGCTCGACTGGGCCAATGTGGAGAAGTCGAACGTCGGGATCTACATCGGCGTGACCGAGCACGGAAACGTCGAGACGGAAAACGAGATCCATCAACTCAAAGAGTACGGCTACGATACCCAGTTCTGGTCGCACCATCACAACCCGCGCACCGTGGCCAATAACCCGGCGGGGGAGGTCTCGCTGAACCTGGGGATCACCGGGCCGCACTACACCCTCGGGGCGGCTTGTGCGGCCGGGAATGCGGGGACCATCCAGGGCGTGCAGATGCTGCGGCTCGGCGAGTGCGACCTGGCGATCTGCGGCGGGGTGTCGGAGAGCATTCACACCTTCGGCATCTTCGCGAGCTTTCACAGCCAGGGCGCGTTGGCCCGGCACGACGACCCGGCCAAGGCATCCCGCCCCTTCGACGCCGACCGCAACGGGATCGTCGTGGCCGAAGGCGGCTGCCTGTTCGTGCTGGAACGGCTCAGTGACGCCCGCGCACGGGGCGCGAGGATCTACGGGGAGATCGCCGGCTATGCCATGAACAGCGACGCCTACGATTTCGTCCTTCCCCATCCGGAGCGCCAGGCCGAGTGTATGGAACTGGCCTTGCAGCGGGCCGGGCTGGAGCCGCAGGACATCGACATCGTGAGCACGCACGCCACCGGCACCGTTTCGGGCGACGTGCAGGAGTGCCTCGCCCTGCGCCGCGTGTTCGGCGAGGACGGCCGCACGCAGTTCAACAACACGAAGAGCTTCATCGGGCACGCGATGGGGGCCGCGGGCGTTTTGGAGCTCGCCGGCAACCTGCCCGCCTTCGAGGACTGCGTGTGCCACGCCACGATCAACCTGGACCGCCTCGATCCCGACTGTTCCCTGAAGGGCCTCGTGGCGAACGAGCCCCGGGAACTGCCGGAGGTCGATGCGATCCTCAACAACTCGTTCGGCATGTTGGGCATCAATTCGGTCGTGATCGTGAAGAAGGTGTGAGCGGGCGGTGGGAAGAGGAGTTGGGGATGAGGGTTCGGGGTTCAGGGGTCAGGAAGGCGGACTTTCCGTGGACGTTCAGCTCGATTCGTCAATCCTGAACCCTGAACCCTGAACCCTGAACCCTCAAGATGCCCAACGAGCAGTCAAGTACGCTTTGGAGGAGAACTGATGACTTCCGCCGAGATCCAAGAGGCGATTCTCGATATCCTGAGTGATATTGCCCCCGACGAAGATCTGAGCAAGCTCGATCCCGCGGTCCCGTTCCGCGATCAGTTGGAACTGGACAGCATGGACTTCCTCGACATCGTCATGGAGCTGCGCAAGCGTTACCGTGTGCAGATCCCCGAGCAGGACTACCCGGCGCTGGCGAGCATGGCGAGCACCGTCGAGTATCTCTCGCCGCGGATGAAAGACATTTCATGTACGACGCGGTAATCCTCGGCGCCGGGATGTCGGGCCTGGCAGCGGGGATTCGGCTGGCGCATTTCGGCAAGCGGGTCTGCATCCTGGAACGGCACACGGCGATCGGGGGCTTGAATTCGTTCTATCGCGCCGGCGGCCGGGACTACGACGTCGGCCTGCACGCGATGACGAACTACCGCGAGCCCGGCGCGGGCCACGGCCCCCTGATGCGGGTCTGCCGGCAACTGCGCCTGTCGCGCGACGAGCTGGCCCTGGCGCCCCAGACCGGCTCGGCGATCGTCTTCCCCGGGGTCCGGCTCGAATTCACCAACGACTTCGAGCACCTGCGCGCCGAGGTCCATCGCCAGTTCCCCAGCCAGAAGGACGGTTTCGAGCGTCTCGTGGCGGGCCTGGCCGATTACGGGGACTTGGGCAAGCCGCACGTGGCACACTCGGCGCGGGAAGCGGTGGCGGGCTGGATCGACGATCCATTCCTGGCGGAGATGCTCTTCTGCCCGTTGCTCTTCTACGGCGGTCCCCGGCCCCACGATCTCGACTTCGGCCAGTTCTCGATCCTCTTCCGGTCGATCTACATGGAAGGTTTCGCCCGGCCTTTGGCGGGGATCCGGCCGCTCTTGAAACTGCTGGTGCGGAAGTTCAAAGACCTGGGCGGGGAGCTGCGTTTGGGAGCCGGGGTTCGGACGATCGTGTCGGCCAAGGGCGCCGCAAAGGCCCTCGTCCTCGACAACGGCGAGGAGATGCCGGTCCGCTGCCTCCTCTCGTCGGCGGGCTGGCGGGAGACCATGCAGGTGTGCCGGCCGGCGGATCCTGCGCTGCCGGCCGCCGGGGAGATTTCCTTCGTGGAGTCGATCTCGATCCTCAACGTCGCGCCGGCGACGCTCGGGCTCGATCGCACGGTCACCTTCTTCAACGACTCCCCGCGGTTCCGTTACGGCCGGCCCGACGACCTGGTCGACCTGCACAGCGGCGTGATCTGCATCCCGAACAACTTCGCCTACGACGAGCCGATGCCCGCCGGCTGCGTCCGCCTGACCGCCTTGGCCAACTTCGACCGCTGGAACGACCTCGACGCGCAGGCCTACGGCGACGCCAAGCGCGAGTGGCATCGCCGGATGATTGCCTCCGCCACGCGGTTCGTTCCCGATTTCCAGGCGTCGGTCGTTGCCACCGACTTCTTCACGCCCAGGACCATCTGGCGTTTCACCGGCCACGAGAACGGGGCCGTTTACGGGTGCCCGGAAAAGTGTTATGACGGCACCACGCCCCTGAAGAACGTGTTCCTGTGCGGGACCGACCAGGGAATGGTGGGCATTGTCGGCACCCTGGTGAGTGGAATCGGCATCGCCAATCGGTATGTATTGATGAACGACGATAACCGTGGAGAAGCGAAGGAGTGAGGGGGTGGAGGGGAAGAGGAGAAATGCAGATACTGGACTGTGATGGAATAACTTGACCACTCCCCAAGCCCACGGGTTGCAACCCGTGGGCTTCCCCACTCCTCCACTCCTCCACCTCAGACCCCTGACCCCCGATCCCATGCCACGCGATTTTCTCCAAGGCGTTCGCGATGCTTACGACGTGATCGTCGTCGGTTCGGGTCTGGCCGGCCTGACCGCGGCCAGTACGCTCGCGCGGGCAGGGCACTCCGTGCTGCTGTTGGAGCAGCACTATCGGTTGGGAGGGCTGGCCACGTGGTTCCGCCGCCCGGGCGGGTACCTGTTCGACATCTCCCTGCACGGGTTCCCCTACGGCATGGTGAAGAGCTGCCGGCGATACTGGACGCCCGAGATCGCCGATTCGATCGTGCAGCTCAAGAACATCCGGTTCCACAACCCGATGTTCTCGCTGACCACGTCCTTCGACCGCGAGGACTTTTCGCGACTGCTGACCGGCCGATTCGGCGTGGCGCCCGCTGCCGTGGAAGGGTTCTTCGACACGGCAAGGCGCATGAACTTCTACGACGACCAGGCCGTCACCGCCAAGCAGCTCTTCGAGCGATTCTTCCCCGGCCGGGAGGACGTGGTGCGACTGCTCATGGAGCCGATCACCTACGCCAACGGCTCTACGCTGGAAGACCCGGCGCTGACCTACGGGATCGTCTTCTCCAACTTCATGTCGAAGGGAGTTTTCACGTTCCAAGGGGGCACCGACCGGCTGATCGGGCTCATGCACAAGGAACTCCGCGAGCGCGGCGTCGACGTGCGGATCCGCGCGTCGGTCGAGCGGATCGACGTGGCCGGGCGCAAGGTGCTCGGCGTGACGGCCAACGGGCGCACGATCCGGGCCCGGGCGGTGTTGTCCAACGCCAATCTCAAGGGGACGATCCTCAACCTGGTCGGGCCCGGGCAGTTCGATCCCGATTTCGTGGAACAGGCCCGGGCCGTCCGGCTCAACAATTCCAGCACCCAGGTCTACATGGCCCTGCGCCCGGGCGAGACTTTTGACGAATCGGTTTGCGGCGATCTCCTATTCAGTTCCACCGCTCCCGTGTTCCGCACCGATCTCCTCTTGAGCCGCCACGTCACGAGCCGGACCTTTTCCTTCTACTACCCCAAGACCCGGCCCGGCGCCGATCGCTACCTGATCGTCTCCAGCACCAATGCCCGCTACGAGGACTGGGCCGGGCTCGACAAGGAAACGTACCGGCGGAACAAGCAGGACCTTGTGGAATCCACGCTCGACGCGGCGTCGGAGCACGTACCCGACATCCGGCGCAAGCTGGCGTGGGTCGAGTGCGCCACGCCGGTTACGTTCGCGCGCTACACCAGGCACCTGGACGGCGCGAGCTTCGGCACGAAGTTCGAGGGACTCGCGGTCAGCCGGGGGCTTCCCCAGCAGATCGCGGGCCTCTATCACGCCGGGAGCGTGGGGATCATCATGTCGGGCTGGCTCGGCGCCGTGAACTACGGCGTCATCGTGGCCAACGAGGTCGACGCGTTCCTCATGGACCGCGGTTCTCAGACGCCTCCGCTGACCGGCTGAAAGGACGGGCGAGTACGAGGCGTCGAGAACGTCCCCGTCGAGAGAATCGGCACCCCCGGCACAACCCGTCAGGACACTACATTCAGCACCGGCGTGCTGAACAGCCGGCCATAGCCCAGGTGACACATATCCCCAGGCGTGGCCTGCAATGGCTCTACAAGGCCCCAGGAAGGCCGATCAGGGCCTCGGCTTGCGGAACCACTGGATGTCGGTGGGGCCGCCAGATGAGCTTGCGGCGGCTGCCCTCACTTCGTTAGAAGACCGGCCAGCCTGAACCGCAAAACCCGCACAACCGGCCCCTTCCTCGATGTCACTTGTGCGTGATATGCTTCAGCATAACGAACTCTCAAGCGGGTTATGCTGAAGCATAACCTACCCCGGCTGCTTCATGCAGCCATAGGCCGTGAGCATTCCGTCGACGTCTTTCCGCAGGATGCGGAATCCGGCACGGGCGAGCATTCCTTCGAGAATCCAGTCGAGTGTGGAAAACTCCTTCTGGATGTGATTCGCCACGCTCCGGGCCATCTCCTCGCCGGCCTTCGATCGTATTTCGCCGATAGCCGCCGAGAAGTAGGCGTCGTAGTCTTCGGTGGCGGATGGAAAGACGACGTCGCGAAGATACAATCGGCCTCCGGGCTTGAGGGCTCCCCAGAGCCGCCGCACGGCGACACCCTTCCAGAAGTCGGGGAGATGGTGCAAGGCGAGTTGCGACACCACCGCGTCGACGCGTGACGGCGGCTGGAAGCCGGAGAGGAATCCGCCGCGGTGAAAGGAGACGTTCGTCGCTCCTCGCCCACGGGCTTTGTTCCCTGCGTAAGTCAGCATGGTTTCCGACACGTCGACCCCAAACACGTGACGGCAGTGGCGGGCGAGCCCCAGGGCGAGTTCGCCGGTCCCCGTTCCTATTTCCAGGACGATCATGTCCTCGGTGAGCTCGACGGCTTGGCGGATTGCGTCGATCTCGCCGGCGGTGTCTCGCAGCCGCTGCATACGCTCGTCGTAACAGCGGACTTCACCTTCGTCGCGGTAATCGGTGCCAACCTGGATGCTCTCATCGTATTGCCACGGACAGGTGCTCAAGGCAGGGACTCCACCGCAGGTCATGCTTCAGCGTAACACGTAGTAACACGTAGGTTATGCTTCAGCATAACGAACTCTCAAGCGGGTTATGCTGAAGCATAACCTACGGGCTACGGGCTGGATCCGCTCCCCTTTGCCGATCACGGAGTAAACACCCCAGTGAATGAACATGCCGAAACGGGCGCGTCGATTCATGGCACGGACTCCTCAGGAGGGGCTATTCCGGGTGACTTCGTCCCCCAGACTACTCCCGCGGACCGGCCCGCGCCAAGATGGTTGCGCCGGGGGGAATCGCCAAGCGTCATAATCTGCGCTTATCACGCCTCTTCCGCCGACGCATATTCCTCGCGCAGCGACTGGACTTCCTCAAAGATCGCCGCGACCTGATCATCGCGGACGTTGCGATCCATGTTGATACAGCAGACCCCCGTGAGCCACGGGTTGCCGGAGTCCCGGACGAGCCTGCGCACGGTCCGGCGCACCTCGTCGGGCGTTTGTTGCGGGAGGTCGACCGGGCTCAAGCGGACGTTCAAGAACGTGTCGGGCAGGTGGCGGCGGAGCAGGGCCACGTCGCCGCCCCAGCCCACGTCGAGGAAGTCGAGGTGCGGCAGCTTGGCGAACGATTCGGCGTAGCGGTGCGGGTCCTTGCCGCAATAGTGGATGCCGAAGGGGCGGTGACGGCGGCTCCACTCGATGTCCAGCGGCATGAAGAACTTCTCCCAGTCGGCCGTGGAGATCATCACGTTGGCGCATTCGCAATGGAGGAACACCGGGCCGGCGATGTGACGCACGTTTCGGTTGCCCGTGATCGACGTGGTGCCGGTGGCTGCGGAGACCCTCTGCGTGAAACGGTCCATCACCTTGGCGATCTGCCCGAGGAAGCCGGCGACCTGGTCCGGCCGGTCGTGCATGTCGAGGAACATCGCCGGTCCCCGGAGATCCAGGCCCACGTTGATGACGCCGCCCCAGTTGATGTCGCCCAACAGGCCCCCGTGCCTGGCCCGCAGGGCGTCGAAAAGCCGCTCCGCCCGCTGGAAGGCCTCGCTCTCGAAGGCCGAATCCGGGTCGATTGTCAGGCGGTCAAGGTCCAGCGGCTTGACCTGCGGCGGGGCGTCGGGCAGGTAATCGACGCGGCAGCCGAGCATCTCGGAGACCAGGTAGCCGGCGGCCAGATGCACCGGGCCAACCACGGGCAGGTCCCTTCCACGCTCCTCGCCCAGGCCGAATCGCCCCCAACGCTCGTAGAGCACGTCCTCCATCTTCCGTTCCACCTCGACCCGTTTGGCCGGATGGAAGAAGAAATCCTCGTCGAACGTGATCCCTTCGTGGTGATACCACCACGAGGGCCCGAGGACGATGTCCACCGGGAGCATCGGATTGTCGAGGACCGGATTGCGACGGTAGTCCACAGGAGCCCCCCAGCTTTGGTCATGCAGCTTCCCCGCATTCCCGATTATCGGACTTTGGTTGGCCCGTGCAATCCCCGGGCCGTTGCACGCCCCGGTCAGGAGGACTAGACTTCCGAAGTCTACGAGATTCCGGAAGTCTGCTCAACAGGAGGCATCACGATGTCGCTTCCGCATAGGATCCCGGGTTGCATGGCCGCGTTGGCCGTCGTTGCGTCTGTGTCGGCCTTCGCCGGCCCGCCTCTGGCGCTGCACCCCGAAAACCCGCGGTATCTCCTGTTCCGCGGAAAGCCCACCGTATTGATCACTTCGGGGGAACACTACGGTGCGGTGTTGAACCTGGATTTCGACTATCGCCGGTATCTCGATGAGCTTCAAGCCCGGGGCTTCAACCTGACGCGGACGTTCTCCGGGACGTATCGTGAAGTGGCCGAGTCGTTCAAGATCGAGCAGAACACACTGGCCCCGGCGCCCGGGCGTTTTGCGAGCCCCTGGGCCCGGAGCAGCACGCCCGGGGCCGGCGACGGCGGCAACAGGTTCGACCTGTCGCGATGGGATCCTGCCTATTTTGCGCGTCTGAAGGATTTCATCGCCGAGGCGGGGAAGCGGGGGATCGTCGTCGAGTTGGTCTTGTTCTGCACCGTCTACGACGAGCGGCTCTGGCAGGTCAACCCGATGAACTCCGACAACGTGGTGGGCGAGCTCGAAGATGCGGAGCGCCTGGAAATTTTCACGCTCAAGCATCCGCGGCTCACGGCCTTCCAGGAGGCACTGGTCCGCAAGATCGTGGAAGAACTGGCGGAATTCGACAACCTGTACTACGAGATCTGCAACGAGCCTTACTTCGGCGGCGTGACGCGGCAGTGGACCCAGCGGATCGCCCAGACCATCGTGGCCGCCGAAGCCGCCCGGCCGGCCAAACACCTGATCGCCGAGAACATCGCCAACGGCCGGGAGAAGGTCGTCAGCCCGCTCCCGCAGGTCTCAATCTTCAACTTTCACTACGCCAGCCCGCCCGAAGCTCTCAACCGCGTCATCGCCGACGATGAGACGGGATTCCAGGGGACCGGCGATTTCTGGTACCGCCGGGAGGGCTGGGAGTTCCTGCTCGCCGGAGGAGCGATCTACAGCAACCTGGACTACTCGTTCACCTGCCGGTGTCCGGATGGAACCCACGTAGTCAAGACCTCGCCGGGCGGCGGCGGCCCGGGGCTCCGCCGCCAGTTGGCCATCCTCAAGAAGTTCATCGAGGGCTTCGATTTTGTCCGCCTGCGGCCCGACTCGGGGGCCGTGCGCGTCGGCCGGGGCCCGGTCCGGGCGCTGGTCGAGGAAGGCAAGGCGTACGCCGTTTACGTTCACGGTTCGTCCCCCGCCGAAATCACCATCGACTTGCCCGCCGGCGCCTACCGCGTGGAATGGATCGACACGAAGTCGGGCAAGACGGCGCAGAGCGACATGGTCCAGCAGGCGAAGGGAAGCCTGAAGCTGGTCTCGCCCCCTTTCATCGAGGACATAGCCCTCCGCGTTACTCGGGCGCCCACCAGGTGAAGTGGGAGTCGGCGCGTTGTCCTGCGTACCGGAACTTGAAAGGGATCCTGCCCCCGACGGATCTCGCCCCCGGGAGAAGCCCACGGGTTGCAACCCGTGGGCTTTGGGAGTGGTTCACTCTCTCCTGTGCGATCCCGATCCAGATACTTCTCTCCAGTCACGGGGGGGGGGTATTACCCCGT
>CAYSGY010000217.1:0-8858 GCA_964430315.1 uncultured Planctomycetaceae bacterium
GGCCCACGCCCTGAAAGGGGACCGGGAGCGGTGCCTGGAAGCCGGCATGGACGGCTACATCGCCAAGCCCATTCGTGCGCGCGAGTTGTTCGAAGCGATCGAAGGCCAACTCCGCGAGCCCGACGAACCGGCCCCGCCCGCCGACACCCCGCCCCGTGTGGCGGAGCCGGTCGATTGGTCGGAGGCCATGCGGTCGGTCCAGGGCAACCGCAGCCTGCTGCTGGCGGTGGTCCGGGCCGCACTCGACGAAATCCCACGCTTGATGGCGGCAATCCGGGAGGCAATCGCTCAGCGAGAGGCCGTCAAGCTGCGTCTGTCGGCCCACACGCTCAAGGGCTCGCTCCGCTGCCTCGGTGCGGAGACGGCCTTCGAGCGGGCCCACGACCTCGAGATCATGGCCCGCGACGGGACACTCGACGACACCCCGCGCGCCCTGGAACCCCTCGAATCGGAAATGGCAAGAGTGATTCCCGCGCTCACCGACTACCTGGAACGCGAAGCGAACTGAGCAAGTGTAGGGCGGACCGAACGAAGTGAGCACGTGTAGGGCGGACCGAACGAAGTGAGGCCCGCCGGAGTATGTTGAGGGGAAGTCTGGCGGGCGTCGCTTCGCTCCGTCCGCCCTGCGGCATTACGGCACCGAGGTAAACGATGAGTCAGATGACGGTCGGCAGGGCCATGGAAATCCTCCTCGTGGAGGACAACCTCGACGATGCCCGAACGACGATCCAGTCGCTCAAGCATGAGGGCGTCCCGTGCCGCGTGACCCTGGTGTGCGACGGCGAGGAAGCACTCGGTTTTCTGCGACGGGAAGGGATCTTCGTCCGGGCCCCGCGACCCGATTTGATCCTGCTCGACATCGAGCTCCCCAAGAAGGACGGACGCCAGGTGTTGACCGAAATCCGCGCGGATTCTGCGCTCGAGGGGATTCCGGTCGTGGTCCTGACGGCCTCGCTCGTTCACCGGACGATCTTCCAGTCGGGCGGCCTCCAGGTCGACGGGTTCCTGGCCAAGCCGGTGAGCCTCGAGGAGTTCATCCGCGTCATCAAGTCGCTTCACCGATCGTGGCTGACCGAATTGATCCTGCCTTCGCTCGGCGAAACGTGAATCACCTTGCGTGATCCCTACAGTCTGCGCCTTGGGTGGCATGCCGTCACTCGGCGAAGCCGAGGGTCGGCATGGAAACCACCGTCCTGGCGGCCTCCATCATGTCCCGCTCGCGCCGATTCGGCTATAATCGTAGCGGCACGATCCACCAAAGATACGGGAGACACGAAGACGATGCACACGAAGCGGCTGGGAAACTCGGACCTGGACATCACCCCCATCGGTTTCGGGGCGTGGGCGATCGGCGGCGCGGGTTGGGCGTTCGCCTGGGGGGCTCAGGACGACGGCGACTCCGTCGCGGCCATCCACCGGGCCCTGGACCTCGGCATCAACTGGATCGACACCGCCGCCGCCTACGGCCTCGGACATTCGGAGGAGATCGTCGCCCGCGCCCTCGCCGGAGTGCAGAACCGGCCCCACGTCTTCACCAAGTGCAGCCTGCCGTGGAACGACCGCCGGGAAATCCTCCAGTGCCTCAAGGCCGACTCCATCCGGCGGGAGTGCGAAGCCAGCCTCCGCCGGCTGAAGGTCGACGTGATCGATCTCTACCAGATCCACTGGCCGCTCCCGGACACCGACATTGAAGAAGGCTGGACGACCCTGGCCCGGCTCCGGGAGGAAGGCAAGCTCCGGTACCTCGGCGTCTCGAACTTCAACGTGGAGCAGATGCGCCGGGCGCAGGCGATCGCCCCGATCACGTCGCTCCAGCCGCCGTACTCCCTGATCCACCGCGAAGTGGAAGAGGAGATTTTACCCTATGCCGAAGCGCAGGGCATCGGGGTGGTCGCCTATTCGCCCATGGGGTCGGGGCTCCTGACCGGCGCGATGACCCGCGAGCGTGTGGCCGCCCTGCCGGCCGACGATTGGCGGCGGAAGTCTGCCGATTTCCGCGAGCCGCTGCTGTCCCGCAATCTCCGCCTGGTCGACGTTCTCCGGGCGGTGGGCAGCCGTCACGGGCGCACGCCCGGCGAGGTGGCCGTGGCCTGGGTGCTGCGTCACCCGGCCGTCACCGGGGCGATCGTGGGGGCGCGGCGGCCCGATCAAGTCGCCGGCATCGCCGGGGCCGCGGAGTTCCGACTCAGCCCCGAGGAGATCGCGGAAATCGAGACGTTCTTCACACACTGAGGCGGAACGCCATGAGCCGACGAATCCATCGACGTGATTTCGCCAAAGCGGGAACCGCAGCGACGCTGGGCATCGTGTCGAGCAATACGGCCGATGCAGCGACCCAGGCCGGGGCGGCCTGCGCCGGCGCAGCAGGCGGACTGCCCGCGCTCGAGGTGCGGCCCTACCAGTTGATGTGCATCGTCTGCCGGATCGGCGAGGGACGGACCCAGGACCTCGGGGACGTGAGGCTGACCGAGATCCTCTCGGCGGTGCGCAAAGACCGTCGCGTGCCGGTCCGGCTCCGCTGCAACGTCGACACGGTGTACCGGTATCAGAATCCTGGACACGGAGAAGACACGCCCGAAGGCGAACTGTTCAACGCCAAGCGCGATCTGGACGTCGTCCAGCGACTCGGCCTGGTGCCCGGCGACGCGCGTCCCGCCGTGGACATGTTCGAACGTCTTCTGGACACCATCCCCAGCGCCCAAGGAATTTGCGGATACCCGTCGGCCGCGGCCGATACCTGGCGGGGATGCTCGCGGGCCAAGAGCGGGAACTACGAGAAGGGCCGCGCCCTGGGCATCCGGGCGATCCTGCCGCCCCGCGATCCGCAGGAGAAAGCGGCCGCCAAGAAGGCGTCGGCCGCCGCGATCTACCAGGCCAAGACCCTCCAGATCCGGCCGCACCACCTGATGTGCATGAGCTGCTTCTTCGGCGGCGCGGCGAAGCTCGCACCGCTGGTCGAGGACAATCTCTTCGAGGCCGTCGAGGTGATCCGGAGGAACCCGGCCACTCCCGTGATGCTGATCGCCGGGCCCTGCATGATCTGCCCCCCGTGCTCCCACTACGATCCGGCGTCCAACCTCTGTCTCGGCGGTCGCAGCATGGCACTGCGCGACCAGAAGAAAGACCTCGACGTCTTGCAGAAGCTGGGGCTGAAGTACGGCGACACGCTGCCCGCCCGGGAACTCTTCGCGCGGCTCTACGAGCGGATCGCCTCGACGCGGGAGATCTGCGGGTACGGCGACGGCGAAGTCCGCGCCCGCGAGTGGAGCATCTGCGGCAACCCGGCCGGCCGGGAGGAATACCGCAAAGCAAGGGCCGCGAACCTGGGGATCGGGAAGCGAGGCGCCTCGTAGCAGGCGGTTGGGTGGCATGCTCTCACGACGCGAAGCGGCGGGTGAGCATGGGACGCTCCATGACGGCGTCCATGCCGACCCTCGGCTGCGCCGAGTGACGGCATGCCACCCAAAGCTGCCACGGTGTGTGCTGCTCAGTTCTCCGGCGCGAGGAACAGCCCCACTTCGGAGATCGCCGGGCACGCCGCCGCCTTGGTCACGCGCAGGCGGACCTTGGCGGTCGTGATCGAAGGGGTGCGGAGCAGTCGCTGGTTGCCGATGCTCGTGGCCGCGGCCAGCGGCTTCCATGCCTGGCCGTCCCACGAGTCGAGCGCCACGCTATCGACGCGCTGCCCGAGCGGCAGATACTCCCGGACTCGCACCACGTTGAACGTAACAGGCTTCCCGAGATCGAGCACCAAGTCGGCGGTGTGGACCGCGTCGTCGGTGGCCCAGTACGTGTCGCGTTTGCCGTCGACGACGTTGGCCGGGGCGAATCGCCGATCGTCACCCCGGGTATTGCCCGCCGTGGCCTCGGCGCCGCGGGCAAGATCAACGGCGAAGGTGGCGGCCAGGATGCCCCGCCACTCACGCAACGCCTTGGCATCGTTTTCGTGGATCTGTCCGCGGCGGTCGGGCGGGATGTTGAGGATCAGGTTGCAGCCCCGGCCCACCGACTCGTAGTAGATCTTCAAAAGGTGCGCGACCGACTTGACGGCCTTGTCCTGCTCCGGGTGATAGAACCAGCCGGGCCGGATCGACACGTCGACCTCGGCCGGGAGCCAGTCGGCCCCGTCGCGCTGGCCGACGTTGAGCATGCGGGCGTCGGCCAGGCCGGGGAGCGTGTCCTTGCGGTTGACGGTGGCCCAGCAGGTCTCGCCGGCGAACCCCGATTCGTTGCCCACCCAGCGGCAGTCCGGCCCCCCGTCGCTAAACATGCAGGCGTCGGGCTGCAACTCGCGGACGATCTTCCAGGTGTTGTCCCAATCGTAGTAGGTGCGGTTGTCGATCCGCCGCTTCGTCCGGGCGCCGCCGTAGTAGCCGTCGCCGCCGTTCGCCCCGTCGAACCACACCTCGAAGATCGGCCCGTAGTTCGTCATCAACTCCCGAAGCTGATTGCGGTAGTACGTGAGATACTCGGGCCGGGCGTAATCCTTGTGGTTGCGGTCCCAGGGGGAGAGGTAGGTGCCGAACTTCAGGCCGTGCTTCCGGCAGGCCTCCGAGATCTCTTTGACCACGTCCCCCTTGCCGCCGCGCCACGGGCTGTTCTTCACCGAGTGTTCCGTATACTTGCTCGGCCAGAGGCAGAAACCGTCGTGGTGCTTGCAGGTGAGCATGAGCCCCCGCATCCCGGCCTCCTTGGCCGTCCGGGCGATCTGGTCGGCGTCAAAGTCCGTGGGATGGAACACCTTCTCCGATTCGTCGCCGTAGCCCCACTCCTTGTTCGTAAACGTGTTCGGGCCGAAGTGCAGGAAGCCGTAGACCTCCAGGTCGTGCCAGCGGAGTTGCCGCGGGCTGGGCACGGCGCCGTAAGGCTTCGGGGGCTCGGCCGCCGAAGTGAACGCGGCGGCAACGAGAATGGCACAAGGGGCAAAATACCTCGCATTCATGGAGTGTCTCCCCAGTCTGGTGACGATGCACGTCAAGGCGTGTGCCCCCATGGTTACCGACGGTGCATGAAGATCAACGGGCCGAAGGCGGACAACCGGCCGGGATACGCCTTACACGACGGGCTTCGCGCTCTCCGCTTCGGGCTTCTCCTTGACGGTGACGTAGCCGAGGCGGAGTTCGTGGAGCAGGCCGTCGAGCATGGCCGTTTCTTCTGCGGTCCGATTTCCCTGCGTCTTTTCGAAGAGCATCTCGACGGTGTCGATGAGGTGTTTGGCCTCGTCGAGGTCCACCTGCGGCTTCTCGCCGCCCGAGAGCGCGACCAACCCCATCGCGATCATCGCCTGCATGCCGAGAGAACTGGCCAGCAGCGTCAACGAGGGCGGGGGGAGCGGGCCCTTGGGCCGTTGGGCCTTGCCCGCCCCCTGTGGCTCCCCGGGCGTCTGCTTGGCGGCCTCCTTCTCAGCTTCGACCTGGGCCTTCCAGTCTTCGTCGACGAGGATCTTTTTGCCTTGCGGCGAATCGGTGCTGTCGCTCATAGGGTACACCCTCCGGTTGCCATGAGGCCCCGCCCTCATCCTCGCCCGGCTTAAGAGGAGACTGCGGAACCGGGTTTCCCAGCGTCTGTTGCGGGCAGGGAGGGATCGGCTTTCGCAGTACGGTCGGACCGGGTCTTGTGCCGCTCCACCGCCGCGGCCACGAACCCGGAAAACAACGGATGCGGACGCGTCGGCTGCGACTTGAACTCGGGATGATACTGCACGGCCACAAACCAGGGATGGGCCGGAATCCCTACCACCTCGACCAGCCCGCCGTCCGGGCTGGTTCCGACCACCTCCATCCCGTGCGCCGCAAACTGCTGACGGTACTCATTGTTGAACTCGTAGCGGTGGCGATGACGCTCCGAGATCTCCTGCATCTGGTAACACCTGGCTGCCGTGCTGTCCGGGGTCAGCCTGGCCGGGTGCGCCCCGAGACGCATGGTCCCGCCCATGTTGGTGATCGACTTCTGCTCGTCGAGCAAGCAGATGACCGGATGGGGGCAATCCTTGTCGAACTCGGTGGAGTGCGCCCCTTCCAGCCCGGCGACGTGCCGGGCAAACTCGATCACCGCGCACTGCATTCCGAGGCAAATGCCCAGAAATGGAATGCCCCGCTCCCTGGCGAAGCGGATCGCCTCGATCTTCCCGGAAATGCCGCGCTCGCCGAATCCGCCCGGCACGAGGATCCCATCGACCCCGGAAAGGAGCCGTTCGGGACCGTCGCGCTCGACCATCTCGCTATGGATCCGCTGCATGCGGACCTGGGCCCGGGCGGCGATCCCGCCATGATCGAGCGCCTCGTAGATCGACTTGTAGGCGTCGCGGTGTTCCGAATACTTGCCGACCACGGCGATGCTGATCTCGTGTTCGGGGTTGCGGAGCCGGTGGAGCAGGTCGTGCCAGTCGTCGAGTTGGAGCTTCCCGGCCTTCAAACCGAGCCTGCGCACAATCAACTCGTCCAACCCGTGCTCCACCAGACTCGACGGCACTTCGTAGACGGAGAAGTCCTTGTCCTTCTCTTCAATCACGGCGTCGATGGGAACGTTGCAGAACAGCGCGATCTTGGCCCGTTCGTCGTGGCTCAAGGACCGCTCCGTGCGGCAGATGAGGATGTCGGGCTGGATCCCGATCTGCCGCAGTTGGCCCACGGAGTGCTGGGTAGGCTTGGTCTTGAGCTCGGCCGCCGCCTTGAGATAGGGAACCAGCGTCAGGTGGATGTACAGACAGTTCTCTTTTCCGATATCGAGGGCGAATTGGCGGATGGCCTCCAGGAAGGGCTGGCTCTCGATGTCGCCCACCGTGCCGCCGATCTCCGTGATGACCACGTCGACGTCTTCCGCGTCAAGTTTTGAAACCGCCGTCTTGATCTCGTTGGTGATATGCGGAATCACCTGCACGGTCTGGCCGAGAAACTCCCCCCGACGCTCCTTGTTGATCACGGAAAGGTAGATCTGGCCGGTAGTGTAGTTGCTGTCGCGCGTCAGCGGGCTGTTCGTGAATCGCGCGTAGTGCCCCAGGTCGAGGTCGGTCTCGCTGCCGTCGTCAAGCACGTAGACTTCCCCGTGCTGATACGGGCTCATGGTGCCCGGGTCCACGTTGATGTAGGGATCCATCTTCTGCATGCGGACCGACATCCCGCGCCGCTCCAAGAGCATCCCGATCGAGGCGCTGGTGAGTCCCTTGCCCAAGGAGCTGACCACCCCGCCGGTGACAAAAATGTGCTTCGTCATGGATCGTCGTCCTGCCTCGTGCGTGGAGGATTGCGTCGTGCCGTGCCCAAACCCGCCATTCTAGACAACCGAACGCGATTCGGGGAGGGCTGGGGGAAGGAGGAAGCCGGAAGGAGGAAGTCGGAAGGAGGAAGGATGAACGGGGGGGGCCGATGCTGGGGGCGTGGTACGCCGGCGCCAAGCGGCGGGCAAGCCCGCCCGCTACGCGGAGGTCCCTCATCCCTCATCCCTCATCCCTCATCCCCACTCCCCTGCCACTTGCGGACGAAGGCGTCGTAGTCGGCCGGGGTATCGATGCCGAAGGTCGGCTCGTCGATCACCCCCACAAGAATTGAGTACCCGGCATCCACCACGCGGAGTTGCTCCAGGGATTCGATCCGCTCGATCGCGGGCCGCGGCAACTGGGAAATGCGGAGGAGGAAGTCGCGACGGTAGGCGTACAGGCCCACGTGCTGGTAGAAGCTCGGTGGATCGGACGTCAGAAGCGCGTCGTCCCACGTTCGAGGATGGGGGATCGGGCTCCGGCTGAAGTAGATCGCCCGGCCGCAGGCGTCGAAGACGACCTTGACGCAAGCAGGGTCGTCGAGTTGACGCCGCGTCCGGATCGGGGTGGCGAGGGTCGACATCACGGCATCCGGGTTCCCTTCAAGCAACGCGATCGCCAGATCGATCGACGTGCCGGCGATCTCGGGCTCGTCCCCCTGAACGTTGACCAGGATGTCGATCTCGCTCAACTGCCGGGCGACTTCCGCCACCCGGTCCGTGCCCGAGGCGGCGTTCGGGTCGGTCATCACCGCCCGGCCTCCGAACGAGGTCACTTCGTCGTAGATCTCCGGATGGTCGCAGGCCACACACAACCCGATCGGCCTGCTCGCCCTTTGGGCGGCTTCATAGGTGTGGTGGATCAACGACTTGCCGGTCTCCCGGAGCAGCAGCTTGCGGGGCAGGCGGGTCGAATGGAGACGCGCCGGAATGACGACGAAGCTCCTGCACGTCCCGGAATCAACGCATGCCTGACCATCCATCGAAGCAAGCTCCTATCGACCAGCCACGGGGTGCCCGCCCCTCCGAACGCTGTTATTGTAGGTCAGCCTTTCCAGGCTGACGATTCCTCATCACAGAAGTCCACGCCTCGGCACCTGGCCCGGATTATTGACGCCTCTGGGAGTCCGACGCACCGTGCGTCACACTAGCCCGAAGCGCGAGCGAGGGCAACTGGATGCGTCTCCCTCGCTTGCGCTTCGGGCTGGTGTTTTGGCACGAACAACCCCGGGCCAGGCATCCCCTCCCATGGGTTGCTCCTTGGCGTGAGTAAAACTGCCCCTCCTTTGGACACCCCGGTATGCTACACTGCGCGCGGTCGGCTTGGCGGACCTACAATTGCGGAGGCGGCTGAGGCTGTTCTGCCGCCGGGATGAGGAAACCTAAGTATGTGTGGAATCGTGGGTTATGTTGGCTCCTCGGACGCCGTTGACTTCCTCTTGGGGGGGCTGCGGCGGCTGGAGTATCGGGGTTACGACAGCTCGGGGATGGCGACGATCGACCCGGCGGGGGAACTTCGAGTCGAGCGAACGGCCGGCCGGATCGATCGCCTCGAGGCCCGATTGGCGGAGAATCCGATCCATGGCCGGATCGGGATCGGGCAT
>CAYSGY010000218.1:0-8826 GCA_964430315.1 uncultured Planctomycetaceae bacterium
GCATCAGGACCGTGGTGGGATGGCCCTGATAGACCGTCTCGGTCCCCGCCGCGATGACGACCTGCCGGCCCGTCTCGCCGGAAAGGTCGACCACGGGCAGACGATCGGCCTCGTGCGCCTTGCCGCCTTGGGTTGAGGCCGCGGGGCTGGCGGCCCCGGACTCGGTAACAACCACGGCCTCGTGAATCGCGACCTCCGGGACCGTGAGCCGGACCAGCCCGTCACGATACTCGAAGGCCAACGGCCCGCCGGCAGGCTCCAGGGTGATTTTGGCGGGCTTGGCCGGCAGACGGATCGTCACGGCCAGGGGGCCGACGGGCGGGATCGATTCGAGGATCGACTGGGTGCGGTGCGGGCCGGCGGTGTTCACCAGGTTCACCAGCAGCTTGCCGTGGTTGCGTGCGACGCAGACGTCAACGTCCGCGGACCCCGTGACCTCGACCATGGGTCTGGGGAAGAGTTGCCGCACCAAGTCGCCCAGGAACCGCCGGGCGGCTTCCGTCGGGGCCTGGTGGTAGCCTTGGCCGAACGTGAAGTACGTGGCGGCAATCCGGCCGCGGCCCAGGGTGGCCACCGACGCCGCCGGCTGCGACGCCGAGGCCGCATCCTTCGTCTGCTGCAATTTGCCGAACGGCGTGACGCCCGGTCCCAGCTTCACCGGTTGCGTGATGCCTTTCCATGCGGCAACGGTGCCGCCGTGGGCGAGGTGGATCGGCCCGGCCGGCTTCGGCTCGCCCTCCAGTGTCACGCGCAGCTCAGGGCCAAACAGCGCGGCGGTCTTGGGGCCGATGAGCAACAGATTGCCGCCGCCCTTCACATAGACCGCGAGATCGGCTGTGAACTTCGGCTCGAGGTACTCCCATTCGGGCACGACGATCAGTGGATACTCGGCCATCCGCCCGGCCAGGTGATGCTCGGCCAGGACTTCGACCGATTGCTGGCTCTCCAGCAAGGCCCGCAAGACGCCTTCGATCCGTGTATTGTCGCGGGAGAAGAGCCCGTTGATCTTGCGATAATGTGCCGCAGTCGAGAAGAGCAATGCGACCTGGGGCACGGCCTCCGCATGGTGGCAGAGCTTCTGCCGGGCGCGGCAGAACCTGGCGACCTCGGCCATGACGGGCATCTGCTCGTCGAAGATCGATCCGTCGCGCTTCTGTTTATAATAGGCCTGGAAGCCCCCACCGAGCGCCACCACGACCGCGGCCTCGCGCTGGAGTTGGACGGCCGTCTTCTGCCGCCGGTCGGGCTTCGTGCTGAAGCTCCACGCCATCAAGTCCCACGGCTTGCCCTGCCGCGCCAGGAACCGGGCCGAGAGCCTCGCGGAGTTGACGCTGTCCTGGGGCGAATAATCGCCCGACAGGTAGTCCACCGGGGCGCACACCGGCTCGGGCATGTGGTCGGTGAAGGCCCAGTTGCTGCAAATCTGAAATGCCGGATTCGTCTTCTTCACCTGGGCAATGTAATGGCTCAGGTAATTGCGGAAGGCTTGCCGGTTGAACTGGAGAAACTCGTACCAATGCGGCTCGTCCGGCTTGCGCGGGACGTCCTGGATGCCCGTCGCGTCGCGGAACGCCTTGATCGCCGCGGCGCCGTAGTCGGGGACCGAGGCCCAGCACTCGCCGTCGACCCACGCCCCGTCCACGCCGTAGTCGCCGGCCAGCTCGCGGAGTTGCGGGATGAGCAACTTCTCGGCGTAGGGGCCGTAGAACGACGTGGCCCGGGTGTTGGGCTTGCCGTCGGCGTTCACGGCGGCCCAATCGGGATGCTCCTTGACGGCTGCGGAGTCCCACACGCCGGAGTAGTGCATGTAGAGGCCGACGCCGCGCCGGGCCGTCACTTCGCGCCACACTCGCAACGGGTCGCCGACAATCCCGGGCGCCTGGTGGCCGACCTTGGTGGGATAGCTCGACAGGCCGGGATGCCCCTTGCAGTCGATCTGCAAATAGTCGGGATGCACGAGATTGAGGATGTTCTCGATCATGGCGGGCGTTGTGTTCTTGCCCACTTCGTGGCAATCCGCTCCCGCGTGGAAGTCGAAGTGGATGCCGAGGAAACTGTCGGCCCGCTTGAGTCGCGGCGGGTTCTGCGGCTCCGCCGTCCGGCCCGGCCCGGCGGCGCTCACGGCCAGAAGCAGACCGGCCAGCGCGGCCGTCGGCAGCAGGTACGCCGTGGTGAAGTTCCGGGGTGTCATCATCGTGGCTCCTTCTTGGACGGGCGTGCGTTCTTGCCGGACGCACCGGCGTCTGAAAAACCGTAGAGGAGCAATTCAACCGCTCCTCAAGCCCACGGGTTGCAACCCGTGGGGTTCGTGGCGCCATTGTCTTGGAAGCACTGCCCGATGGCAAGAGCGTGGAGCTTCTTACCGGCAGGAGCCGCGGCGGTACTGGCGTGGGCTGAGGCCCGTCTGGGACTTGAACACGTTGGCCAGGTATTCGCGGGAGCCGAACCCGGAGCGGGCGGCCACCTGGGGGACCGGCATCTCGGTCTCCGCAAGCAGCATCTTGGCCCGGGCCAGGCGGACGCGGCGGATCTCAGCCCCCGGTCCGCGTCCCAGGACCTCTCGAAAACGCCGCTCCAGCCACCGTCGCGACACGGCGACGGCCCGGAGCACGTCGCCCACTTGGATCGGATCCGTGGCGTGGCTGCGGATGAAGGCCAGAGCGGCGGCCAGGTCGGGATCGTCGACGGCCAGGGTGTCGGTCGATTGGCGGGCGACCACGCCGGTCGGCGCAATCAAGAGGGGACGCTTGCGCGGACGCGCGCCGCGCATCAGGCGATCGAGCATCGCGGCCGCCTCGTGGCCGATGCGTTCCGACGTCAGCGCAATCCCCGAAAGCGACGGAACGCACGCCTCGCACAACAGCTCGTCGTTGTCGGCAGCCAGGACCGCGACCTGCTCGGGCACGAGCAGCCCGGCCCGGCGGCAGGCATTGATTACTTCGCGTCCTTGCTCCGTGATCCAGGTGACGATCGCCACCGGCTTGGGGAGCCTCTTCAGCCAGCGGACGAGTCCCTGCTGCCGCGTGTGCCAGGCGGTGCGGGCACCGGCGCCCGCCTCGAACGTCGTGCCGTAGAAAGGACACTCCCCGCACACGCCGGAGACCGCCTCCGCAAACCCACGATAGTGCCGATCGACGTAGCCGCGATGCTCCAGCCCGTAGTAGGCGAAATGCTGAAACCCACGGTCGAGCAGGTGCCCGGCCGCCAGGCGTCCGGCCGCGGCGAGGTCGGTGGCCACGCGCGGGAACTCGACGCCGGGGATCTCGATGGCCGAGATGTTCACCACCGGCACCCGGGCCGCGGCCACGTGCCGGGCGGCGGCCGGCGTGCCGACGCGGGCGATGATGCCGTCGCCGTGCCAGCCGGGCGGAAGCCACAGGGGCGCCTGCTGCCCGCCCGACTTGATCCACAGATACCACGGCCCGCGGCTGCGACCGTAGTTCACGATGCCCTCGACCAGGCGCCGGCCCCAGCCCGTCGCGGTATCAACCAGCACGGCCACGTGCGGCGTCTTGCTCTTGATCACCTTTCGCCCTCCCGCCCGTATCTACCGTAATGCGCAGGCCGTAGGGTGGGACAAGCGCAGCGCCGGCCCACCATCCAAGAAACGCGAGAGCCGGCAGGAAGTCATGGTGGGCCGGCGCTGCGCTTGTCCCACCCTACACGCTGGTCTATCTTAACGCGCGGGAACCCATGTCGCAAAGTCTTACCTTTTTTGCGCAGTCGCACATTGACCGCACTCAGCCGGGGATGCGAGAATCCGGGAGACGCGCCGGCGGGAAACCAGGGAGGGAAGGTTCCCGGCGACGCAGCCCCCCCGCACCCAACCCGGAGGACACGATGAACATCTCACGACGCAGTTTTTTGTGCCGCTCGGCCGCCGTGGGCGGCGCGGTCCTCGCCGTCCATCGGGGCGCGCACGCCGCCGGCAGCGACCTCCTCAAGGTGGGCCTGGTGGGCTGCGGTTCCCGGGGCTCCGGCGCGGCGGCCAACGCCATGAACGCCGACAAGGGCGTGAGGCTCGTGGCCATGGCCGACGCCTTCGCCGACCGGATCGAGGGGAGCCGGACACAACTCACGAAGATGTTCCCCGAGCAGATGGACGTCGCCCCTTCGCGGTGCTTCGCGGGCTTCGATTCCTACAAGCAGTTGATCGCCAGCGGCGTCGACGTCGTGCTCCTGGCCGCCCCGCCCCACTTCCGCCCGTTGCACCTCAAGGCCTGCATCGACGCGGGCAAGCACGTCTTCTGCGAGAAGCCGGTGGCCGTCGACGCGACCGGCGTTCGGAGCATCAAGGCCACCTGCGAGCTGGCCCGGCAGAAGAAGCTCAACGTGGTGTCGGGGCTGTGCTGGCGCTACGACACGGTGATCCGCGAGACGATCAAGCGTGTGCACGACGGCGCCATCGGTCAGATCCTCGCGGTCCAAACGACCCGCAACCTCGGCTATCTCTGGGAACGCCCTCGCAAACCCGAGTGGACCGAGATGGAATTCCAGATGCGCAACTGGTACTACTTCACCTGGCTCTCGGGTGACCACAACGTGGAGCAGCAGATCCACGGCATCGACAAGTGCATGTGGGCCCTGAAGGACGAGCCTCCGCAACACGCCTGGGGCACGAGCGGCCGGCAGGTCCGCGTCGAGTCGAAGTGGGGCGACATCTACGACCACCACGCCGTCGTCTACGAGTTTGCCAGCGGCGCCCGCATGTACGCCCTCGCCCGCCAGCAGCCCAACTGCTTCAACGACTACTCCGAGATCCTGCTGGGCACCAAGGGCCGCTGCGACCTCCAGAAGGGCCGCATCGAGGGCGAAACCAACTGGAGCTACGGGGCCACGGCCGGCGACCTCTCCGGGTACTCCGGGAAACTGAAGAAGGGGGGCCTGCGGCCCATGCACCAGGTCGAACAGGATGAGCTGTTCGCGGCGATCCGGGCGGGCAAGGTCATCAACAACGGGGATTACATGTGCCAGAGCACGCTGGTCGCCATCCTCGGGCGCACGGCCGGCTACACCGGACAGCGAATCACGTGGGAGGAAATGAAGGCCTCGAAGCTGGACCTCTCACCCAAACGCTACGCCTTCGACGCCGAGCCGCCCACGCTTCCCGGCCCCGACGGCAAGTACCCCGTGGCCATGCCCGGCGTGACCAAGTTCGTGTGAACGAGTGGAGAACGACAGGACGAGGGCATAGGAGTCTCGACAATGCAGCGGAGCATCCCACGACGGACGCTGTTGGCCGGCGTTGCGGCCGGATTGTGGCAGTCGACGGGCGTGGCCGGGCTTCTGGGCGCCGGGAAGAGGCGTTTCAAGATCGGGGCCTGCGACTGGTCGCTCGGGCGACGGCAGGAGATCGCCGCCCTGGAACTGGCCCGCCAGATCGGGCTCGACGGCGTCGAGGTCAGCTTCGACGGTCCCCCCAAGCCCGACCTCCGCGAGGAGGCGGTGCGGCGCGACTACCTGGCTGCGGCGAAGAAGCAGGGCGTCGAAATCTGCTCGATGGCGATGGGCTCGCTCAACGGGGTGCCCTATTCCACGGACCCCCGCGCCGAAGCCTGGGTCGAAGAGTCGATCGACGTGATGGTCAAGCTGGGGGTCCGATTGACCCTGGTGCCCTTCTTCTTCCGTGGCGAGATCAAGGGCGACGAGAAGCTGCAACAAAGCGTCATCGAGAAGCTGAAGAAGGTAGCGCCGCGTGCGGAGAAGGCCGGCGTGGTGCTGGCGCTCGAGAATTCCCTGAGCGCCGACGAGAACCGTCGCATCCTCGACGCCGTGGGCTCGCCGGCCGTGAAGGTCTACTACGACGTGTCCAACTCCATCCGCCGCGGTTACGACATCTACCGCGAGATCCCCCAACTCGGCGATCGCATCGGCCAGTTCCATGTCAAGGAGAAGGGCAGCCTGCTCGGCCAGGGGATGGTCGACTACCGGAAGGTCCGGGAGGCCATCGAGAAGATCGGGTACCGCGGCTGGCTGGTCCTCGAGGACGCCGTCGTGAAGGGCCGCCCCGTGGCCGACTGCTACCGCGACAATCTAAAATTCCTCCGCTCGATCTTCTCGGGGGCTTGAAATGATACGAATCGGCATTGTTGGCTGTGGGCGGATCATGGCGGCGCATCTGCGCGGATATCGGCTCCTGCGCGAGGCCGGGGTCGACGACTTCCGCATCACGGCCCTCTGCTCGCTGCCGGTCGAGGAGGCGCAGATGTACGCGCGCCGCGGCGAAGGCCCGCCGCAGCGGCCCGCGGTGAGCAACTTCCCCGACGACCCGTTGGCCGCGGCCGACGAATACGTCTCCGACTTTCAGGACGACGTGGACGTCCGGGTCTACGGCGATTTCCGGCAGATGATCGCCGAGGCCCCGATCGACGCGGTCAACGATTTCACCAACCTGGCAATGCACCACCAGGTGGGCTGTGCTGCGCTGGAGGCGGGCAAGCACCTGCTCACGGAGAAGCCGATGGCGGTGAGCGTCCGGGCCGCCCGGCGCATGTGCGAGGCGGCGGAGTCGCGGGACCTCGTGCTCGGCGTGTTCCAGAGCGGGCGTTTCTTCCCGCGGACCCGGCATCTCCGATGGCTGCTGGACAGCGGCCGCCTGGGCCGCCTCCAGATGGTGCTCGTGGGGAGCGTGGCCGCGCGATGGGCCCCGGACACGATCGTGGCCGACACGCCCTGGCGCCACCGTCGCAGCGAGGCGGGCGGGGTCGCGCTCGACGTGGGCGTCCACCGCTTCGACATGATCCGCTACCTGGCCGGGGAAGTGCGGAGCATCCAGGCCCGGACCGCGGTCGTCGAGCCGGTCCGCGTCACCCGCGATCCACAGGGCAACGTCGTCGCCCGCGTCGATTGCGACGCCGAGGATACGGTCTACACCGCATTCGACACCGCGCAAGGCGTCTCCGGCACCTTGATCGTAAGCTGGGCGGGCTGCGGCGGGCCGACTCTGCTCGGAGGTGGCGACGTGTTCTACGGCTCCGCGGGCCGCGTGTCGGGCGCGGACGTCACGTTCGCCGACGGCACAACGGCCCCCCTGGCCCAACTCTACGAGGAAGGCGCCGACGCGGCCCGCAAAGACCGGGACTTCCCGCTCGGCCTGACCAATCCTTTCGCCTTGACCCACTACGACTGGCTCGACGCGGTCCGCCGCCGCCGCCCGCCCGAGACCAGCGGGCGCGAGGGCCTGGCCGACCTGGCCTGCGCATTCGCCGTGCTCGAATCGGCCGAGACGCGCCGGTGCCTCGAAGTCGAGGAGGTCGCCTCGGGCCGCGTGCGTATGTATCAACAGTCGATCGACGAACGATTCGGGATCGCGTGAGGACACCGAGCGTGGATGCGAGAGACAAGCACGATTCATGCTTTTTCCCTAGCCCAGGCGTTTACGCCTGGGTCGCTTGGACGATCCACGAAATCCTTAGCCCCTTCAGGGGCTTTGGACGCAAGAAGCCCCTGAAGGGGCTGGAGTCTCCGATTATTGATCCACTTCCCCAGGCGTAAACGCCTGGGCTAGAGAAAAGGGGGACTCGTAGGAGGGAGGTTTGTAGGGCGGCCGAGCCGCAACCAAAACGGTGCGCAGGCCGCGCGTAGTATCGCGAATAGCAGGCAGGGTGGGACAAGCGAAGCGCCGTCCCACCAAGACACTGCGAGAATTCTGGTGGGACGGCGCTTCGCTTGTCCCACCCTACTTCGTGAGGCTCTGATGACAAAGAAATGGCGGATCGGCGTGCTCGGATTGACGCACGACCACGTGTGGGGAAACCTCGAGAACTTCGCGGGCCTGGAGAACGGCGAGGTGGCGGGCGTAGCCGACCCAAACGAGGCCCTTTTGGACCGGGTCCGGCAGAAAGTGGGCTGCCCGGTCTATCGGAGTCATGAGGAGATGGTCGAGAAGGAGCGGCCCGACGCGGTCTACGTCTTCTGCGACAACGCCCGAGGCGCGGAGCTGAGCGTTTGGGCCGCGGAGCGGGGTCTGCACGTGATGGTGGAGAAGCCGATGGCCGCCACGCTGGACGGGGCCAATCGGATGGTCGCCGCCGTGCGCAAGGCCGGCGTGCGGATGATGGTCAACTGGCCGGTCGTCTGGCGTCCGCAGGTCCAGACCGCGTTGGCCCTCGTGGCCCGACCCGAGTTCGGCCGCATCTGGCAGATCACCCACCGTGCCGGCCACGGCGGGATCTTCGTAGAATGCTCCCCGCCGTTCCGCGAGTGGATCGTGCAGAAGGAACGCAACGGCGGCGGGGCGCTGATCGACGTCTGCTCTTACGGCATCAATATGGCCAGCATGCTGTTGGGACGGCCCGAGCGGGTCTCCGCCGTCACCGGACGGCTTCGGGACGGCGAGTACCAGGTCGAGGACAACGCCATCGTGGTCATGTCCTATCCCCAGGCCATGGCCACGGCGGAGGGCTCCTGGGGGCAACTTGGCCAGCCCATGACCGGATACCTGGCCACGATCTGGGGCACGGGCGGGTCGGTGGCCCTGGGCCCGGGCCGCGGTGGACACGTGTGGAGCACGAACGCCGAACACCCGCAGGGCGTGGAAGTCACCCCGTCCCAGCCCGAGCCGCACATGGCCAACGCCACCGCGCATTTTCTTTGGGCACTTTCCACGGGCAACGAGTTCTTCCCGCTCTGCCGCGACACCACGTGCCGCGACACGCAGGAGGTGCTCGAAGCGGCCTACCTCGCGGCCGAGAGTCGCCGGGAGGTGGCGCTCCCGTTGCAGACTGCCGAGTGACGTATGCGCAATGGCACTAAGCTCATCACCCATGCAAGACGCAAACACCTGTGACCTCGGGATTTGGCGTCGGAATCGGGGCTTTTCTCTAG
>CAYSGY010000219.1:0-8801 GCA_964430315.1 uncultured Planctomycetaceae bacterium
TATTCCGCAGACGATGACAGAAGTAGGTCGCCGTCTCATTCCGGGGGTAGTGCGGCATGATGAGGCTCGCGGGGGTCGTTCTTGCTGGGTCGCTTTGCGTCGGCTTCTTGCCGGGCTGTGTTGGGCTACGTTGCGGCGACCGGTGCCCCTCTGTGGGGGAGTTCAGCCAAACGCCAACCGACCTGCCGACCGTTGCGGAGCCCTCCAAGGTGTCGCTCAACACGCTGTCGCTTCCGTCGTTCCAGGCGGTGGAGAAGGCGCTGGCGAGGAAGCCGGAGGTCGCGGGCTACCGTCTTTTGAGTGAATCGCAGTGCCAGTGCCTGGCGGCTGCGAACTCCACCCTCGGCAACCTGCTGGCGACGGAGCAAGCGACTTCGGGCGAACAGAGCGCCGGCCGGCGGGACCGGGACGCCGTGGCGCGATCGCTCCTTGGCAACCTGCTCGCGCTGCGGGCCGTCGAGGAACGCAACCGTTCGGCCGCGGCGGCCTTGGAGCTGCACTACCGCTTGGCCGGCGCATGGTTCGGCAGGGATCAGCTCGATCGTTCACTCGAAGAGGTCCGCCGCGGGCTTCGCGACTTCCGGCAAGCCAAGGCCACCGGGCTTTCCGTTCCCGGCGACGAGACGCGGCTGCAAATCCAGGAGATCGATCTGGTCGATCGCAAGGTCCAACTCGATGCCGCGATTGTCCAACTCGACGGCCAGTTGTGCCGGCTGATCGGCGTGGAACGCGACGACCGCCAACCGCTCCAGCCCACGGCCGAGTGGACGGTCGCGGCAAGTCCGACCGACGCGGACGCGGCCGTGGCCGAGGGTCTCCGCTCCCGGCCCGACCTGATCATGCTCTGCTTGCTGAGCCAGGAGTTGAACGGCCAGACGTTGCCGGCCGTGCGGAGCGCCTTGGGGCGGCTCGATCCGCTCGTGGGCGGCCTGTCGCAGGGTGTCTGCTGCCTCTCCCTACGACGTGTCTGCGACTGTGCCGAATTGCAAGGCCGCGAGACGCAGCTCGCCCGGTTGCAGGAGAGCCAGCGGCGGGCCGCGGACGAGGAGATCCGCGGGGCGGCGGCCGAGCTGGAGAAGCGGCTCCGCCAGGTCGGTCTGGCCAAGGATACGGCCGACCGATGCCAGAGCGAACTCCGGCGTCTCCGGGAGAAGCGGGCCGCCGCAGGAAAAGTGCAGGCCTCCGAGGTCAGCGCAGCCCAACTCGAAGTCTTTCGCGCCGAGAGCGATGCCCTTCAGGCCGTCGTCGAGTGGAAGATCGCCGCCGCCAAGTTGAAGGAGTCGCAGGGCCTCCTGGCGCTGGAATGCGGCTACGCATTGCCCGTCACCTACTGCGAAACCTGCCAGGAGCGCGATACGGACCCCGTTAACAAGCCCCACCGAGCGCAACAACCATCCCAGGAATCGCCGCGCTGATTCGACGAGACTCGTTTTGCGCCCTCCGCCACTCCTATCCGAACTTGGAAAGTGCCACGAAATGCAGTCCTTTGCCGAATACGAAGCCGAGAAGTGGAAGTGGATCACCGCGATTGACACGAACTTCTACCCTGACCACTTTCCGGCAGCACTCAAACTCTACAAACCAGTGATCGACCGCTTCCGTGAACTCGCGTCGGAGGCTCCAAGTTCTATTGAGTTGCTTCGTACGATTCAGAAGACAGGAGGGAAGATTACGAACTTACGGCGCGCTTCTTCGGCTGGTTTGAGAGCACCTTTGCAGGCAATGAGTTTCAGGGGTTGGGCCCGAGGCATGCAGGAAGGGACCTACAACTCCGCGACTTCCTCCACGGCTATGAGCACGAGTGCCCAACGGATATCATTGTGATGCACCAAGGGCGGCCCATCGTGGCGGGTTTCGCACGCTACGATTCGGATAGGGGCGGCAGCCAGGAGGACGATAAGACCGGGGGAAACCGCTCCAAGATCCTCGAGATCCTACAGCATAGAACGGGAGACGGGACGCAGGTGAAGGTCTTCTTCCTCAACGATGGGCCTGGCCTTCTCCTCGGCTCGATGTGGCGCGACTACGGCGAACTCGAACAGATCAACCCGGATCGCGTCCTCGTTTGCACGCTGAAGATGCTGGAGTCGCGTTTCACGAGAAAATGGTTGCAGAAGCACTAGGGAACAGATCAGCCCACTGCCGGAGGCACTGGGCCGGTGGCCTGCGAGGGACAGCCCCCTCGGCGACATAGAGATCAAAACTGCCCCGCAACTCTCCCGTGTGGAACAAGGCGGGTTGCCTGGCCCGGCCGTTCTTGCCTCTCACATAATCCCCCATGGGCTCTGACCCCTGCGCGAGCCGTCTCAGGGTCGTTTCGACGGCCTTCATGCTTGAGTCAACGCCGATCCACCGTCGGCCCGTCCGTTCGGCAGCGACAAGCGTAGTCCCCGATCCTGTGAAGCAATCGAGCACGAGGTCGCCTTCGTCGGACGATGCCTGCACGATCCTCTCCAACATGGGGAGGTTCTTCTCGGTCGGGTATCCGGTAACATGGATGTTCTGGTTGTGGGCATCCCTGAAGTGCAGCCAGATATCCTGGGCTGGAATTCCACTGCTCTCGTCCAAATAAATCTTCCTTCTCGGATTGCCGTTCGGGGACCAGTAGATCTCGCCTTTGGCGTCCATCTCATCGAGTACCGCGGGCGGGTACTGCCAGTGCTTTCCTGGAGGCGGCAGTTTGCCACGCCATGGTTTCCCGGTCTCGCCGCTTCGCTCACCCGGGGCATGCACCGGGACTTTCATGTAATGCCTGCCCGTCCCCTCCTCGACGTAATGATATTCCTTTGGTGGATGCGCGTCGGTCCAGGGATCGTAGGGACGGTTCCATGTGAATCGCGACGTCTTCGTATAGAAAAGGATGTAGTCTGAGATATTGCCGTATTGCCTGTGTGTGTAATTCTTGTTGTTCGACTTCTTTCGGGTAATAAAGTTCCGGAAACTGGCGGGACCGAAGATCTCATCCATGATGACCTTCATCGGGAAAGCCTTCTTGCCGTCGAGGTGAACGTAGATCGATCCCGTTGGAGCCAGGAGTTCCCGAAGAAGAATGATACGCTGCCGAAGGAACTCGATGAACTCCGCGCCCGCCACAACGTCGTCGTACGCGTGATCGGCGTCTCGTGCCGACAACCGCGACCCCGTTGCAAAGGGGGGATCGATATAGACGAGGTTGACTTTTCCGCACACGCAAGGATCGTCGCACAAGTGTCTCAGGATTCCCGAGTTCTCACCGAAGCAAAGACGGCTAAACCAATCGGGTCGCGGAGCAAGTCCAACCGAGAGGATTCTCTCCGGAGACGCCTTTGGACCAGCGAGGACTGCGTGAGTCGGCGTCTTGCCCTCGTACTCCAACCGATAGTCGAATACGACGTTGCCGGTTCCCTCGGAGAGTCGACTCGCCCGTCGCGGTTTGCGCCCTCGTGAGCCCGTTCTCCTAACTGCCTTCATAGTCCGAATGCTCCGCGGCACGGGGGGGCTTGTCTGTACTTCTGTTCACAATATACCACTTCTTGCTTCGATCGTGAAGCCCACTCGATCGAAGCCGAGTCGGTTGCGCTGAGAGTCAGCCACCACCACAGTTGCCACTCGGTTATACGCCACCCACGTCTCCAGAGAGTCAATCGGCACGACCGTGCCGATTGGCTACCATGACGGCTTGACGGTCTTGGGATCCGCACGCTACCCAACCAGGAGGAAGCCGCCATGGCAACCGCGATGCAGGCCGATCTGATGCCCGAAGTGACGGCGTTTTTGAAGTCCGGTCCCTTGGGAGGCGTGATTGCCGGCCGGCAGACTGCCTCGTCGAACCAGGCGACCTTCACCACGGTCGATCCGGGGAGCGGCGACACGCTTGCCGAGGTCTACGCCATGCAGCCCGACGACGTGGACATTCCACAGACCGTCGAGAAACTCGTCCAGGCCATCACGTTCCACACGGGGCAGGTCTGCTGCGACGCGACCCGGTGGCTCATCCACAAGAAGATCTACGGCCCGTTCGTCGAGGCGTGCGTCGAGCGGCCAACAACTGGATCAACGCCCACAACGTCTTCCCCCTGGGCGTTCCCTATGGCGGGGTGAATAAGAGCGGGATGGGCGGCGGCGTGCTCTCGATCCAAACGCTCTTCGACTACTGGCGCAGCATGTCGGTCGTCCGTCCGCTGTGAGCCCTGGCGGACGTCCGCGTTCCATCCTCCGGCCCCGGCTCGACGAGGGACGGGAGGTTCTGGGCAAGTCCGACACTGGGACGCGAGGCGATTACGCCGATTCGGCCCGCCGCCGCGGGCGCAAGCCGACACCCTAGCGGGGGCCCAGGGGCGGTGGTCTGCCTTCAGATTCTGACGGGACAGGAGATCTCCCGAAATACGGGAACCAAAGCCTTTCCTCCAGCGACCTTCCTCCTACAATTCGGGCGGATTCTACCGACACTCAGGAGGGTGGGCCATGCCTCAGGCTTCTCAGCGTGTGCGACCGGTTTCGGCGATCATGGTGCTCGGGACGGTGGTTGTTCTCTGGATGCAGATCCTCTCAGTCGCCGGTGTACGATCGGCTGAGGTCCCTGGGACTCCGAGTTCCAGCGAGAAACCGGCCGGTGGGGCCGACGATAAGGCGATCCGCGCGACGGCCGACGAGTTCGTCAAGGCATTCAATGCCGGCGATGCGAAGGCGGTTGGCGCACTCTGGGCAGCGGATGCGGAGTACACGGACGAGTCGGGTTTCGCTTTTCATGGCCGCGCCGCGATCGAGAAAGAGTACGCGGACCTCTTCCGACAACACCCGGGCGCGACGATCACGGTCACCATCGAGTCCATCCGCTTCCTCGGGCCCGATACCGCCGTGGAGAAGGGCGTCGCCAAGGTCACATTGCCCAAGGGGGGCGCCGCAACCGGAGCGCGCTATACCGTGGTCCACGCCAGGCGGGCCGGCAAATGGAGCATGGTGGTCGGGCGGGACGACCCGTATGTGCCGGGGTCCAATGAAGACCGGTTGAAAGGGCTGGAATGGTTGATAGGCGACTGGAGTCTTGACGCCAACGACCGGCCCCTCACGATCCGGTTCGAGTGGATGGCGCAGAGGAACTTCATCAAGAACACGTACGCGGTCACCAAGGACGGCCGGGCGACCTTGAGCGGAGCACAGATCATCGGCTGGAACCCCAAGCTGGGACGCATCGTCTCGTGGCACTTCGGTGCGGAGGGCGGCTTCGGCAACGACGTGTGGACCAAGGACGGCGCGAAATGGGTCATCGAGGCCACCGGCGTGTTCCGCAACGGGAGCGAGAGCGCGTCGGTCAACATCCTTACCCCGATCGACGCCGACAGTTTCACCTGGCAGTCCGTAAAACGCACCTTGGACGGTGTAAGCTTGCCCGACACTCCACCCGTCAAGATCGTACGAGTGCCGCCCGGCAAGTGACGTTCGATCCCGCAACGAGGCAACTGTTTGGAACCCCCGGAAAGGCGTTTCCTATGAATAGGGCAGCGATCTGTCTGGCATTGGGTGTGTCTCTGGCGCTCTTTGGGGCTCCAGAAGTCTATGGGCGCGGATTCGGAGGCATGCATGGCGGCAGCTTCGGCGGGGGCGGATTTGGTGGAGGCGGGTTTGGCGGAGGCATGCAGCACGGAGGCGGGTTTGGTGGATTCGGCGGGGGTGGCTTTGGCGGAAGCATGCAGCACGGAGGCGGGTTTGGCGGATTCGGCGCGGGTGGCTTTGGCGGAGGCATGCAGTCTGGGAGAGACTTCGGCGGTCTGCAACGAGGGGGGGCGGAGCCGAATGTCGGGCAGCGTGAAAGTGGCTTCTCGTCCGGTGCGGCCAGGGCGGAGGGTGGTGAGACGGGTGGGTTCCCCTGGGGGGGCGATCGAATGGGAGGGTTCCACGCAACGTCCGGGCCGTACTCGTGGGGTGCATCGGCCGGCTACGGCGTTTCGCACGTTGGACTGCCGACCGACGCTGGCTACGGCGCGGCGGTACGAGGCGTAAGAGGCCCCGACGCCATCGGAGCTTCGGCCGGTGCCGCCGGCTATGGCGGCTATCGCCATACCGAGGCGGTCAGCGAGAACGTTTACGCGGCCCGGGGGACTGCCGTGAGAAACGCCTGCGCCGGCACCGACGTGTTCGGCAGGAGTTGGTATGCGGCCCATCCGGACGTTTGGAATCCGAGCGGTTGGACAGCGGCCCGGACCTGGAGCGTCGCCACGTGGCCGGCCATCGGATCGTGGTACGGCTGGGACAACAGCGTGCAGCCGGTCTACTACAACTACGGAACCAGCATCACCTATCAGGGCAACCAGGTGTACTACGGCGATCAACCCGTGGCCACGGCGGACCAGTACTACCAGCAGGCCTCCACGCTGGCGCAAAGCCAGCCCCCCGCGGACCCCAATGCCGGCGAATGGATGCCTCTAGGGGTCTTCGGACTTGTCAACGGCGACCAGGCCAACCCTCACTATATCATTCAGCTAGCAGTGAACAGGGCGGGCACGCTCGCCGGGAACTACCACGACGTCATCACTGGAACGACGCTTCCCGTGCATGGCGCGGTGGACAAGCAGTCCCAGCGTGTCGCGTGGACGGTCGGCGACAACACGACGACGGTCGGCGAAACCGGGATCTACAATCTGACCAAGGACGAGGCGCCCGTCCTTATCCATATCGGAAAAGACAAGACGCAGCAATGGACGCTCGTCCGGCTCAAGCAGCCGCTACAGCCCGACTCGCAGCAGTGACGGAGAAGCCGATCGTGGAAAACGCTGGGGCCGGCGATTCACCGCCCGGGCAATCCCGGGGGCTCCTGTCGTGTGTTTTGTGAAGTCCGTTTCCTGCAAGGAGGAACCTCATGACGCGAGTCTTCTTCGTCGACTTCGCTCGTCTTCTTGGGCTGGCCGCGCTGGCACTGACATGGGCACTGCCGACGGCGGCGGTGGCACAATTCAGCGAACTGGTCAAGCAGATCCCGCCTACGGCCAACGCCGTCGTGCTCTTGAACATGGAGAAGGCGAAGCAGAGCCCGATGGGCGTCCAGGAGGGCTGGGACAAACAGCCCGAGAAGGCGTTCGAGGCGGGTGTCAGCCGCGTGCCGCCGCAGGCGACGCGGTTCGTGCTGGCGGCGGAGATCGACTTCGATTTCATGCAGCCGATGTGGGAGGCCGCGGTACTGGATCTGAGCGAAGAGGTCTCCGTCCGGCAAATCGCCGCGAACCGCGGGGGATCGCTCGATACGATTGAGGGCCTCCCGGCCGTCGCTCTGCCGAACGACACCTATATGGTCCAACTCGGTCCCAAGAGGTTGGGCACGATGGGCCCCGGCAAGCGTCAGGCGGTCGTGCGTTGGATCCGCGAGGTGCGGGGCACGTTGCCGCTGCTGCACTCCGCCTACCTGGAGAAGCTCGCGTCCTACGAGGACCTGTCGGGCAGCGAGATTATCATGGGGATTGATTTGGACGGCGCGTTGGCCCGCGAACGCGTGGCGGCCAAGCTGAAAGCCAATCAACCGCTTCTGGACATGTGGCAGGCGGACCGCCCGGGCCGAGGGAACGACGATTTCGCTTGCTGGCACGCTCAGCAAGAACGGACTTCGGCGGCTCTTGTGCGTTGTCGACTCGCCCGTGCCCTCACACACGACCGCCGCCCCGCTGCCGCCGCAGACCAGTCCGGGCGATCTGGCGGCAATTCAGGCCAAGGCCTCGCTTGATCACTTCCACGCGGTCACGGCGATGGCCGACGAACTGAAGAACGACATGAGAGAAGCGGCGACTCTCGCCGTCACTTCGTTCTACTTCGACAAGTACGCCAAGAGGATCGAACGGCTGCCGATTCTCAACGTGGATCAGGAGCTACTCAACTATAGCGCCTTCGTGGCCAGCCAGTTGCGGGCTGCGGCAGACGCGGTGCGTGGAATGGGCATCCGCACCAGAGCGCAACAGGCGCAGATCACTTCCTCCCCGGCCGGTTACGGAGTCGCGGGCGGTTACCGCCAGGGCGCTTTCGGAACGTATGGAGGGGTTCATACCGTCTATAGTCCCCGCGCCGAGATGCGGGGCGTCGCCGAGGAGCGGATGGGCGTGAGTGCCCAAGAAAAAGGCAACGCGGCCATGGACGTGCAGCAGATCCGCGACGCGATCATCGCCGCCACGGCCGACATCCGCCGCAAGATGACCCAGAAGTATCAGATCGAATTCTGAACGTGGATGGCTGACCCTATGGCATCCGACGAACTGTTGAGCGCTTCCGGCGTCATTCTCGATTCTCTGGGCGACGGCTTGCCGACCTCGAACGTGCCAAGCGGATCCAGACCCTCTCGCTGGAGGAGAACCTGCCGGACGACCCGAGGATCCGGTTCTCCACCTGCTACAGGCCGCACGACATCGTCGGCGGCGATTACTTCGCCATCCGGCAGATCAATCCGGACCAGTACGGCTTTCTCTTGGCCGATGCTACTTCCGTTTCTTCCTCGCGACGCCGTCCGAATCCCTTTTCGCCCGCTTGGAGGCGGGGGAAGCGCTGTCGGCCAGTTCCGCCATCAGGTCCTCGATCTTCTGGCCGTCGCGGATCGCCTGTTGCCAAAGGTCGCGGGCGAGTTGGCGGTCGCCCTGGGGATCGAAAGCGAGGAAGGCGCCGTGGAGGACCTTGTTGGCGGGGGTGTCCGGGAATTCCGCCTCGACAATGCCGTCCACCAGCGCCCGGGGCAGCGACTTGACCTGAACGATCTGGTTCCGTCCTTCGCTCCGAAGGGTCAACTGCGTGGGGCCGGCCTCCACGACAATGACCGGAGTGTCGCCCACGGTGAACTCCTGGGCCGGCTG
>CAYSGY010000220.1:0-1212 GCA_964430315.1 uncultured Planctomycetaceae bacterium
AGGTTCGAGCCCAACTGACCTCGGAACCCGAGCGCTACGCCGCTTACACGCGTGAGTACCTGGGCTGGGGTGTGTTCGCGCTGATGAGGCGGTGAGGCGTTGGCGCATCCGGCGGATTGTCAATGACTGTGCCGCGGGGTGGCACCGAGAGCGGAGTTTTCGGAACTGCCCTGCGGCTCGGCAGGAGCCTCGCCCTCCCGGTGAGCCTTCATCGCTCCGAAGCCTGGCGCTGGATCATGGACTGCAGGGAGCGCCAGCCTTCGAGTTGCTGCGCGCTGAGCGTAGGTCTCTTCCGAGGAGCAGACGGCCCGGGCGACTGCGCCGTGTGGAAACGATGCTCGACCGCGCGGAGCCAGCGGCGCACGGGCCGGGGCAGGTTCACCCGCCCGTTCACGACCAGGCCCGTGACCATCTGCCGGTGATGCCGGCGGCGAATGCTGAGCTTCTTACGCTGGTGGAGTACGTAGCCTTCGGACGCGAAGACCTTGCGCACAAATCGCTGTACGAAGTGGATCTTGGCGTGGTCCTCGTGGTCGAAGGAGAGCGTGATGTCGTCGGCGTAGCGGGTGTACACGGCCCCGAGACGCGCGGCCATGGCGGCCAGCCGGGCGTCGATCCGGTAGTTCACCAGGTTGCTCAGCCGGGGGCTGGTCGGCGCTCCTTGCGGCAACCGGCCTTTGTGCGTACACAACCGGAGGAGCAACGCGGTGGCCGGGCGGTTCCAGCCGATCCGGCGGAAGTAGCGCCGGAGCCGCTTGGCCGTGGTGGACGGGAAGAAGTCTTTCACGTCGAGCCGGATCACCACGGCGCGGCCCTGATGCTGCCGGGCGTTGCGCACGATGGAGGCCGCTGGCTCGAACCCGGTCGCCGCAGGATGCGCCCGGAGCCGCCGCAGCAGGCGGCGCAGGACTTGCCGCTGAACGGACTTCAACTCCGGCACCGGGGCCTCGATCGTCCGCTTCCCGCCCGATCGCTTCGGAAGGGAGAACTCCCGATAGACCGGCTCGATCCTCGCCAAGGCGTCGGGTTCGATCTTCAGCCGGCGTGCGAGTTCGTCGACGCCGTGCCCCCGCCCGTGGAACAGCCAATCCAGAAATCCCATGCATCACCCCGCGTAGGTCAGGCTTTCGAGCCTGACCCTTGGGCCGTCGCCTTCCAGCCTGGTTCGCAAGTCGTCAGGCTGGGAAGCCCGAGCGACAAAGCTGCATGTCA
>CAYSGY010000220.1:1222-8771 GCA_964430315.1 uncultured Planctomycetaceae bacterium
CCTGACCTACGTAATTCGCGGGCGGGCGCCGGGCCGGCCGGGCGCCCTCCGCTGCCTTGCGAAACGGTGCGACCGTTTCCAGCCGCTTTCGTGAAAGTCCAACAGGACCCGGTCGGCGAAACACCGACCTGCACTCCTGCAATGGGAGCGCCCCAAGGCAACAAGCCCATGATGGGACGTCGGAGCGGAGTTGTCAACTGGTGCACAAGCCCACGGGAACGAGTGCCGGCCCGCAGCGTAGCCGCCACATCGCTGCCGCCCTTGCCAGTACGCGTCCTGTTGAGGAGAATGGCCCACGTGGCGTCCGGAGATCCTCGGAGAAGGATAGCATCAACCAGCAAGGCCGGATCTCATGGCAAACAAACCGCCGAAGCCGCGGATCGGGCTCTTGGCCCTCACGTTGGAACTCTACGAGCAACTCCTGCCCACCCTCCGCGAGGACCGCGAGCGGTGGCTCCGCCAGTCCGTGCTGCCGATCCTGGAGAGCTTCGCCGAGGTGGAGTTCGATCGGGCCGTCTTCACTCGCGAGGGGATCGAGGCGGCGGTGCGCGGCTTCGAGGCGTCCGGCGTGGATGCCCTGATGGTGATCTGCCTCACCTACTCTCCCAGCCAACTCGCCCTGCCCGCCCTGCGACGCACCCGGCTGCCGATCCTCATCTGGAACACCCAAGAGCTGCCGGCCGTGGGAAACGACTTCGACGCCGCCAAGATGGTCGCCAACCACGGGGTCCACGGCACCCAGGACTTGACGAGCGTGCTCGTCCAGCACGGCGTGCCATTCGAGTACGTCACGTCGCACCTGACCGATCGGGAGGGGCTGGAGAAGATCGGCCGCTTCTGCATTGCCGCCGCCGCGGTCGCCGGGCTTCGCCGGTTGCACGTGGGGCTCTTGGGGTACCCGTTTCCCGGCATGGGCGATTTCGCGGTCGATACGAGTCACCTTGCCGCCACGCTGGGCTGCCAGTGGACGGCGATTTCCGTGGAAGAATACGTCCTCCGCGCGGCCTCTGCGCCGGCAGCCGACGTCAAGCGGCTGGCCGCCGAGTACCGCGACCTCTACGACGTGGCCCCCGACGTGACCGACGCCGACCTGGAAGCCACGGCCCGGGCCGAACTCTCCATGCGGGCCATTGTTACCGAGCGGCGTCTCGACGCCTTCAGCTACCAGTTCATGGCCTTCGGCGAGGACGAGCGGTGCGAGACGCTCCCCTTTGTGGCCGCGAGCCGCCTGATGGCCGACGGGCTCGGCTTTGCCGGCGAAGGCGACGTGATGGGGGCGATCGGCTCCTGGCTCCTGGGCCGGTTGCAGCCCCCGGCCACCTTCAGCGAAGTGTTTACGATCGACTTTGCCGGCAACGCCCTTTTGATGAGCCACATGGGCGAGGCCAACGTGGCCATGGCACGGCGTGGCCGCCGCGTGCTGCTGGTGGCCCGGCCGCAGCCGATCACGCGGACCCGCGGCCGGCAATTGGCCCTGGTGACGAGCCTTCACCCTGGGACCGGAACGCTCTTTGCCCTCGCACGTGGCCCAAACCAGCGGTGGCGTCTGATTGCCACCCGGATCGAAATTGAGGACTACGGCCCGCTGCCCGACATGCCGGTGCCGCATTTCAAGATTCGGCCCGTCTGGGGCGACGTGCGGGAAATGCTCACCGAATACGCCAAGGCCGGCGGCCCGCATCACAATGCCGTCTGCTTCGGCGATGCCACGCCGCGGATCCGCGCGGCGGCCAAGTTGCTGGGGGCCGACTATTGCGAGTTGGTTTATGCCCGTCTACTCCGAGCTTACGACGTGAAGCGGGCGACCGGAGATGCGTAGCGCGGCGATGCGACGGGTGACATGCCGTCACGCGGCCTTAGCCGCGGGTCGGAGGGTGGCATGCCGTCACGCGGCTTTAGCCGCGGGTCGGCATGGCGGCGCAAACATGCCGACGCTTCGCGACGGCATGCCACACCCGTTGTTGATCTTGAAGGTTGAGACCCATCAGGTTGTGAGACGTACTGAACTGTGTTTCTGGGAATCGATCTAGGCACGACGAACGTCAAGGCCCTGGTGGTCGATCGGGCCGGGAAGATCGTCGCGGCGGGGGCCGCGCCGGTCGATCGGCAGTGTACGCCCGACGGCGGCGTCGAGCAGGATATCGAGCATATCTGGCGTGCGGCGTGCCAGGCCATCCGCGACGCCGTTGGTGGCCCAGCCGCCCCTTGTGGCACAGCCGCCCCCGGCTGTGCCGGCGTGCCGGATCGCGCGGCGATCGAGGCGATCGGCGTCTCCAGCCAGGGCGGGGCCCTCCAGCTCTTGGACGCCGCGCTGCGGCCGTTCGGGCCGGTTATCAGTTGGATGGATGGTCGGGGACGCCCCTTCGACGAGTCGCTCCGGGACCGGCTCGGCGAGGAGTTCTTCGCAGAGCACGTCGGATGCCGGGCGTGCCTCATCACGCCGGGGCAAATCCTCCGCCTCCGCCGGCAGTCGCCGGAGGTTTTTGAGAACGTGGCGGCCCTTGGGTATGTGGGCGACGTGATCGTCGGCCGGCTCTGCGGACGAAGGGCCCACGACGCCACCTCCCTCTCGATCGCCTTTCTCTACAATCCGTCGCTGGGCCGCGAGGACCCCGAGTTGCTCCGAGTCCTGGAGATCCGGGAGGAGATGCTCCCCGATCTCATCCCGGCCGACGCGCCGGCAGGGACCTTGCGGCCCGAGGCGGCCGAGGCGACCGGCCTCCGCGCGGGAATCCCCGTCTCGCCGGCCGTTCACGATCAGTACGCGGCCTCGCTGGGGGTCGGTGCGGTCCGCGAGGGCGACGTGTCGCTCGGGACGGGCACCGCCTGGGCCATGACCGCCAACAGTGCGCGGCTCGGCGTCCCGATCGCGCCGAGGGGCATCGTGTGCCAGCATCCGGTGCGGGGGCTTTTTGGGCAGATGCTCTCGATGGTCAACGGCGGCTCGACGATCCAATGGGCCGCCCGGCTCACCGGACGTCGCCTCGCACGCGAGGAACTCGATGCCGCGATGGCGGCCGTCCCGCCCGGGAGCGACGGGCTGAGGTTCTGGCCGCACCTGGTGCGTCTTGCCGGGTCCGAGGCCGCGGTGCAGGAGGGCGGCCGGATTCGGGGAATCACCTTGGCCCACGGGCCGGACCACCTCCTCCGGGCCGCGGTGGAAGGGCTCGCCTGCGAATTGGCCCGGCACTTCCAGGCATTGGCCGGCGGCGGCCACGCGGTCCGTCGCGTGCTTCTCAGCGGCGGGGCGGCCTCCAGCCGCGTGACTCCCCAGATCCTCGCCGACGTGACCGGCCAGCCCGTGGCCGCCGTGAGCGAGCCGGCCGTGAGTGCGTTCGGGGCTGCGCTCCTTGCCCGGGCCATGGTCGATCCCGACGCCGGCCTGGCCCACCTGGCGGAACGCCTCGCCCTGCCGCGCGAGACGTTCTTGCCCGGTCTCCACGCCGCGTTGTACCATGAACTCCTGGAGCAATATCTGGCAGGATTGCGCTAGTATGGAACCGATTCCCCTTCACCACGTCTGGCAATACACCGAGGTCGATCGCGCCTTCTGGCAGAGGCACTTGGAGACGTGGATGCCGGAGCGGATCTTCGACGCCCACACCCACGTCAACGAGCCGCGCTTCCAGTTGATGCCCATGACGGAGGCCATGCGGCGTCAATACTGGGTCAATGAGATCATCGAGCCGATCGGCGCGAAGGAGGCCGACCGCTGCCACAAGATCGTGTTTCCCGGCCGGCAGTTCACGTGCCTGGCCTTCGGGCTCCCTTTCCTCGACTACGACATCGAAGGGAGCAACGCGAACCTCCAGGAAGCGTGCGTGCGGCGGGGCTGGTATCGTCTGGCCGTGGTCGCACCGCAATGGCCGGCCGAGCAGGTGGCCCGGGAGTTGGACCAGCCCAACACGCTCGGCGTCAAGGTCTACTACTCGCTCATCAGCCGCGACGCCGAGACCCGCGACAAGCACCTGGAGGCCGGCATCTTCGAGTTCCTCCCCCACCATCAGCTTGCCCTGCTCGATCGGCGCGGGGCGTGGGTCACGCTGCACGTGCCGCGTGCCGGGCGGCTCGGGCACCCGGACAACGTGGCCGAAATCCGGCGGCTCCGGTGTGAATACCCCAACGTCGTCCTGGTGATCGCCCACCTGGGCCGATGCTATACCCTGCCGCACGCCCAGGAGGCGTTCCCGCTCCTGGCCGGCGACGAGGGGCTCTACTTCGACACCTCGGCGGTCCTCAATCCCGACGTGCTCCGGCTGGCGATCCGGACGTTCGGCCCCCGTCGCATCCTGTTCGGGACCGACAACCCGATCCTCTACCTCCGGGGCCGGCAGCAGTGGCACGGGCCCGCCTACGTGTACCGGACCAGTCACCCGTTCCACTTCAATCGAGAGCGAGACCCGCCCGAGGTCGAGGCCCACTACACGCTCGCCGTGTACGAGGGGCTGAAGGCCCTCAAAGAGGCCTGCGACGACTGCGGCCTGTCGCGGGCCGACGTCGAAGCCATCCTCTCCACAAACGCCCAACGCCTCGCAGCCTCGCGGGGTGGCCCCGATAGCTTCTGCTATCGGGGTGCCGAAGGCACAAGAGGCTTGCTTTGACCGAACTTGCCGTGCCCGGGGATCTCACCAAACCCTCTTGTCGCTGCGCGACACCGAAAGCGGAGCTTTCGGTGCCACCCTGCGCCGCCCGTCTCCTTCGTGCCGTCTCTACTTGACGGGCCTTTGCGCCAGGTAGGCGTAACGAGAAAGCCGGCGTTCACGACAGAGGAGATGGACGGTGTGCAAGAACGCCTGGAGCCCCTCGAAGTTCTGCGCCCCCTCGATCTTGACAACCAAGTCCCGATGCTTCTCGCGCGCGGCATGCCAACGCTCCGCGATCCGCGAGGCTGCCGGCGTGAGGTCTTCGCATTGCAGCAGCTCGAAGCCGGCGTTTCGCATGAGGTCCTCGTTTGCGCCGGGAGGCGCGAAGAGATAATGCCCGATGGAACTGCGAGCCGCTACCTCTTCATGCGTGATGATGCCCGTAACGACGAGGGCATCGGTGAAGAGGAGACGTGCCCCGGGTCTTAGCACCCGGTAACACTCGCACAGGAGGCCTTGGCGATTGGGCACATGACAAAGCGTGTCGTTAGAAAAGACGGCGTCGAAGGACATCGAGGGAAAAGGAAGCGGCCCGCTCGCATCGACGCGTCGAAACCGGACTCGCGACTCGATGCCCTGCAAGAGAGCAAGCCTGTTGGCGTTGGCAATTCCCGACTCGTTAAGATCGATACCGGTGATATCGCATCCGGTAGTTCGGGCGACGAAGAGCGAGGGGCCCCCCGACCCGCTGCCGATATCAAGCACCCGCGATGAAGGCGTCAAAGCAAGCTTCTCGATGAAACTGCGAAGTTCGTCCGCAGTCATCCAACCACTCTGACCGAGATCTTCACCGTACGTGTCGATGCGGATAGCAGCCAGTACATCCTCGGCAAAATGGCCGTACGAGGTCTCGTAAAGGTCGACCTTTCCGGTCATTGGAAGACCCCTCCCATCTACAATTCCGCGGGGTGGCGGGGTGGCCCCGATAGCTTCTGCTATCGGGGTGCCGAAGGCACAAGAGGCTTGCTTTGACCGAACTTGCCGTGCCCGGGGGCCCTACCAGCCCATGACCATGTTCGACTCGATGACCTTTCGGGCCCTCTCCAGGTCGGTGCCGGTCTCCTGCATGTAGAGGCGGATGGCGTGGACCTTGTCGCCGGCGGCCTTGGCGAGACAGTCGCGGGCGATGGAGCAGGGGTCGACTCCGCTGACGATCCCCAAGGCGGCCTTGGAGATGACCCAGGTGTCGCGGGGACGCCGCGTGACGCGGACCGCGGACTCCCTCGGATAGCTGGCCTGAACAACCCCTCGGGCAGAGGATTCGTCCTCCGCCCAGGTGATGATGATGTGCGACTCGGTCTCGATCTCGAACAGGGGCATGACGAGAAGTTCCCTCTCTGGAGTGTCGCGCCGGGAAGAAGGCGTGCGGACGGTAACGCCTCGATGATACCCGAGCGGGCGAAGCATCGTCCAGGGAGGGCGGCAGGCTAGGACGGGAGGTCGGCGGGAGCTTCTTCCACGACGGGCTCGATTTGGGTGCCATCGTGCCGGCAGACGTTGTTGCGTCCGGCGGCCTTGGCCCGATAGAGCGCCGCGTCGGCCCTCGCAAGGAGGGAGTCGGCCGTGTCGCCGTCCAGGGCCGTCGCGACGCCGCAACTGACCGTCAGCGGCATCTCGGTCTGGACCCTGGCTCGCATGCGTTCGGAGAATACGCTTGCGCCTTCCAGGCCGGTCCGCGGCATGATGACCACGAATTCCTCGCCGCCGTAGCGGGCGACGAAGTCGGTTTCGCGGGCCGATTCGTCGAGCAGATGGGCCACGGTCTGGAGCATGCGATCGCCCTGGAGGTGACCGTGTTCGTCGTTGATGTGCTTGAAGTGATCGATGTCGAAGATCGCCACGGAGAACTCGACCTCGTAGCGATTCATCAAGGCCAGTTGGGCCGCCACGCAATCGTCGAGCGCGCGGCGATTGCTCACGCCCGTCAACGGATCGGTCCGGGCCTCCGTGAACGACATGAGGTGATTGCTCTGCTGCCGGATCTCGTCGTACGCGCATGCCATCTGGCTGGCCAAACGCAACGTAGGCGTGAGGACCTCGGAGGCCTCGCGGCACAGGTCCTTCCAGGCCAGTTCCTGCTCCTGGCCGCTCAGATCCGTCACGCGCGACTTGAACTTGAGCACGCTCGCATGGTGCTTCGCAAGGCTGCGACGAACCATCCAGGCGATCTTCTCCAACTCCGCGGCAACGGCCTGGGCACGGCGCAGGTCGCGGCGGGACCGCGCTGCGATCTCCTCGTTGCCCGTCCGGTTCTTCCGTCCGAAGAGATAGCCGAGCGTCGCCACGACCGCCAAGGCAAGCGGCGCGGGAATATCGATCTTCCAGAAGTCGATTACCGCGAAGAAATCGATCATAGAACCCGTTTCTAATAGGACGATCTCGATCCCAGTCCCCGCATGCAAATCACCCCGATCACCAAACCGACGAAGGCCAGGAAGAGCCACTCCCCTCGGCCCATCTGGTCAACGTACGACGCAAGCTCGTCGAAGTATCCGCCCATGGAGCGACTCCTTGATTGAGCCGTGCTCTTCAGGAACAATTCCCTACAAGTCTAGGTCATGCTTTTGCCGCCCGGAGCAACGGTGGGGCCACGAGCGGCACTTTTCAGTCTCCGGCGACGCCTAGCCGCGTCGGGTGGGCACGGCCCACGAGGGCGTGCCCTGGAGAAACGTGGGGTGGGCACTGCCCGCCCTACAACCGCCATAACCACACCGAACAGGTCGGGAACGGGGACCCAAGGGGGCAGACGCGGCCCGTCCCGCCTGCCTTTCCCTTTCCCGAACGGCAGAATCGTTGCGTCCGGGCGAGTGAACCTCTACGATGGCAGGCTACTTGTCCCGCCAAGGCCTGCACGAGGAGCCCCCGATGGACCAACTCCCCTCCGATCTGCCCGGCACGGCTCGTCC
>CAYSGY010000221.1:0-8751 GCA_964430315.1 uncultured Planctomycetaceae bacterium
CAACCCCGGTCGGCCCCCAACCACCCCGAAATCGCTTCCGCAACAGAAACTAATTTACCAATGCCAGTTCAGACTTGTGTGCAACAACGAGGGCAACGCCCTGGGGAACGGGCGGCATCAAAGAGGACAAAGCCCCGAAGGGGCGGAATAAGACCCCGAGGTCACAATCATGCCCCAGTCGCTGGCCAATGCCCTCCACGTAATCTCCAGCACCACGAATTCCGTATGATGACTGGTACGTGCGATACTAACTCCTCTGTCGATTGCGCCCTTTCAGGGCTTCGCGGACTTGATCGAAACCCGTTTCCCAGGGCGTTGCCCTGGGCTTTCCTATTTCGCCCCTTTGGGGCTGAGGAGCAACGTCATGAAACTCGGCCTTGATTCTTATTCCGTTCGGAACTCGGGGCTGGATCCGATCGGCGTGTTGAAGTTGGCGGGCGAGTGGGGACTTTCGGGGGTGCTCTTTGAGTTGTCGCCGTTCACGTCGTTCCGCGACGCCGATCTGGCGGCGATCCGCGAGTTTGCGGAGGAGCGCGGGCTGTATGTCCATCTGGGCATGGGCTCGATCTTCCACTGGCATCCCATGGCTGCCCAGGGTCGCCAACTCCTGGCCGAGGCCGGCTACGAAGCCGACGTCTCCGAGGCCCGCACGGTGATCCAGCACCTCGAAGTGGCCCAAAAACTCGGCTCGCCGATCCTGCGGTGCGTGGGCGGGAACCTCTTCGTCCGCGACCAGGGCTACGACATGACGGCCCTGGCCGACCACGCGGTGGCCATTCTCCGCGAGGCGTGCAAGGCGGCCGAGGACCTGGGGCTGAAGATCGCCATGGAGAACCACGCCGATTTCACGGTCCGCGAACTGGCGTCGATCCTCGCCCGCGTCAACAGCCCGGCCTTCGGCTTCACGGTCGATTGCGCCAACCTGGCGTTCGACCTCGACGATCCGCTCCGCCTGGCCGGCATCATGGCCCCCTATGCCTTGACCACGCACTTCAAGGACTATCGCGTGCTCCGGACTCCGCAGGGCCTGGCGCTGGAGAACTGCGCCTTGGGAGAAGGGGATATCGACGTGGCCGCCATCGCCCAATTGCTCTACGGCTACCATCCGGCGATCCACCTGAACATCGAGATCCATTCGCAGTGGGCCTTCTTCCCACTCAATATCTTCGAGGAGGGCTATTTTCCGCGTCATCCGGCCCCGCCGGGCGATGGGCTGGCGTGGTACCTGAAGAAATCGTGGGACCGCCCGATTGCGGCCGATCCGCCCGGCGCCTTGCCCGACGGCCCCGAATCGTGGAAACTCGAACGTCGCCACGTGGAGGCGTCGATCCGCTGGGCGAGGGAGAACCTGTCGTCGCTGCTGGTGTAAGAAAAGGGAAACGGGGAAAAGGGAAAAGAGGGAAAGAAGCAAGGGAGGCACGATCCCAGTCCGCTTCCTTCGGTCTTTTCCCTTTTCCCTCTTTCCCCTTTTTCCTTCTCTTACCCATGCTTGACGAAAAGAGAGGAACGCGAACCATGACTATCAAGAACGTCGGACCGGACCCGCGGAAGGTGGTACGCATCGGGATGCTCGGATGCGGCTTCATGGGCAAGTGCCATACGAACGCCTACAAGAAGATCCCCTACATTTACCCTTCGGCCAACGTCATGCCGCGATTGTCGCTTCTGTGCGACAAGGATGAGAAGAAGGTGGAGCGCGAGGCGGTGCGCTACGGCTTCGATCGCTTCACGACCGATTGGGTCGAGGCGACAGCCGATCCGGAGATCGACGTGTTCGACAACTGCGGGCCCGACCCGGTGCACGTCGAGCCGAGCATTGCCGCACTCGCCAGCGGCAAGCACGTGATCTGCGAGAAGCCGATGGCCGTCTCGGCGGCCGACGCCCGGCGCATGCGGGACGCGGCCGCGGCCGCTTCCGGCAAGGCGGTCTGCACGTTCAACTACCGCTTCATGCCCGCCGTGCGTCTGGCGAAGGACCTGATCGCGTCGGGCAAGATGGGCCGGATCTACCACATCCGGGTCAACTATTTGCAAATGGCCGGCCACGATCCGTCGCTCCCGCCGGACGCGGTCTGGTACGCCGCCTGGCCGCACTCCGGCGGCATCCAGGGAATCGGCAGCCACGCCATTGATCAGTGCCGGTTCCTGGTCGGCGAGATCAAGAGCGTGTCGGCGATCGTGCGCACGTTCAATGCAGGCCGGGCCCGGCCGTCGGCAGGCGATCCGAGCGTCACCTCCGACGAAGGCACCGCGGCCGTTTTGGACTTCGAGAGCGGGGCCGTCGGCGTGCTGGAGTCGTCGGTCGTGGCCACGGGCCGCAAGAACTGGCTTTCCTGGGAGATCAACGCCTCGAAGGGCTCGCTCCGCTGGGACCTCGAACACCCCAACAGCCTCTTCGTCTGCCAGGCCGACAGCCCCGACAACGCCACCTTCGGCTTCACCGAGGTGAACGTCACGGAGAGTTTCCACCCCTACGCCGGCGCCTGGTGGCCGTCGGGCCACAACATCGGCTGGGAGCACTGCCACATCATCGAGAAATTCCTCTTCCTCGACGCCGTGGCCAACAACAAGCCCCTGAGCCCCTGCACCGCCACCTTCGAAGACGGCTACCGGGTGGCCGTGGTCATCGAGTCGATGCGCCGCTCCAGCGAATCAGGGCAACGGATCGCCATCGAATACTGAGGAGTGAAGTAGGGTGGGCAACGCCCACCATTTCCTCCCTGTAGCGTTGCATTGGCATTTGGTGGGCGGTGCCCACCCTACTCGGCTCCATCAGAAGAAGCAGGAGGCGAATCAAGTTCATGTCGCGATTCATGTCGGCACTCCTCCGCTTTCGCCTGCACTATTCCAGTGAGAGGCTGATGGATTTCGGACGCGTATCGTGATTGTATCAACACAAGTGCGAAGATGATATCGGCCACAGTCACGTGGGGCGCACGGAGCGAAGCGACGCCCGCCGAACTCTCTGATCTCTCGGCGGGCCTCACTGCGTTCGGTCCGCCCTACGCGACTGGAGCACGGCGACGAATAGGAGGCCACATGTCGCGGGGTGGCGGCGGCAGATCGTGACTCCGGTTGACCGCGGCGGCGAGGTGCGGCATACTACACGGTCTTCATTGACCGTGCGCTATGAATCCAAGGCAAAGAAGACGCGTCGAAGGGCTTGTCCCCCGAGAAGGCGCTCCCGCGGAGGTTGCGTGGGAAGCGGAGGGGGAGGCGTGTTCGTTGCGTGCGGTGGCGGCCTCGACGGGCGGCATCGCGGCGGCGTGGATCGCGGGCGGGGCCGCAGGGTTCCTCGTAAGTCCCTTGCAGCATGCCTTGGCCTGGCTGGGAATCGCCGTGGTCCTGGTGGCCGGATGGCCGAGGAGGGCGCTCGACGCGGTAGACTGGGTCGTCCTTGCGGGCGCGACGATCGTGGGAATCGGGCTCACGGTGCCCGCCATGGCCGTCTACAACGTGGTCGCCGTGGCCATGGTCTTGGCGGCCGTGGCCTGGACTGCCCGGGGCGTCGATCGTCGGGCCCTTGTGGTGGCTGCCTGGGCCGTCGCCACGCTGGCCGTCTACCGCTGGGCCTTCGCGTCGATTCCGGCCGTGTGGCTGGCGTTTCGCGCGGTCGGCGAGGGGTTGGGCCACGTCGCCGGCGCGATGTGCGGCAGGCCGCTCAACGTGGGGGCGACGTTCGGCGGATTGGATTTCCTGGTCCTGATGGCGGCGCTTTACGCGGGCTGGCTCATCGAGACCGTGCCCCCCCGGCGCATCGGGGCGACGGTGGCCGTGGCCGCCATTCTCTTCGGCCACCTAATCTACCTGATGGTCCTGGCTTGCAGCCACGACCTCCTCGCTGCCATTCCCAAGACGCCGTTGGTGGAGGCCCCCCTCTACCAGTCGGACCTCTACGTCCCGCCGCCCTGGTACTGGGGCGACGCGGTGCGGACGTTAATTCCATGGAACCTCCCGCTGCTTGCCCTGCTTCTCCATGCGACCATTGCCGCGACAATGTTCCGCCGGGCGCGATGGACGCCGCCGCCGGAGCAGGAGCCCGCGGTCCCGGGGCTCCCGCCATCCACTCCGTGGCGTCCACGCCAGACCGACGCGGCGATGGACTCCCTTGCGGCACTCGGTCTGGGGGCCGCGGCGCTGGCCGCCTTCGCGGCGCTGGTCACGTCGCTGTCGACCGGCAGCCTCGACCTCCGCGGCCGGAGGATCGTGGTCTACGAGCACGGGCCGCTCGACTGGGAGAAGCCGCAGTTCGATCACTTCGGTGAAGACTCGGCCGGACAGTTCGGGATGCTCCCGATGCTGGTCGAGGGGTTCGGCGGTCGGTTCTCACGCACCACCGATCTCACTCCGGCGTCGCTGGAAGGCGCTGACGTGCTCCTCGTGATCGACCCGACGACGCCCTGGTCGAGCGAACAGACGGAGCGGGTGTGGGACTACGTGCGCGCCGGCGGGACGCTGCTGGTCCTCGCGGAGCCGCGGGGCCTGGCGGCAGCCCAGTCGAACAGTCTCGATGACCTCTTGGCGACAACCGCGATGCAGGTCCGGTTCGATACGGCCCTTCCGTGCTGCCCACACTGGCAGCACGGACTGGAAGCCGTGGCCCATCCCGCGGGAATCGGAATCGACGGCCGGTCCAACGGGTTCGGACTGGCCCGGGGTTCTTCGATCCGCCTCGGCTGGCCGGCCCGGCCGCTGCTGGTGGGGCGATCGGGCTGGAGCGATCCCGGGAGCGATGCCGCGTTGACCGGCATATCGCGATTCGACCCGGGCGAGCGGCTGGGCGATCTGGTTCTGGCGGCGGAGCAGAACGTCGGCCAGGGCACCGTCGTCGTCCTGGCCGATGCGACGCCGATGAAGAACCTCGGCCTGGCCGACGGCTACGAGTTCGCCGGCCGACTCCTGGGCTACTTGGCCGCGCGGGCATCGAGTCCCCAGGCGGCCTGGCGTCAGATCCTCGGCTTGCTCGCCTGCCTTGGGCTCGTCGGGTTGCTCGGATGGCGTGCGGAACCGGGACGCCTTCTTGTGGCGCTGTCGGTGTTTGCCTTCCTGCTCATCGCCTCCACTGCGGTGAGTGAGGCACGTTCGAGGGTCCTCTTCGACGGCCGGGAGAGCACGCCGAATCCGGTCGCCTGCATCGACGCCTCCCATCTCGAAGCGGCCGCCGGCGTGCCTTGGAGTGACGACGGCCTGGCCGGCCTGCAACTGAACTTGATGCGCAACGGCTATCTCCCGATCGTCATGCGGCGTTGGAGCGAGGAGCAGCTCGATCGGGCCGGCATGCTGATCGCCGTCGCCCCGGCCCGGCGCTACTCCGAGGCCGAGACGCTCGCCGTGCGTAACTTCGTGGAAGGAGGAGGCGTGTTGCTCTGCATGGCGGGGGCCAACGACGCTGGCCCGGTCCAGTCGCTGCTCGACGAGTTCGGTCTGCGCGTGCCGCTCTCGCCGCTCGCCCCGGACGATCCCCGTCGCGAGCCCGAGCCTATGGGCTATTTCCGCACGCCGTATGTCGATACGGGCAAGTACCAGGTCCACGTGGGTCTTTATGCCGGATGGCCCGTGGAGGGCACCGAGAGGAATTCCGAACCGCTTGTGCGAGGTTTCGAGGATCGCCCGGTGGTCGTGTCGGCCAGGGTCGGACAGGGAAAGGTCTTCCTCTTCGGCGACACCTATTTCGCCACGAACAAGAACCTGGAGTCGGAGGACGGAGGGACGGCCCGCGTCGTGCGCGAGAACTCCCAGTTCTGGCGATGGTTCTTCGCCGAGTTGAACGGCCGCACGTGGACCCCGCCCGAGCCGCCTCCGGAACCGGAGGAGTCTGAGCAGTCTGAGGGGGAGATGTCGGAAGAGAGCATGCCCGACGTGGCCGGGCAGTCGGCCCCGGCCCAGGACTCTTCCTCCGGACAATCGCCCGGCAAGGAGGCCACGCCGTGATGCGATTCTGGTTGGCGGCGGCTTTGCTGGCCGGTTCGTGGTTGCTGGGGCTCGACTTCTATCGACCGGCCTCGGCAATCGCCTGGAGCTTGTCGATCGTCTTCGGCGCGGGTCTTCTCGCCGGCTGCCCGCTGCGGATTCCGCGCACGCGGGAGGCGGTCCTTGCAGGGGCGATGCTGCTGCCGGCCGTGTGGTTCTTCCCCTGGCCGTACCGCGCGGGGCCCGCGCTGCTAGTGATCGGCTTAGTGCTCGGCAATGCGAGGATACCGAAGCGGACGTCGGGTGCCACTGCTGGCTTGCCCAGCAGTGCTGAAAACACGGTTGGACAAGCCAACCGTGGCACCCATCATTTCAGGTCGGGCGGGGCACTGGGCCGCGGGGCGTTGGCGGCCGGGCTTGCGATCCTGGCGCAATCGCTGCTGATGGAACTCTACACGGCAGGCACCGCCCGCTGCCACGACTTGCCTTCCTTCCTGGCGTCGCTGGCCGGCGGCGTCGCGTGGCTCCTCGGGCTCGACGCGGCCGTCGACGGCAGCACGCTGACGCTCGGCGCGCTAGGCGGTCCGCTGCGCCTGGGCGTGACCTGGGAACTCGTTTTCGATCCCGCCACGCTGGCGTTTCTCGTGGCCGGGCTGGTGCTGCTGGCGCTGGTGGTCCGGGGCGCGGCGTCCGAGTCCGAGGAGTCCCGTTTCGCCCGGTGGCGCCGCGGGGCGTATCGGCTTGTTGCGGTGGTCGGCATCTGGCTTCCGATCCGCGCGGGCCTGCTCCTGGCCCTTCTGACGCACCGCGCGATCCGCCGGGACGCGGCGGAACCGCTGAACGTGATGGACCAGTTCCTCAGCCCGTGGCTCCACCTCGTCTTGTTGGTACCGCCGGCCTTGGCTGCATGGTGCATCGTGTGGCCGCGGGCACCGGCCGCGGACGCCGAGGACGAAGACCACGCTTCGGACCGGCCCGTCGGTCCAAATCTCCGGAAGCGTGCGGCGTCGTTGGGCCTGGTCTTCGCCGCGATGGCCTTGCTGGCCTGGGTGTGGCAATGGGAACCGGTGGGGAGCCGTTTGGGAGGTCGGATCATGGTCGTCGAGCGGCACTCCACCTGGGAGCCGACCACGCGACCCTACGACACCACCAGCTACGGCGAGCAAAGCTCCTACACCTACGCGGCCATCTACGACTACTTGTCGCGGTACTACGAGATGTCGCGACTGCTGGAGTCGGATCCGATCAACGAGGCGAAGCTCGCCGGCTGCGACGTGCTGGTCGTCAAGACGCCCACGTCCCGCTACCTACCCGAGGAGACCGCGGCGATCGAGCAGTTCGTCGCCGCCGGCGGCAGGCTCCTGTTGATCGGCGAGCACACCGACGTGTTCAAGTCGAGCAGCTACGCGAACGACCTCGCCCGGCTCTTCGGCTTCAAGTTCCGCCTCGACCTTCTCTTCCGCATCGGGAATCCGTATGTGCAGGTCTACGAGCCGCCGCGCGTGCCGCACCCGATCGTCCAGTACGTGCCGCGCATGACGTTTGCGGTGTCGTGTTCGGTGGATCCCGGGCGGAGTGTGGGTCGGGCCGCGGTCGTCAACACCGGCCTCTGGAGCCTCCCGCCCGAGTACCATACGGAGAACTACTTCCCCGAGGCCGAGTACCGTCCCGCGATGCGATGCGGGGCGTTCGTCCAACTCTGGACCACCGGGTACGGCGAAGGCCGGGTTGCCGCGTGGACCGACTCGACCATTTTCAGCAACTTCAGCACGTTCGAGCCGGGCAAGCCGGAACTCATGCTTGGGATGCTCGAATGGCTCAATCACCGGAGCCTCCTGGATCGCTCCGGGCCGCGATGGACGGTGCTGGGCGTGTTGACCCTCCTGGCCTTCGTGTCGTTGGCCGCCGGCCTTTTCGTGGCCGCGCGACAAGGAATCGGCTCGATCGTACCGGTCGCCGCAGGCCTCTTCGGCACGGTCGCGGGTTGCGTGCTGGTGATCGCCGTTCATCGCCACGCGATGCCCGCCCCCGAGCCCGTCCGGCCCATGGTCCGCGTGGTGGTCGATCGGACCGCGTCCGACGTGCCGCTGGGGCGCGGAGGCTTCACCCAGGAGGACGGCCTCGGCTACGGACTCCTGGAGCAATGGATCGGACGGCTCGGCTACTTCACCGCCCGAGAAAGCGGCATGGCAGCCCTGCGGGGCGACGTCCTGGTGGTCATCTGCCCTCAGAAATCGGTGAGCGACGCGTTCCGCGAGGGAGTGCGGGAGTTCGTCGCTCGGGGCGGCAAGCTGCTGGTGCTCGACTCGCCCGACGTCGTCGGCTCCACGGCCAACAGCCTCTTGTGGCAGTTCGGGCTGGGCGTGAACCACGCCGCAAGCCGGGCGGGTAAACTGGGCCTCCGCGACGGTTGGCCGGGCATCCCCGTGCAAGCGGTCTGTGAGGTGGTTGGAGGGGAGGCGTTCATGTGGGTCGAGGGCCTTCCCGTGGGCACGCGGACTTCTTACGGCAAGGGACGCGTGATGGCCCTCGGTTTCGGATCGCTGATGAACGACAACGGGTTGGGCGGGCACTGGATGGCCGAAGCCACGCCGGAAATGCTCCGGCGCTCCGAGGTTCTCTTCGCGTTGGTCCGATCTCTCGTGGAAGACCGGCCCGTCGTGTCTCCCCCTCCGCGGGAGAAGACCCGCGAGAAGCCCGCGCAAGAGAAGCCCTCGGCGGCGAACTAGCCGACCGGGTGGCACCTTCGCGTCGGCTGGCGTTACGGCGGGCCGTGGCTCGGCGGGAGGATCGCGCTATAATGCCTTGGGCCGGTAACCCGACCCCTACGCCCATGACGGC
>CAYSGY010000222.1:0-8714 GCA_964430315.1 uncultured Planctomycetaceae bacterium
CCCAACGGCGACGCCGAACGCCTCAGACGCCACAACCCGCCCACAAAACCGCATCCAGGCGTTCTACAACGCCGCGGACACACAAACCAGATCCACCTGCCCCGGCGAACAACACGAAGAACACCCGTTCCGCAACAGAGACTTATGAGTTGTCGTTGCCGAGAGCGAGGGTGGGACAAGCGAAGCGCAAGCCTATCCTGCCTCGCGTCGACGCTCCCGCACCAAACGAGCGATTCCCGGGCCCGGACATCCGGGCCGGACCGCGCTGAGCACGAATCACGAGGGTACTGCAATGACCGGCTGCAAAGGGTTCTACGTTTCGATCGCGGCGTGGCTGACGCTTCTTTCTTCCGGCCTCGCGGCCGAGCTTCCCGCGGTGAACTATGACGAGAGCAAGGTGCCGAAGTACACCCTGCCCGATCCGCTGGTCTGCTGCGACGGGCACCGTGTTGCCGACGCGGCCGTGTGGCGCGAGCGCCGCCGGCCGGAGATTTTTGGGCTTTTCCAGAAGTACGTCTACGGCAAGATGCCCGGCCGGCCTGAGGGGATGAAGTTCCAGACCCGCTCCGTCGCCCGCGACGCCCTCGGGGGCAAGGCCACGCGCAAAGAGGTCACGGTCCTCTTCACCGGCAAGGACGACGGCCCGAAGATGGACATCCTCCTCTACCTGCCCAATCAGGCGAACAAGCCGGTGCCGCTCTTCCTGGGCCTGAACTTCGCCGGGAACCACGCGATTCACCCCGATCCGGGCATCACGCTCTCGACATCCTGGATGCGCGACATGCCGGGGAAGGAGATCGTGAAGCACCAGGCCACCGAAAAGTCGCGCGGCACGGCGAGCAGCCGCTGGGCGGTCGAGAAGATCCTGAAGCGCGGCTACGGCCTGGCCACGATCTACTACGGCGACATCGACCCCGATTTCGACGACGGATTCCAGAACGGCGTCCACCCGCTGTTCTACAAGCCGGGCCAGACCCGGCCGGCGCCCGACGAGTGGGGCTCGATCGGCGCCTGGGCCTGGGGCCTGAGCCGGGCCCTCGACTACCTCGAAACCGACGCCGACGTGGACGCCAGGCACGTGGCCGTGATGGGGCATTCACGCCTCGGCAAGACCGCGCTTTGGGCCGGGGCCAGCGACGAGCGTTTCGCCCTGGTGATCTCGAACGACTCCGGCTGCGGCGGGGCGGCGCTGAGCAGGCGGTGCTTCGGCGAGACGGTCCGGCGGATCAACACCGTCTTCCCCCACTGGTTCTGCGACAACTTCAAGCAGTTCAACGACCGTGAGGACAAGCTGCCGGTCGATCAGCACGAACTCATCGCCCTGATCGCCCCGCGCCCGGTCTACGTGGCCAGCGCCGAGGAGGACCGCTGGGCCGATCCCAAGGGCGAGTTCCTTTCGGCCAAGGGGGCCGATCCGGTCTACCGCCTCCTCGGCACCGACGGCATGGCCGCCGACAACATGCCCGGCATCGAGGAGCCCGTGATGAGCACCGTCGGCTACCACATCCGCCGCGGCAAGCACGACGTGACCGACTACGACTGGCAGCAGTACCTCGACTTCGCCGACCGGCACTTCAAACGCTGAGACGCCGTCCAACGCCTACTCCCCTCTCCCCATCTTGACGGCCGCCTCGTACAGGAATATCTTCGCGCTATGCGACGATTCGGCGAATGTGGCACAGCCGCCCTCGGCTGTGCTGGGGGAAGACGCACAGCCGCCCTCGGCTGTGCTGCTGGAAGACGCACAGCCGAGGGCGGCTGTGCCACACGCCGTGGATCGCGGCAACCAACCTTTGAATTCTGGAGACACTCATGGACTGCTCACGACGTGAACTGTTGAAATGGGGCGCGGCAGCCACGGCCGCTTGGGCCGCGGGAACCACCGTCTACGGCGCGGAAGGACGCCGGCGCAGGAAGGTGGCCGGCACGAAGATCCCGATCGGACTTCAACTCTATTCGGTCCGCAAGGAGTGCGAAAAAGACCTCCCCGGCGTGCTCAAGGCCGTGGCCGAAATGGGCTACCAGGGGGTCGAGTTCGCCGGCTACTACGGACGCGAAGCCGAGGAGCTCAAGAAGCTGCTCGACGAGAACAAGCTGGTCTGCTGCGGGACGCACATCGGGCTCCCCACGCTCTTGGGCGACGAGCTGGCCAAGACCGTCGCCTTCAACAAAACGCTCGGCAACCCGTATCTCATCGTGTCGTATATGGGCGACGACCGGCTGGGGACCGCCGAGAAGGTCGAGGCGACGGCCAAGATCTTCACCGAGCTGGCCGGGAAGCTGAAGGCCGAGAAGATGCGGGTCGGATACCACGCCCACGGCGGCGATTTTAAGACGATCGGCGACCGGACGCGATGGGACCTGTTCTTCTCCGCCGCCGGGCCCGACGTGGTCATGCAGATGGACATCGGCAACTGCCTCGGCGGCGGCGGCGACCCCTACGCCATGCTCCGGAAATTCCCGGGCCGCTCGGCCACCGTCCATCTCAAAGAGCACGGCGGCAAGCCCGGCGCCGTGGTCGGCGAGGGCGACGTGAAATGGGCCGAGGTCTTCCAACTCTGCGAGACCACGGGCAAGACCGAGTGGTACATCGTCGAACAGGAAGCCTACGCCGGCGGCCCGCTCGACAGCGTGAAGAAGTGCATTGAAAACCTCCGGAAGATGGGTAAGTGATTTTGATGCAGACTCCCTGGGGTTGGGAGCGGCTACGTTTCGAGTAGGGATTGAGCGGATTCCGTTGGGATTCCGGATCGGTTTGCAGCGCCCGGCTTCGCTGGCGTTCCTCAGCCCCGAAGGGGCAAGATAGGAGAGCCCAGGGGCAACGCCCTCGTTGTTACGCACAAATACAGGGTCGTTCACGACCCTTGTTCATTGCAGGCCCGGCGTTCACGCCGGGTCGGGAGGCTTAACCAACTCAACGGGGAGGGTGTCTGCCATGAAACTGCGGATCGTCGTTTCCATCACGAGGGTCGCTACCCTGGCGGCTGCGATCGGTGTGTGTTCCACAGTGCTGGCCCAGGGGAAGAACTACCCGACGGTCGGCAAGGTCGAGCGGTTCGATCCGCGTTTCGACGATCTGGTCGCCAACGGCGCGACAATTGAGAAGCTCGCCGAAGGAGGGTTCGCATGGACCGAAGGTCCGGCGTGGCTTCCCGCCCGCAAGCTTCTGATCTTCTCCGACATCCCCAACAACCGCATCGTCCAGTGGTCGGAGTCGGCGGGGACGGGCGTATTCATGAAGCCGGCCGGCTACACGGGCAGCACGCCGCGCGGCGGGGAATCGGGCACCAACGGCCTGACCCTGGACCGCGAGGGCCGGCTCGTGATGTGCCAGCACGGCGACCGCCGCGTCGTCCGTGTGGAGAAAGACGGCCGCTGGACCACGCTCATCGACAAGTACCAGGGCAAGCGGCTCAACAGCCCGAACGATCTGGTGTTCAAGTCGAACGGGGATCTCTACTTCACCGATCCGCCCTACGGACTCGAGAAGGGCGCGAAGGACCCGGCGAGGGAGCTGGACTTCTGCGGCGTCTACCGCGTGGCGACCGACGGCCGCGTGACCCTGCTGACGGACCAAATGACGCGGCCCAACGGCATCGGTTTCTCGCCCGACGAAAGGACGCTCTACGTGGCCCAGTCCGACCCCGCGAAGGCGGTGTGGTTGGCCTTCCCCGTGAAAGACGACGGAACGATCGGCGAGGGCCGCGTCTTCTTCGATGCCACGCCTTGGGTCAAGAAGAAGATGCCGGGCCTGCCCGACGGGCTGAAGATCGACAAGAAGGGCAACCTCTTCGCCACCGGGCCCGGCGGGGTGAATGTCTTCGCCCCGGACGGCATCCTGCTCGGCCGCATCAACACGGGCGTGCCCACCTCGAACTGCCGCTTCGGCGACGACGGCTCCACGCTCTACCTCACCGCCAACCAATGGCTCTGCCGCATCCGGACAAAAACCAAGGGCGTGGAATTCTGAAGGAACTTGCGTGATCCTGGGAGGATCCGACTAATGCACTATCGTGCGTTCACTCCACCGGCCAGTACAGTCGTGTCAGCGGAATGAGCACCTTGCCGTCCATGTCGAAGCTCTCGTAATGCGACACAACCAGCGAGGCTAGATCGTCCAAAGCCAGTAGGGTGATCGGGATGTTTGAACGGTCTGCCTCATATCCGGCCTCCTTTGAGAACCCGCCGGTGCTTACGTAAAGCGCGCGGTCGCCTTGCCGCAGTCCCCCGAGGAAGCCCCGAATCTGCTGGGCACCCATCGGGGTTTTCGGTCTGTGCTTGACCTCTGCCTTGATGCAAGGTTCCTCCAACCCAAGCCCATCCGGCGAGGCTATCACGTCAACTCCCCGATCCGGGCCTTTCAGAGTGACTCGGGCCTTGTACCCCATCGCTCGCAACACCGCAGCCACCAAAGCCTCCATTTCCTCATCGCTGAGCTTCAGTATCCTGTCTTTGATCAGCTCATGCGCACGACTGATCACATCTTCTTTGATCTGTTCAAGGTCTTCCTTCTCCTCCGAGACATCGATCTCTGCCGCCTTCTTGCCGTGCAAGACATCCAGCAGGTCGTCCGCCGTTTCGTCGTTGACCTGGAACAGGGTCAGTGTGCTACCGAGCGAGTTCCTGGAGGCAGCCTTCAACTTGTCGCGTTCAACATGCCCCAACCAGTCCACGGAACGGATGTGATGATACTTGCGAGGCAAGGCATACTCGTACTCGCCTTGAATTGTCCCAACCAAGTACTCCCGCATCTCCGGATTGTACGTTGTCACCTTGTGTCCTGGCCTCAGGACGGCTCGGAACTTAAAGATCATGGCGACCGCGTTGCTCATCTTGGCTGGCTTCTCGCCGGGGTATTTCGACAAATACAGTTCACGGATGCCTTCCTGAGAGCCGACGCCACTCAGATCGCCAATTTCATTCCATCCGATTGCGACGAGACTGTCCCTCTGGAAGTCGTCGAAAAGGTATCCGCCCTCACCGGCTCTGACCATCCACATCGGAGTCTTGGCCATAAGGTGCCTCCCTGTGTCTGTGTAACCGGACTACTGCTTCGATGTAGTCTCCCGTACTTGCCAGGATACGAGAAGGCTCGCGGAATCACAACCGCAAGGGGTGCACCCGGACACCTGGGCAGAATTCACCCCATCCAACCATCAGGGCTTTTCACACGCGCTCTTGCCACCGCCGGGGATCGCGGCGGCTGTGCATCACGGCAATCACCGTCACCGACTCGCCCGTCAACCGGTAATAGACCCCGTAGGGGAATCGCCGGGTCGCCGACCTTCTGACGCCCTTGTAGATCTCGGCGTGGACATGAGGCATGCGGCGAATCCGGTCCAATGCCTCCTCGACCGAAAGAACAAACTCGAGTCCCAGCCCCTGCCGCTGGCGCTCGTACCAGTCTTTGGCCTCAGCCAGGTCGGCTTCCGCTTCCGGTCGGATAATGAGAGACAGTCTCATGGCCGGCTCAGCAAACGGGCCTTCACTTCCTCCCACGACGATCCCGCTTGGGGGTTCGACTCCATCGCCGCCAGCCGACGGTCCAACTCATCCTTCTGAGCCTGCGTGAGCTCGCTCGCGTTGATCTCTTCCGCGATACCGTCCCAAATCTCTTCGACCAGCAGAATACGCTCAGCCACGCTGAGCTGGTCGATTCCCAAGGCTTTGGCTGTGGGGGACATCGGAGACCTCCTTCGGAAGAAGACGACTCTATCCATGATACACCGCAACGCGGACGGCAGCTAGATCGGTATCGCCGCCACTCCCTCCGAACCCTAGAGTTGCTCGGCGAGCCGATCGATCCGGTCCTGGATCTCCGCCGCGGCGTTGCCTGCGAGGGCCAAGCGGTGCGCCTCGCGGCTGGCAAGGGCCAGGTCGCGGTGAAGGGGCTGGCTGGGGTCGTAGCGCCGGATGCGGAGGTAGTCGAGCATCCCGGGGCTACCAAAACCCTTGCCGCCCCGTACGCTGTGCGACGTGACCAGGAATCCGACCCATGCACTGTTGAGCACCGCGCAGAGGTAATGGGCCTCGTCGGCCGAGTCGGCGGCCACCAGGGCGCAGGTCTCTTGGGGAATGACCGGCCGGGGGCCGAGTCGCGGGTCGGCAATCGGCTCGACCACGACCGCGTTGATCTGCCGGTCCATGCGTCGCCACACGACCTTGACGGGCGCAAGCGTGTACGGGCCCACATCATACATCGAGTAAAACGGGGCCTGCGACTGGTAGCGGCGGTAGGCCGCGCGGCGCTGGAGCACGTCGCGGAACTCGGTCAGGTAGGCCAGGGCGTTGGGGTACCGATCTCGCATGAGGGCTTCTGCAATCCCGCGTCGCGATTGGGCATCCTGGGCCAGCAGCACGAAGGCCGACGGGACCGCGCGAAAGCGGCCCACGTCGGCCCAGCGGAGCAGTGGGTAGAGGAGTTCCGCCTCGACGAGTCGCTCGACAGCCGGCACCCGGTGCTTACCTCGCTCGGGAATGTTGCGCACGCGTACCAAACGTCCTTGCATGGGTGCGGGAGGGCGAGGCTCCTGCCGAGCCGGCATGGACTCAGACGAAAGCGGACTGCCCATCGGCTCGGCGGGAGCCTCGCCCTCCCGGAATCGCAGGACTGCGTCTGGCCCGGTGCCCGAGTCCGGGGCGAACGTCACCCAGTAGACCCCGTTGGCCCCGCCGGTGTTGGCCCCGAGATGGGCCTCGTAGTCGGAGGGTCCGATCCGATCGGCTGCCGAGCCACTCGATCCCTTTGGCCACAGGAACCAGGGTGACGTGGGCCGATCGGGATCGATGGGGGCTGCCTCCAGTTCCCGTTGGCTGCGGTCGGAGGAGTATTGAACGTACCGCACCGGGTACACCGTGGGCGGTCCTTTTTCCAAGACCAGCGTGGCGGTCCAGTTCGCCGTGCCGGGAAAGGGGCGGGCCTCGACCAGGTCGTTCACCCCGAGGACCTTGAGCCACGGGCCGGCGTCGCCGAGCCTGAAGCGCCGGAAGCCGTCGCCCGCCCCCCGGGTCTGGAAGACGGTCTGCGTCACGACCATCGCGAGCCGGCCGGAGGGTTTCAGGTACCGGTCGGCCGCGGCGTAGATCATGAGCATCGAGAGGTCCTTCTTCCCGCCGCCATGACGCGCCTCGCGTCCCGATAGGGTGAACAGCCCATACCGATGCCACAAGGGCTTGGTGGCCTCACGGTCCTCGGCCGGGAGGTCGTCCCAGGCGATCCACGGGGGATTGCCGACGACGAAGTCGACTTGCCCTTCCAACGCGCCGAGCCCCTCGTGCCGGCCGAGAATCGAATCACCCTCGTAGACCGGCACGCTCACGTGCCCCGTTGCCGGCAGCAGATCGGCGATGGCCATCAGGTAGCTTGCCCGGGCCGTGATCGCGGCCAGCGGGTGGAGATCGATCCCCGCAACGCCAGACAGAATGGCCTCTCGCAGGGCCCCCCGCTGGGCTTCGTCGTTGCCGTGCCGATCGGTCCAGGCGGCGCGGAGTCGGCGGATCGCCGCCACCAGGAACGCCCCGGAGCCGCAGGCCGGATCGAGGAGCCGGCCGCCGCACTCGCCCGGGTAGCCCACCGCGTCGAGCATCTGCTCGACGAGCCAGTCGGGCGTATAGTATTCGCCGAGCCGGTGTCGGAGTCTCTTGGGGAAGACCTCTTGATAGAGCGTCTTGAACAAGTCCCCCGGCGGAAGCGGCTCCTCGGTCCCCGGCCCGAAATCATAGGGCTGCAAGGCGGCGGCGATCCGGCGGATCGCGCGGTCGATCGCCTCCGACCCGGCCGAAACGTACCAGGCAAACGGATCGCCGTTGCCTGCCCCGGGACAGCCGCCGCCCAGCCGGACGTTCTCGTCCGATTCCAGTCGCTGCATCTGTTTCTGAAACTCGTTGCGATCGACCGCCGAACCGACCGCCTCGGCGGGCATTTCCCGACGTCGGACCGAGGCAACGACCTGCCCCACAAGGAGCTTGACCACCAGACCGTAGTACGTCTGCACGGCGAAGAGCAGTCCCAGCGGATCGCGATGCCCGCGGGCAGAAGGGTAGGCCGCAACCAGGGCCTCCAGGCCGGGCACGAGGCGGCGATCGTCGGCCCCGAACGTTGCCCGAAGGAACGACATCCACCGATCCCGGGCCGCGGCAATCTCGGGAGAATCGGCGTCCGCGAGCTTCTCCAGGAAGGCTGCCACACTCTCTTGGGCGACCTGGGAACCGGCCCCAAAATCTGCCGCCACCGACGATGGCCCCAAACGCTTGCCCCGGGATCGCCCGCGGCAAGGCCGAAATCTCGATTCGGTAGCATCCTTACCGGGCATCGACCGAGGATCTCACGCAGAATCGTCAAGGCGCAACGGAATGATCGGGAGGCAGCATAGCACAACGCCTCGCGTGGCAATAGTTGGCCGTTCCCTCGAAAAGGCGGTTGCCGGGCGGGTCGAAATCTGAGAGACTGGGCACGCACGGAGGAGGCTGAGTGCAGCCGGATTGAGGTGGGAAGATCACTACTGGCAATGTCTTCGCCTTTGGTTCATCACGGGTTTCCGGCAAACGCCAGGGCCGCACGAAATTGCAGGGAGAGTACCGGTGCCTCTTCTCTGTTCGCTTCTTGGACGGACGCGGGACAGAGAGGAGGCACCGGTACTTCCGTGTCGCACGCCTGCAACTCCCAGGAATTCTCGGAAGAACCACATCTTTTAGGGGAGGATTGGCCCATGCAA
>CAYSGY010000223.1:0-4403 GCA_964430315.1 uncultured Planctomycetaceae bacterium
TCAACCCCGGTCGGCCCCCAACCACCCGAAATCGCTTCCGCAACAGAAACTAATGTGGAGATTCTCCATGATTGATGCCAATGAGACACGACGTTGAACCGTCGGCGGGTGACCCTCCGAGTGACGTGGACGTCGGCGCGTCTCGGGGAGAGCATCCGAGCGGCGTTGGAATCCCGGCGGTCGAATCGTAGCGAGGGTATGGCAGGCCAGCAGGACGGCGCCAGTTGAGCAGTCTTCTCGGGGAAGAGCACCATGAGTCGCCAGGCAAACCGCTGCGACGATGTCGATGTCTACCCCAGCAGCCTTCTCGACGGCCTGGTTGCCGAGCCGTCGGATCGCCGCTGGTGGGTCTTGTACACGAAGGTCCACCAGGAGAAGGCGATTGCCCGGCAGTTGCACGGTCGCCAGGTGCCGTTCTACCTGCCGCTGGTCGAGAAGACCTCGCAGTGTCGCGGCCGCCGCTTCGTTTCGAGGGTCCCGGTCTTCGCGAGCTACGTGTTCCTCTACGGCAACGAGGAAGAGCGGGTCTGGAGCCTGACGACCAACCGGCTCTCGCGGGTCCTCGCGGTCCCGGACCCCGAACAGCTTTCCCACGACTTGCGGCAACTGCGGCAGATGATCGCGTCCGGGGCCCCGTTGACCGTCGAGAAACGCCTTTCACGCGGCGACCTGGTCCGGGTGCGCTACGGGCCGTTGGCCGGGCTGGAAGGGGTGGTGCTCCGGCGCGACGGGGCCTCGCGGCTTCTGATTTCCATCGACTTCCTTCAGCAAGGGGCCTCGGTGGAAATCGACGACCACATGCTTGAACCGATCGGGCCTCCGTGTCTCGAGGGAAGACAGAGGAAGAACGCGGCACCTGGTGCCAGGGGAGCTTCGGGAACGCTCCCCGTATGAATCGGCCAGCAGGAACGAGAGGCGGCACAAGGGCTGAGTGGACTTGCGCGAAGAGGGGGCTGCTTCACCCTTCGAATTGAGGGGAGGTTGCCAGCGGCAATCTGTCGCTGCGCCCGGGCATCGAGGCCCTCGGGCGTTGGCTCCGCGCGCGCCGGGAGGAAGTGTCGATGCCGACGAGAGACAAACCTGCGACGGTCTATGTCATTGACCCGGACCGCGAGGTCCGGACCGCGGTCTGCGATGTGATCAATTCGAGCAACCTGCACTGCGAGTGCTGCGGGACGGGACGGGAGTTCCTTGCGTCGTATGACGATTCGCGGCCCGGCTGCCTGGTGCTGGAGGTCCGGATCCCGGACATGAGCGGCTACCAGATCCAGCGCCGGCTCGCCGAAAGCTGCTCGCCGCTTCCGCTCGTCTTTCTGAGCTCGACGGTCGATGTCTCGCTCGCCGTGGAATTGCTCCGCGGCGGGGCCGTTCACTATCTCCAGAAGCCCATGCGTCCCGTGGAGCTTCTCAAGGCGATTCATGAGGCGCTGGCGATCGACCGTACCCGGCGGGAAGCCTCCCGGCGGCGTCAGGCGATCGTCGAATCGATCGCCGTCCTTTCGTCGAAGGAACGGGACGTCTTGAGGCTGGTGGGCGAGGGCAAGTCGAACCCGCAAATCGCCGCCGAACTCCACCTCGGGCTCCGCACGGTGGAACTCCGCCGGGCCAGCTTGATCAAGAAGCTCTCGCTCAAATCGCCTCTGGAACTCTTCCATTTCGCCCTGCTGGCGCAAGCCGATGGAGAGGTGTACCTCCGCGCCTACCGCTCCGATCCCTCGGGCCGCTGCGCGGTGACCGTCATGCCCCACGGCGACGGCCATCCCCACCCGTCCGCGCTTCGGCTTCCGTGCGGCAAATGCGGCGTTCCCCACGAAGCCTAGGAAGCCGGGGCACCCCGCGTTCCTTGGCACTCCCTCGCAGCGTGCGCCATGGCGTCAGGAAGTGCGCTGAAGCGAACCATACTGTTCGCTCGGCGAACGATTGGTGGGATACGTCATCGAGATTCATCGAAATTCTCAGGGGGAGGCGACGAGGTTGGCTGTGGACCATCGGGGCCTTCTTGCACACCATAGAACTCTACACGCCGATCGCGGACCCGCGATCCTGCAACGGACTGCCTGGTGATGCTGATTTGTTTCCTTTGGACGAATACGTTTCCTTGCTGGCGGACACTGTCTGCGCCAGTCGGCTCGTCGAGCCGCCCGCGCAGTCGATGAGAACGGAGTGTGCGCCGAGCCTCCCGAGTAGCAGTTTTCAGACGAACGATGCCGTCTAGCGCAACGGTGTTCTTGGTTGACAGCGACGTTGCGACGTGCAACGTGGTGCGGGACTTGGCCTCGACGATGAATCTGAGGTGCGAGGTCTACGCGTCGGGCGACGATTTCCTGGCGGCGTACGACACTTCCCGCCCGGGGTGCGTCATCCTGGGACTCCGGATCCCGGGCGCCGGCGGCATGCAGATCCAGCAGTTCCTGAATTCCGACAAGAACGGCCATCCGGTGATCTTCCTTACCGCTCACGCGGACCTGTCGATCGCCGTGGAGGCCATGCGGGCGGGGGCGGTGAATTTCCTGCTAAAGCCCGTGCACAGCGGGGAACTCTGGAATTCCATCGAAGAGGCGATTGCGTTGGACGGGAAGAGAAGGCGGGCTCGGGCATGGCATCAGAAGCTCGCCGACCGCCTTCGATCCTTGACACCCAAGGAGCGGGAGGTCCTGTGCATGATCGGCCAGGGCAAGGGAACCAGGGAGATCGCCTCGTCGCTGGAGGTCAGCCTCCGTTCGGTGCAGAAGCACCGCGCCGGCGTGGCCAGGAAGTTGGGAGCGTCGTCCCTGTGGGAGCTTGTCGACGTCGGTCTGCATGCCGCGCAGGACGGTGGGCAAAACGGCGATCCTGGGCCGTGGCCCGGCCCGAACGGTCGCCGGCTGGTGTGAGCGGTCCGTTTGGCTGCCGTCCGGCGCGGCACAGGAATCTTTTTGGTGGACGTAGGAGGGTACCCCAGGCGTGTCGCCAGCGGGAATCGAGCCGGGCCCTGGTGGTACCGGGGCACGGCGAGTGGTCGGGTCCAACCGGCCGCACGGTCTCCGATGACGGGAACGGACCTTGGACTCCCGGCCCGTTCTGGCGACACGTCCGCGGTACCTGCGGCGAGGAACGCCGCGAAGAGGAATGAACGGCGAATACGGAATCGCGAATACGGAAGTCAGAATCCCTGCAGAGACTGGAGGGCTGCCAGAATGAGCGGAAAGCATCGAAATCGTTGGGCCTTCTTGGTCCTGGTGGTTGCGGTTAGCCTGGGGATCGGCTCCACGGCGGTGGGACAGAAGTCTTCTGGCTCGTCTCCCCGCCCGTCACCGGGCCTGCAGAAGGCGGTTCGAGGGGGCACCCCAGTGGCCCCCTCGGCCGCCAACACGGTGGTACGCCTTGCGTCGTCCGCCCAGGAGAAGTCGCCTCGACGCGTTCACCTTGCGGTCGACGGGAATCTGCCGGGCCGCGTGGTCCGCGCCGAGGCTTTCGTCACGAAGACCCTGCCTGGCCAGACGAAAGCCACCCTTGCCTCGAACAAGGCGGGAAAGCCCCTGACGCCCGGCAAGAACGTGCCCGTGCGGGCGAAGATCTGGTTCTTCCAGAACGGACAGGTGGTCAACGAGATCAAGAGCGACCCGTCGGGCCGCTTCCAGGTCGTGGGGTTGACGCCGGGGAAGTACTCGGTCGTTGCCATGGGAGAGGGAGCGGCCGGGGCGGTGAGCGTGGAACTGCTTCCCTACCAGCCCGATCTCGCCAAAGAGCTCACCGTGCTCACCATCGCCCTCGGGGAGTCTCCTTCCGACGAGGATGCTGAGGAGACGCGGCAGGAAGCGTTTGTGGAGTACGGGTTCCCGTCCGGAGGTGGAGTCGCCGGGGGTGCGGGCGGTGGCGGGGGCGCCATGCTCGGCCTGGTGGGCCTGGCCGGCCTTGGAGGACTCGGCGGTCTCGGCGGCGGGGGCGGCGGCGGACCTCCGGCGAGCCCCGTGGTCCCGTAGCCCGTCATACGATCCCGGACCAGAGCAGAGGGTTTCCACATTCGGACTCGTCAAAAACTGGCCACGGACGAGACGCCCGTGGCATCCGGCATGCCCCGTGTGCGTCCGACCACGGGCGACGTGCCCGCGGCACGCGGCATGGCCCGATGGGCGACCGTCGGCGCCCAGGCCCTCGCGGTGGGGCTGGTCTGCGTGACTCCGTGGCTCTTCGCCGGGGTTCAGGCGCCGGTCCAGCCTTGGCTCGCCTTGGCGGTCGCGTGCGCCGTGGTTCTGTGTGTCGTCCGAGTTGTCCTGCATGGCGGGCCGCGTGTGTGGGGATGGGTCGCCGTGGCCCCGCTGGCGGCCGGACTGGTGCTGGTCTCCTGCCAACTCCTGCCTTTGGATCGCTCGGTCCTTGAGGGGCTCTCGCCCCTTAGCGTCGCGTTGCGGGATGTGCTTGAG
>CAYSGY010000223.1:4413-8705 GCA_964430315.1 uncultured Planctomycetaceae bacterium
TTGCCGGACATTTCGGCATGCCCACCATCCCCAACAGGCTTCCGCTGAGCCTGTACCCGGCCGCAACGCGACGCGAACTTTCCTTGGTCTCGATGGCGGTGGGCATGTTCCTGGTCGGGAGCGTCTGTTTCGCCTCACGGCGCGGGCAGCAGTGGCTCGGAATTGCGATCGCCGTGAACGCGACCTTGCTGGTCTTCCTCGGATTCGTGCAGCTCCTGACTTGGAACGGGAAGATGTACTGGGAGGTGTCGCTGAGCGAGGGGGGCGGACCCTTCGGCCCCTTCGTCAACCGGAACAACGCCGGCGGGTATCTGAACCTGTGCCTGGCCGGGGCCCTGGGCTGGATGATCTATGCCTTTGCACGCGACCGGAGAATCGCCGCCTCCCCGCGCGAGCCGGACCGGCCCGCGCGTCTCGCCGGATGGCCACGCCGCTGGCTGCGGGGAGTGCATGCCTTCTTTGCCCGGCTCAACGGCGTCAAGCTGGCGGCACTGCTTCTGACCGCGTGGATTGCGGCGGGGGTCCTGGCCACGATTTCCCGCGGCGCGTGGATCGCGATGGTCGGCGCGGCTTTGGTCACGGCGTTTTTCGTGCTGTTGCGAAAACAGCGTGCGATGTGGGTCTGGCTGGCAGGTTTTCTGGGGGCGGGCGCGATCGGCGTGGTGGCCTGGTCGGGGACGGGCAAGCGGGTCATGGACCAGTTCGGCACCCTGCTTGATGAAAAAATCCTCACCCACGGCCTCTTGGGCCTCTGGCGGGACGCGCTTCGGGCCGTGCCCGACTTCTGGCTCACCGGCACCGGGTTGGGGACCTTCCGCTACGTCTACGGCCCGTACGCCCGGCAGCCCGCGGACTGCTCGTTTCACTATGCGGAGAACCAGTACGTCCAGGCCCTCATTGAAACCGGCCTGGTGGGCCTCGCCTTGATCGTCCTCATGATCGTCGTGGTGGGCCTGGCGTGCTGGCGGATCGTCACCAAAGACCCGAGTTCTCGGGCCTCGGCCTTCGCCATCGGCGGCCTGTTCGCCCTGACGGCCCAGGCGATCCACGCCTGCTTCGACTTCGGGCTTTCGATCCCGGCGAACATGCTCCTCTTCGCACTGCTTTGCGGGGCGCTGGTGGGGCGTGCATCGGCGCTCGGCGGCGGTCCAACAACGGCTCCCCTCGCCCGTTTCGGGAGAGGGGCATGGGCTAAGGGCGCCCGGCTCCTGGCAGCCGGTGCGATCGTGCTCCTTCTAGGCGTCAACGCCTGGGCGGTCCGCGAATTGAGCCAGAACGCCGCGGTTGACTCGGCCCTCCGAAGCGCCCGCTTCAAGGTCGCCGACTTCAATCTCTCTGACGAAAAGGCATCGGCCGCCATCGATCGGCTATCGGGCGCGGTGGAAGGGCGACCCGATGATGCCGAGGGCCACCAGCGCCTCGCCCGGCTCTGGATTCACCGCTACCGCTTGCAGGCCCTCCCAGTCCTCATGAAGGCTGACGGGCGGGCCACGGATCCGGAACCGTACTGGCCGCAGACGCTCCCCTTGGCGCTACACCGGCGCGTCCATGAGGCTGCCCGAGAGGGACGGACAAGCGATCTTGAGGCGTTGCGAAACGACCCCGCAGTCCGGGAGTGCCTTGTCCCGGCGATGCGTCACTTCGTCGAGGCCCGCCGGCACTGCCCGTTGCTCCCGTACACCCACCTTGGCATCGCCGAGCTTTGCGGGCTCTTTGTCGCCCCGGACCAAGACCAGTTTTCGCTGGACCGTGCCCGGGGCCTGGCCCCGGCCGATCCGAGGGTCCTTTTCGAGTCGGGCCTGGCGGACCTCAACGCCGGCCGTCGCGACGCGGCGTACGCGAGTTTTCGGAAGTGCCTTGCGTTGGGGAACCGTTATCTCCCGGAGATTCTAAAGGTGGCCGACGAGCGGATGAGTCTCTGGGAGGTGGTGGAGCAGGTGCTGCCCGACTCCCCGCAGTTGCTGCTGGATTTCGCAGGACGAACGGAATATCAGGCCGCCCACTACACCGCCGTCCGGCACCGACTGGCCCAACGGGCCCTGGATGCGCTCGACACGTGCGACCTGAGCGACGACGAGAAGTGCCACCTCCGCGCCTCGGCCCTGGTGGTCCAAGGGCGTTTTGAAGAGGCCGCCGCCGAGGGCCACCGGGCCGTCCGGATGCAGCCCCGTCAACTCCCCTGGCGCTATGAGTTGGCCTTGCTTCTGAAGTCTCAGGGAAGGCTCGACGAGGCCCACGAGCAGGCCCGCGTCTGCGCGATGCTGAACCCTTCCAGACGGGAATACCGGCAGTTGCTCGAACAGATCAACCTCGCCCGACTGACCTCAACCACCCCGGCGGAAACACGGAACTAACCACGAGAGGACGCCTTTTATGGCACAGGTAATGGATTTCCACGAGGCGCAAACGCCGGAGCCCGCGTCGGCCGACAGTCTCTTCGATTTTGTGGGCATCCTCTGGCGGCGCAAGTGGATCGCCCTGGTGATGCTCGTGGCCTGCGGGGCCTTGGGCGCGTTGTACTTCTTCCAGGCGGAGCGGGTCTACCAGTCCAGCGCCCAGATCCTGCTGATCAAAAAAGAAAAATTCCCGGTGGCCGGCAACGACGCGGGCCGGGGCCCGGGGCGATACTCCGAGTACGGCTACGAAGACACCCTCTCGACCCACATGATCCTGATCACCAGCCCGCTCATCGTCGGCCGGGCCGTCGAGTCGCACAAGCTGGCCTCGTTAACCTCCTTCCGGCCCGAGAATCCCGACCCGGCCGACGATCCCGCCCCTCGCGTCACCCGGCAGATCATCGCCGGACTCAAGGCGAGCCGCGGCGGTGAGAAGTCCGCCCCCGATCCGAACGTGATGAATCTCTCGTTCGAGGGCACGGATCCGGGCGATTGCCAAACCGTCGTCAACGCGGTGATCGACAGTTACCAGAAATTCCTGGGCGAGACCTACCAGAACTTCAGCGCGGAGACCGTCCAACTGATCACGCAGGCCAAGGACGAGCTAAGCCGGCAGTTGAGTGAGAAGGAGACCGCGTATCGCAAGTTCCGGCAGGAATCGCCGCTGGCGTTCGGAGGCAAAGGGCAGGAGGCAGCCAATCTGCACGAGACCCGGGGCGCGGAGATCGAGAAGGCCCGCTCGTCGCTCTTGGTGGAGCTCGCCCGGACCCGCTCGCTCATGGAGGGCGTTCAGGCGGCGATTAAGCGCGGCGCCAACCGGGAGGCGATCACACTCTTGATCCGAAATTCGGAGCGGATCGGGCAGGCCCAGCGGGCAGACCTCAACCCGGCCGACCGGGTCGAAATGATGCTCCTGGATGCCGTGTTGAACGAGGAAGACCTGCTCGACGCCTACGGCCCGGATCATCCCAAGGTGAAGACAGCCCAAAGGCGAACCGCCGCCCTGCGCGAGAAGTTCGGGGCCGCCCCTTCGACGCAGAATTCCGGCGGGGCCGATTTCCTCAAGGTGTATCTGGACGCCCTGGCCGAGGAACTGAAGTTGGGCCAGCAGCGCTCGGCCGAACTCGACAAGCTCTTCGAGGAAGAGCGGCGGGCATCGAAAGCGCTGATGGCCGTCCAGCACCAGGACGAGACGATCCGGTCCGACTTGAATCGGACCCAGCAGACCTTCGACGCCGTCATCAAACGCCTTCAGGAGATCAACCTCGTGAAGGACTACGGTGGGGTGAGCATGCAGTTGCTCGCCGAGCCGCAGATCGGAGGATTGGTCAAGCCGAAGATGGCGATGGTTTTGGCGCTGGCGGTCCTCGCGGGCCTGGGCCTCGGGGTGGGCATGGCGTACCTCGTAGAAATCGCCGATCGCAGCTTCCGCAGTCCCGAGGACGTCCGCTCGCAACTCGGCCTGCCGGTTCTCGGGCACATCCCCGTCATGTCGAGCCGTCCCAAGGGAAAGGCCGCCCACAACGGCGACGGGAAGGCCGAGCCGGCCCTGGACCCGATGCTCTACACCTTCCATCATCCCAAGGGCCGGCCCGCCGAAGCCTATCGTGCGGTCAGAACGGCCCTCTACTTCGGCACGGCCCAAGAAAGCCACAAGGTGATTCAAGTCACCAGCCCCGGCCCGGGCGACGGCAAGACCACGCTGGCCGCGAATCTGGCCGTCGCGATCGCCGATTCCGGCAAGAAGGTGCTCCTGGTGGACGCCGACTTCCGCCGCCCACGGATCGGCAAGCTCCTTGGTCTCGATGGAACGGCGGGCCTCGGGAGCCTCTTTGCCGGCGACGTAGAACTGTCCGACCTCGTCCAGCAAACCGCGGTCGAGAACCTTTGGGCCAT
>CAYSGY010000224.1:0-8696 GCA_964430315.1 uncultured Planctomycetaceae bacterium
CCCGCATCAGATCCTTGTGATCTCGGAACGGGCCGTCTTTCATCCGGGAGTCGACGATCCGCTTGGCGAGGGTCTCACCGATCGCCGGGAGCTGAAGCAACTCGGGCCAGGTCGCGGAGTTGATGTCGACCTCAAAACGGACGGTCTGGGGATCGGCCCGTTCTAGCTCGACTAGCTTACCGCGTGCCCCCCCGTGGCTCAGCCACCAGACGACGCTCGCGGCAAGCCCGGCGAGGACGAGCAGTGTCACAACCGCCTGGTCTACCCGGCGGAGAAGCCAGTTGGGGTGATTGGAGTTCGGAGTCCGGCTCTCCGGAGACATGCCGCAACGCCCCCCAAAAGGCTATTCTTAACGACAACCCGTCATGGGAGGGCGAGGCTCCTGCCGAGCCGACATGGCCCCACGCAGACATAGGCTTGTTGGAGGCTCGGCAGGAGCCTCGCCCTCCCATGATTCCACAAGACTCCTGGCCGAAGCGTCCGCACGACACATAATACATCCTACTGGAGCGGAGTGGCGAGTCTAGCCCCTGGGGGAATCGTCGGCAGGACGCCCCAGATGCTATCTTGTGGGGTTTCGGCCACAGGGATCGAGGTTGGCAGGAGGTTCGCGTTGGAGAACGAATTCCATCAGATTCGCTGGGACCCGTCGTTGCGGGACGAAGCAGCAGGCTTGCTCCGTGCGGCGGTCCGAGAAGACCTGGGCCCACTTGGCGATTGCACCAGCAAGGCCCTGATTCCGAAGGCCGCCACCGGGGCGGCCGACGTGGTTGCCCGGCACGAGGGGATCGTGGCCGGCCTGCCGGCGGCAGAGGTTGCCGTCCACCTCATTGATCCGAGCCTGAAGTGGATTGCCGAGGGAGCCGAAGGCAGCCGGGTGGCCCCCGGTCAGCGGGTCGCCCGGATCGCAGGTCCTGCCCGGGGAATCTTCGCCGCGGAGCGCCTGACGCTGAACCTCTTGTCGCGACTCTCGGGGATCGCGACCCTGGCACGGCGCTACATGGACGCCGTGGCGGACACTTCGGCGAGGATCTACGACACGCGCAAGACGACGCCCGGGTGGCGGCGTCTGGAGAAATACGCGGTCGGCGTGGGCGGTGCCTGCAATCATCGCACCGGGCTGTTCGACGCGATTCTCATCAAGGACAACCACCTTGCCTTCGGCCGGGAGAGCACGTGGGGCACGGCCCACTTTTCGGCTGCGGAGGCCGTCGCCCACGCCCGCCAATGGATCAAGCGGCGGATCCCGCAGTTGGTCCGCGCGCGGATGATCGTCGAAATCGAAGTCGATTCCCTGGAGCAACTCGACGAGATCCTCCCGGCCGGGCCCGACCTCGTTCTGCTCGACAACATGCCCCCCGTCCAGTTGCGTGAGGCCGTGGCCCGGCGCAATGCCCGCGCACCGGAAGTCGAGTTGGAAGCCTCCGGCGGCGTGAGCCTGGAAACCGTGAGACAGATCGCGGAAACCGGCGTGGATCGGATCAGCGTCGGGGCGTTGACGCATTCCTGCGAAGCCCTCGACTTCGGGCTCGACTGGGTCCACGCTTCTGAGACGTGAAGCGTGCGGAAACGAGAGATACCTTGGGGCCTGCGGCGCGCAGCACCGACCGCCAAGTATCTTGAAGAGCCCGAGAGAACCTTCGAGAAGCCGCTAGATGTTCTGGAGCATGCGAGTGCGGCGGGAGCGGCGCTCGGCACGCAGGCGGGCACGACGCTTGATTTCACTCGGCTTCTCGTAATACTCGCGGCGACGCATCTCCTTCTTGATTCCGCTCCGCTCGACCAGCTTGCGGAAGCGACGCACCGCCTCTTGAATCGACTCGTTGTCCCGCAACGTCAGTTTGACCACTCAACCCTCCTTTTCCAGAGACTCGATGGACGAAGATCCATGGGTGGTGCAGCCGCCCTCGGCGGTGCAGGCTGGCCTGCGCCGCCGAGGGCGACCACCCCGCACGACCACACCTGTCGTGCTATCATCCCCACCCGCATGGGGCGCAATCGCCTAATGTACACGGGCCGCTAGCCCTCTGTCCATCCATATCGGGTGGTTGGACCAACATTTTTTCGCAATCTATGGGGGACTGGCGGCCGGAATGACCGTAAAACCTTGCGCAAATTGACATTACGGCGAGGTGAGAGAGTTGCCGGCTGAAGCGGATCGCCCTGCGTAGCCGATGGGGTTAGGGGATGCGCCGACCCTGCGTCTGCACCCCGGAGCCCTACCTTATGGCCGCCAGTGCCACCCCCGACACCCGCGTCGAAGCCCTTCTCGATCTCGAGACACGCCACGACGAGTTCTTCCGGCTCCTCAGCGACCTGGAGAAACGCGTCGCCCCCGTGCTGGCCGAATGCCAGGGGCCCCGCCGGCCGGAAGACGCACGGGAGCCCCCTGAGATGATCGCGCGAGCGGCCTGACGCATGCCCCGGCCTTCGAGGAGCGATATTCATCCGTCCGACTGCAACCGCCGGCGCTTGAGATACTCCTCCAACGCTGCGACGTCATCTTCGATGCCGTAGCGGACATGCTCGCGCATCTTCGTTTCCGCAACGTCCGGGTTGCGGGTACGCATGGCGTCCACGAGTTGCTGATGCCAGTCTTCCGGCACTTTCCTGTACCGGAGGGCCTTGATCCAGTTCAGACGCATCAGCAGCCGGGACCAAACGCGACGCACCTCGTCGGCCAGGCGTTCAAGGCCGCTTAGCTGCGCCAATCTCGCGTGGAACTCCAGGTGCAGGTGCATGCCGAGCCTGGATTCGGGGTCGCCGTCGCGCATCAGCCGGTCGAGTTGCCTTGCCTCACTGCCCAATCGCCCCAGCTCGGCGTCCCCGGCACGCTCTGCGCCCATCCTCGCGGCCTGGCATTCCATCGCCTCGCGGAGCACTTCGTCGGTACGGAGGTCCTCAATCGTAAGGACCCGGACCCGGCTCCCGTACAACGCACGATTCTCCACCAACCCGTCCACTTCGAGCATGTGGAGAGCTTCCGTCACCGGCATCGGGCTGACGCCGAGGCGTTTGCCGAGCGAGCGGCGGACCAGGCGTTCTCCAGGATCGAATTGGCCGGCGACAATCTCCTCGCGGAGCGTCTCGTACACACGGCGGGTGAGCGTGGCGCCGTTCTCCAGGGTCTTGCATTCCGTGAAGTTATAGTGCGCCACGATAGGGTCCGATCACGACACTCTCCAGGGGGCCGTCCCCCCCAGGCAGCCGATCTTCGGGTGATCGTAACATCCGACCGTTGAGGCGTCAATGACGACCTTCTGTGGGGTGTGTCAATACTTTCTAGAGTTAGGCCCCGCCTGCTTGGCGTGACCGACCGTGAGTCCTCTCGACGCGAATTGCCAGAAAGCTACGAAGTTCGCGACGCCAGAATAGCATGTCAAATTTACACGCCCCGCCTACCTCGCCACTCGATCCGTGCCTCGCGACGCGGGTCCGGCGCTTTGGAGATCGCTCTCTTGCAGGTGAAAATGCCGCACGCACCCACCGTGACGCAACTTGAATCGTTATCATAGGATGCAAGAATGCCATTCCCAAGAACTACACTAGGTCCGTCGATCGAGGCATGTCGAGTCGGGGGGATTCCGATTGACATCTCGTGAGGCGAGCGTTAGGCTGCTTTGATATGGCAAAGCCTGCGTGGGCTCGCGTGGGCCGCTGCGCGTCGATGTCGTGCAAGCGATCCGACCGGGTCCCAGGTTGTCTTGCGACTGGCTGTTCACGGACTATGGAGGAGGTCGTCATGGGGAAGCCTCGAAGTGCTAGTGGCGGGTTCACGCTCGTCGAGTTGTTGGTGGTCATCGCCATCATTGGAATTCTGATCGCGCTTCTGTTGCCGGCGGTACAAGCAGCCCGGGAAGCCGCCCGCCGTTCGCAGTGCAACAACAATCTGAAGCAGATCGGGCTGGCATTGCATAACTACCACGATGTCATGCAGGTGTTTCCTCCCGGGTGCATCAGCGATACCGTCACGACGGACGGCATCGGCGGCCACATCATCAACGGGTGGGTCTTCATCCTGCCGTACATGGAGATGAAGTCGGTTTACGATGTCTGGAATTTCCGTTTCGGGTACGACGACGCCGCGAATGCGGCGGCGAAGAAGCTCACCGTGGCCGGCTACTTCTGCCCCACGAAGCCTCGCCCGGACAAAGCGAGTTCCACCGAAGCGTACGGCGACTACGCGCTGAGCGCCGGGACCGGACACACGAATTCCAGCACCCGCTACTATTGGAAGGGGCTCTTCAACCAGAATTCGACGATCACGTTTGCCGGCATTACCGACGGAACGAGCAATACGATTGCCGTAGGCGAAAAGCGAACCGCCCAGTATTCGCTCACCAGTCCGCAATACCGATGGGGCTGGCACGCCACGCGGAACATGTGCTGGCCGATCAACAAGGACGTCGTGGCCAATCCGGCGTACACGTTCTACCTGGACACCGGGGCCACCCGTTCCGGCTCGCTCGCAGCCTGGGACGACTATTGGGCCAACTTCGGCGGCGAACACCCCGGCGGCGCGATGTTCCTGGCGGCCGACGGCTCCTCACATTTCATCAGCGAGACCATTGACTTCCCCATTTACCAGTACCTGGGTGACAGGGCAGACGGCAAGACGGCCGCCTTTCCGTAACGCCTCGAATAGGATTCGCCAATGCACAAGTCCATGGAGATTCTCAGGAGCGACCGCAGGCAGCGTCCCCTTGTCGTCCCCGCGGCATGGCCGCTGATGTTGGGGGCAGCGTGCATGCTGCTGGCCGCAATCTCCGGTTGCGGTTCGACCAAGGAGAAGAGCCAGGAGGCGACTGGCCAGGTATCCGGGACCGTTGCGATCGCGGGCAGGCCGGTGCCGCGCGGGACCGTTCACTTCTACTCGCTGAAGTCCAACACCGCGGTGCAGGCCCCGCTGGGCAAGAACGGGCAGTTTCAATTGACCAGCGCCCTTCCACCGGGAGAGTATCGCGTCTACCTCAGCGGCGTTCCCAACGCCCCCGAGAAGTTCCGCAGCGAAACCTCCAGCGACTACAGTGTCGCGGTCAAGGAGGGGAGCAACACGATCGCCGTGGACCTGAAGTAGTCCGGTGATTTGTCGCGTGAAGCGGCAATTCGCAGAGGCAAGCGACCGCGCAGGGCCTGCGGACTTGGGTCGGGGAACGCCGGGATTGGACGACCGCGAAGTCGCGGTCCTCTGCCCGCGCGCGGCGCCCACCCAAGCCGCCGATCGCCGCAACCTGGGTTTTCCGCAACGGCAACTACTTCTTTCGGTCCAGGTGGCCCGACTTGTTGATGGCGCGCCAGAGGCGAAGGCCCAGGAAGACGCTCATGAGCATGCCGGCCGCTCCGAGGAGCGACACCCCGAAGAGCTTGGGCGGGACGTCCCGGCTGATCATCAGCGATGCGCCGAGGAACAGGGCGCTGGCCAGCATCCCGAGTACAAGCCGGTTGACCGAGGGCTCCAGCCCGCGATGGTCGAGGTGGACGTCGAACTTCCCGGCCTGCATCTGTTCGACGATCTCCCCGAGGCCGCGAGGAAGGACGTCGAGCAGGTGTCGGATGTCCCAGGAGAGCCTCCTCAGCTTGCGGACCTGCCGGCCGGGGGAGAGCCTCCGCAGGAGCATCTTCTTGCGGTACGGCTTGACCACGTCGAGCAGGCTGAACTTCGGGCTGAGGAGCTTGCCGGTCCCTTCGAGCGTGACGAGGGCCTTCAGCAGCATGGCCATGCGCGCCGGCAGGCTGATCCGGTAGCGGTGGATCAAGTCGAGCAGTTCATTGACGGAAGTGCTCAGGTCGAGCGAGTCAAACGACTGGCTCCCGTAATGGGCGATGTAATCGGCCAGATCGACGCTCAGCGAGGCACGATCGAGCTCGGCCGGCACCGAGCCGACGCGTACCACCACCGAAGTGAGGTGTTCCGCGTCGAGGTTCGTCAGGGCGAGAAAGAGCTCCTCCATGTCTTCGAGGAGCCGCTCGTCGATCCGGCCGACCATGCCGAAATCCATGAGCCCGATGACGTTGCCTTCCATGAAGACCATGTTGCCGGGGTGCGGATCGGCGTGGTAGAAACCGTTGGCGAAGATCATCTTCAGGTAGAGATTCGCGCCGCGCCGGGCCACCTCGTTCAGGTCGATGCCGGCGGCCTCCAGACGCGTGGTCTCTGAGAGCTTGATCCCTTCCACCATCTCCATGGTGATGACCCGGTCGCCGGACAATTCGGGGTAGGGATGGGGGATCCGCACCGTCGGATCGCCCGCCAGGTTGCGCGCGAATTCCTGCATGTTGCGGAGTTCGCGGCCGAAATCAAGCTCCCGTCGCAGCATCCGCTGAAACTCGGTGGCGATCGCGCGGGGACGGTGGACGGCCAGTTCGGGGACCATCTCCGCCCAGTTCGCGATCCCGACGAAGATATCGAGGTCGACCTGGAACTTCCTGGGAACGTCGGGATGCTGGACCTTGACCACCACGCGCTGGCCCGTCTTGAGCCGCGCGCGGTGCACCTGCCCGATCGACGCCGAGGCCAGCGGCTTGGGCTCGAATTCGGCGAAGCACTCCTCCAGCGTCTGACCGAGGTCCGCTTCCACCGTGGCCCGCACCTGCGCGATCGGATCGGCCGACACGTCATCCTGAAGGTGCTGCAACTCGGCCGCCAACTCGGTGCCGACCAGGTCGGGCCGGGTGCTCAGCAATTGCCCCAGCTTGATGAACGTCGGACCGAGTTCCGCAATCGCCAGGCGGATCCGCGTGGGCCAGGTGTGCCGGGCGATGGCCGCCCCTTCACGGTCCTTCAGCAGGTCCTTGGCGAACTCCGGCCCCAGCCGGCCGATCCAATCGGCCAGACCGTACTTGCTGAGCACCGCGAGGATCTCGCGCCACCGCGCCAAATGCCGGTAGATTTGTGGAATGGAACTGATTCGCATGCTTGCGCCAAGCCGATGAGCGCACAACGCCCCCCAGGATACCACTCTACCTCATCGTAGGGAGGCGAGTCCAATGGGGCGACCCCAGGGGGGGCCCATCCCCCGGTGGTTCTGTTTGCCGTGTTCCGATTCGTCGGAATGCGGGGGTTGGGCACAAGGGTCCCTGCCCGACGCTCCGCAGGTCCGGCGCGACGAGGAACGGCTCCGCGAGATTCTCAAGACAAAGCCTCAGTCCCCCTGCGAAAAGCCGAGGCAGGCGTCGAGTTGCCAGAAGAGGTCTTGAACGAAGAGCGGCTTGGAGAGGAGGGCCGAAGCGCCGGCTGCGAGCAGCGCGTCCCGGTCCTCTTGGCGGGGAAAGCCGAGCAGGGCGATGACCGGCGCGGGCCGCACCTTAGCGGCGAAGCGACGAAGGTCTCCGATCTGGCGGCAAGGCTCGTCGCTTCCGTCGAAAATGGCTGCCGAGGGTTGCTCCGTCAACGGCGGATCGCCGGGTCGGAGCCGCACCGCGGCATACCCGGCGCGGCGGCACGCGTCGCAGATCCACTCCTGCACGTCCGGCTCGCCGGAGCAAACCGCGATGAGCCCCGATCGCCGAGGGCACGGCTCCTCCGCCATCGTGAGCACGCGTTCTTCTTCGGTGGCCGTGGCCGGCAGGCCCCACGACGAGCGCAGCCCGGCAAGCCATCGGACCGATTCTCGTCCGATCCGCGGCCCCCACTGGTGCCAGTAGACGCGGACGGCTCCGGGAACGGGGTGCCCGCTCCGCAACTCGCCCTCGCACCAACTGCCCGAGAGCGCGACGACACGGCTCAAAGGCGATAGCCGCCGCAGACGCTCGACGCCCTCGGCAGAAAACTGACCCGGATAGGCGGCCGCAAGAACGATCAGGTCGAAGGCGTGCTCGCCCTCGGCCAAGAGTGAGGACGCGGCTTCGAGGTCGGCCGCCTCAACCACCCGGACGCCGGCGTCTACTGCGGCCCGGACCTCGCGGAACTCGCGGCGACGCGTGTTCCCAACCAACAGGATCGTCACGGCAACTGGGCCTCCGTGGCAACGATGAGTTGGTGGACAGCGTCGGCGCTTGGGGCCTGCCGGAGTTCCTCCAGAAATGCCGGGACACTGAGGACCTTGCTCAGCCGCGCAAGGGTCCGCAAGTGTCCCCGATCGTCGGTCGAACAGATCAAGAAGAAGACATCGGTCATCGCGCCACGATTCCCACCGAAAGGAACTCCGCTCCCGCTCACGCCCAACCCCAAGAGCGGTTGAGCAAGGATGGCGGGCATGGGGCGACGCGGATGCAGGAGGGCCACTCCGTTGTCCAGGGCCGTGGGATAGAGATCCTCGCGGGCACGAATGGCCTCTTCCATCTTCTCGGGGTCCCAGAGGAGCCCCGTCTCGGCCAACAGTCCCACCATCGCGGAGAAGACGGATTTTCGTGTCCTCGCCGCCAGGGGGACGGCGATCTGCTGCGGAGGCAGGAGATCGGCGATCGAGATCTCCTGTTCCGGCGTCCCGGGGGCCGACGCGCGCAAGACCCGATCGACCTGAGGCAGCCCGTCGTCCTCATCCAGCCCGACCCGCTGTTCCAACCAGTGGTGGATCTCGTCGCGAGAGAACCGCCACTGGCCGGAGACCTTACGGCCGGGGATCTTGCCCCGGTCGGCCAGGCGAGCCACCTGCGGAGGCGTGAGGTGGAGATACCTCGCAAGACTTTCCAAACCGAAATCTTCGCGGGTCATGATGATCGCCAAAAAGCAGTGTGGCACAGCCGCCCTCGGCTGT
>CAYSGY010000225.1:0-8687 GCA_964430315.1 uncultured Planctomycetaceae bacterium
ATGCGACGCCCGTCTCCTCGAACCGCAAGGTCATGGTCCTGGGCGGCGGCCCGAACCGGATCGGCCAGGGGATCGAATTCGACTACTGCTGCGTCCACGCGGCCTTTGCCCTGCGCGACGAGGGGATCGAGTCGATCATGGTCAACTGCAACCCGGAGACCGTCTCGACCGACTACGACACGGCCGACAAGCTCTACTTCGAGCCGCTCACCGTGGAAGACATCCTCGGCATCTATGAGAAGGAGAAGCCGGAGGGGGTCATCGTCCAGTTCGGCGGGCAGACGCCGTTGAACATCGCCGCGGACTTGGCCGCGGCCGGCGTGCGAATCCTCGGCACCACGCCGGAGACCATCGAGTTGGCCGAAGACCGCGACCGCTTCCGCCAGGTTGCGCGGCGATTGGGGGTCCCCCAGCCCGACTCCGGCATGGCGAGCAATCTCCCGGAGGCCCTCGCCATCGCCCGCGAGATCGGCTACCCGCTCATGGTCCGGCCGTCGTTTGTGCTCGGGGGCCGGGCCATGGAGATCGTCTACGACGAGAAGATGCTGGAACTCTACGTGGCGGCGGCGGTCGACGTCTCGCCCGAACGCCCCATCCTCATCGACAAGTACCTCGAGAACGCGATCGAGGCCGAGGCCGACGCCATCGCCGACGGCCACGACGCCTTCGTTCCGGCCGTCATGGAGCACATCGAGCAGGCTGGGATCCACTCCGGCGATTCGGCGTGCGTCATCCCGCCGGTGAGCATCCCCCACAAGCATATCGAGACGATTTGCGAGTATACGCGGAAGATCGCCGTGGAACTCGGCGTCGTGGGGCTGATGAACGTGCAATACGCGATCTGCCGCGACACGGTGTTCATTCTGGAGGCGAATCCGCGGGCGAGCCGCACGGTCCCGCTGGTCTCGAAGGTCTGCAACATCCCGATGGCCCGCATCGGCACCCAGGTCATGCTCGGCAAGAAGCTGCCCGAGATCGGGTTGGCTCACAAGCCGATCCCGCATTTCGGCGTCAAGGAGGCGGTGTTTCCCTTCAACATGTACCACGGCGTGGACCCAATCCTCGGTCCGGAGATGCGTTCCACCGGCGAAGTGCTCGGAATGGCCAACTCGTTCGGGCTGGCGTTCTACAAGGCCGAGGAGGCGGCCCAATCCCACCTGCCGTTGGAAGGGACGGTGCTGATCACGGTGGCCGACCGCGACAAGCCGGCGGTGCTCGACGTGGCCCGACGCTTCGCCGACCTGGGATTCAAGATCAAGGCCACCCAGGGCACGCACGCCCTGCTGGCCGCCAGCGGGATTGCTTCGGAGCCGATCCTCAAGATGCGGGAAGGACGCCCGAACATCGTCGACGCCATCCTCGACGGCGGGATCCAACTGGTGATCAACACGCCGCGGGGCAAAGTCGGCACCGAAGACGATTCCTACATCCGCATCACCGCGATCCGGCGCAAGGTGTCGTACATCACCACGCTCGCGGCGGCCGCGGCCGCCGCCAAGGGCATCGCCGCCTTCCGCCAGGGCCGCGGACAGGCCAAGAGCCTCCAAAGCTACCACGCCGATATCAAGTGACCGGGATTTCGTCTGTAGGACGGCCTCTTCAGGACGTCAAGACCCCGCATCAAGCGGGTGTGGCATGCCGTCGCGAAGCGTCGGCATGTTTGCGCACCGCCATGCCGACCCTCGGCTGCGCCGAGTGACGGCATGCCACCCAACCGCGCTCGCGGGGCTTGCGTTCCGCAGCGAATGTCTATCCAATAGAGGCCTCTCCGAGGAACTCAAACGATGGAGGTGCGTTCATGCTGCGATCCGGAACACGGACCCTTGACGTTCTTTCGGGATTGTGCCTGGTGTTGTTGATGGGCGGGGCGACTGCCGGAGCCGAAGACAAGACGCTCATCGAATGGCGGTTCGACAAGGAGGGCGATTTCCGCGGTTGGAGCGGCTTCGGGATGATTGCCGACGCGGCGGTCCGCGGCGGGGCATTGCACGGCCGGCCGACCGGGAATGATCCGATCCTCGTGGGGCCCGTCTTCGAGATCCCTGCGCGGCCCTTGCAGTACGTCGAAATCTGCCTGAAGGGCACGGCGCCGGCGGTGGCGGAACTGTATTGGACCGAGACGCTCCAAGGCCCGTATGGCGGGTTCAACCCGGCCAAGCACCGGCTGTTCCACACCGAGGGCGACGGCCAGTTCCACGTCTACCGCATCTGGCCGTTCTGGCACGCGGCCAAGAAGATCATCCGCTTCCGCGTCGACCCGCCGAACGAGGGCGAGTTCGACATCCAGTGGATCCGGATCGCGGAGCGCGACTCGGCCGCCGCGTCGGAGGCCAAGCGTTGGGACCGGGACGAAATCCGCAAGCTGTGGCGGGCGTCCGGCGACTTGGAGGGGACCCCGGAATCGCCGATCGTGTTCAGCCCGTTGGTCTCGCTGCCCGCGGCCGAGAACCCCTTCGTGTGCGTGCGCATGGCCACCGAAGGCGCGGGCAGCGGCCGACTCTTCTGTGTTTCAAGCAGCCAGTTCGGGGGAGACAGCATCGCCTTCCCGCTCCGTCCGGACGGCAAGATGCACTCCTACAACATCGCCACCGGCCCCATGAAGAAGTGGCGCGACGAGGTGATTCTCCTCGGACTTCAAGTCCCCGCCGGGGAAAAGGCGAACACGCGAGTCGAGTCGATCGAGGTGGCCGCGGAGCCGCGCGGGCCGGCCGAGTTGGAGGCGGGATACTTCGGGCCTTCCGAGGGGATCAACCGCGCCGGGCGCCCCGCCGGCGTCACCTGCACCCTGCGGAACCTCGGCGGCACGCCCGCCGCGAAGGTCGTCGCCACGCTCCGCGTGCCCGACGGCGTCAAGGTGCTCGACGGCGCGGAGAAGAAGATCGACCGCCTCTCCCTCTACCTGCCGAAGACCGTCACGTGGAAGATCCAGGCCGAGAGGCTCGGCAAGATCGACCTGGCGGTCGAAGCGTCGGGCGAGGGCGTCGGGCCGATCTCGGCCGCCGCTTCGCTTGAACTGACCAAGGCGCCGAACGTGCCAAAATCGTCCTACGTGCCCGAACCCAAGCCGGTGAAGAGCAAGTACGAGATCGGGGCCTTCTACTTCCCCGGGTTTCCGACCCAGGACAAGTGGCAGCCGATCCGCAGCTTCCCGAACCGGAAGCCGATCCTCGGCTGGTACGACGAAGCGAACCCCGAGTGCGCCGACTGGCAGATCAAGTGGGCCGTCGAGCACGGCATCGACTTCTTCATGGTCGATTGGTACTGGTGCAAAGGCAATCGCCACCTGGAACACTGGGTCCGCGACGCCTACGGCAAGGCGAAGTACCGGAAGTACCTGAAGTGGGCGATCATGTGGGCGAACCACAACCCGCCCGACACCCATTCCGCCGACGACTGGCGCAAAGTGACCCAATACTGGATCGACCACTGCTTCAACATGCCGGAGTATTACCGCATCGACAACCGGCCGGCGGTGTTCATTTGGGCGCCTGCCAACGTGCGCCGCGACCTGGGCGGGAGCGCCGAGGCGGCCAAGCTCTACGCCATGTCGCAGGCGATGGCCAAGGCGGCCGGCTACCCCGGCATTTACTTCGCGGCGATGAGCTCCCACGAGAACGCCGACCGCAGCAAGGAACTTGTGAGCGAGGGTTTTGAAGCGGCGACGTCGTACCACGGGTTCCAACTGGCCCACCAGCGGGCCAAGGCCCAGCGTTTCCCATTTGCCGACCTGCTCACCACGTGCCCCGAGTTGTGGCGCGACGCGGAGAAGTCGGCCCAAGGGCTTCTCTACCTGCCGATCGTCGACACCGGCTGGGACGCCCGGCCCTGGCACGGCGACAAGTCGCTGGTCGTCTACGACCGCACGCCCGAGTTGTTCGGCAAGCTGTGCCGCCTGTCCCGGCAGTATGCCGACGAGACCCACAAGAAGATCATCGCGATCGGTCCGATGAACGAGTGGGGCGAGGGGAGCTACATCGAGCCCTACGCGGAATACGGTTTCCAGGACCTCGACCAGCTCCGGGCGGCGTTCTGCGAGCCGGGCGACTGGCCGCCGAACCTGATCCCGTCGGACGTGGGTCTTGGACCCTACGACCTCCCGCCGGTCGAGGCCAGGACCGCCTGGGAATTCAACACCGACGGGGCCATGGACGGATGGTCGGCGGGCGGCGACGTGGCCGACCTGGAAGTCAAAGGCGGCGTGCTCGCCGGCCGATCGACCGGACGGGACCCCATCCTTCAAGTCGGCGGGCTCCAGGTCGAGGCCGACAGCCTGCACCGCCTGGCGTTCCGGATGCGGAGCGATACGGCCGACCGCGTGCAGGTCTTCTGGGCAACCACGCTAATGGCGATGAGCGGGGAGGCGTCGGTCGGGATCGACGTGCCGGGCGACGGCCAGTTCCACGACTACGAGATCGACCTGGGTAAGAACGCCAACTGGCGAGGCATCGTCACCGTGCTGCGGATCGATCCCGCCAACGGGCCGGGCCCGAAGTTCGCATTGGATTACGTGCGATTCCGGTAGGTGGGTAGCACAGGCTTCCAGCCTGTCACGGAACCGCCAAGATGGCTGTACTACGGCCCGTTCTGGGGTAGGCTCCGAGAGGTTCTGAGGTGAGACCATGCGTCCACCGTTGATTCGTGAGATGGCGGCGGAGTTCCTGGGGACGTTCGTGCTGATCGTCTTCGGCTGCGGCTCGGTCGCCCAGGTGTTGCTCAGCGGCCATGCCAACGGCGAATACCTGTCGATCAATCTGGCCTGGGCCCTGGGCGTGACCCTGGGCGTCTACGTGGCCGGCGGGATCTCCGGGGCGCACCTGAACCCGGCCGTGACGTTCGCGCTGGCCGTGCTTCGCCGCTTCCCTTGGCGCAAGGTGGTGCCCTACGGCCTCGCCCAAATGGCCGGGGCCTTTGTGGCCTCGGCGGTCGTGTATGTCACGTATCTCGACGCCCTGCACCAGTTCGACGGCGGCACGCGCCAGGTGCTGGGACCCCAGGGCACCGCCGGCATCTGGGCCACTTACCCGCAGCCCTTCCTTTCGCCCCTGCCCGGCGGCCTCGTCGATCAGATCGTGGGGACCGCACTGTTGCTGCTGTGCATTTTCGCGCTGACCGACAAGCGGAACCTGGCCCCTGCCGCCAACCTGGGACCGCTCTTGATCGGGAGCGTCGTGCTGGTGATCGGCATGACGTTCGGATACAACTCCGGCTACGCCATCAACCCGGCCCGCGACCTCGCGCCGCGGCTGTTCACGTACTTCGCCGGTTGGGGCGGCGAGGTCTTCCGCGCGGGGGCGAACTGGTGGTGGGTGCCGATCGTGGGCCCCCTGATCGGCGGCGTCCTGGGCGGCTGGGTCTACGACCTGCTGATTACGCGTTACCATCCGCCCGAGTCCTGAGTCGGCCCTGCCACGTCGAAAGGCGTCTTCCTGGGAGGTGATCTTGTGTCGGCTTCCTGCCTGGCGATATTCTTGCTGACCTCGATTTGCGATCGAAGGCCTCGGGCAAGGACTACGCGGTCGGCGCAGCGCCCCTGCCCGTGCTGAGCCTGGTCCGCCGCGGCGTGGCCACCCCTCTGTACAGCCTGGTCTGCGAGACTCCGTCGGCAGAAAACCCCCGGATGGGTAGTTTCCTCACTGAGGGCTGGCGTGTTATGCCGCCCGCAGAATACGCCGGCCCATTTTTGGGGATGCCAGCGCAAGTGCTTGACTGGCTCAAGGTTCAGCGCGAGAATCCTGTTTATTGTGACGCGCGTTATGCCGCCGGAACCGCCACCGTAACGAACTACGACGGCGATGCGATGGCGGCAGAATTACATAGTTAGCCAGCAACACCACACACTACATCCCTCAAGGGCAGTCAAACGTGGCAGAACACTTTCCAGCAATGAATATCCACTTCCCACCAGCACGGGAACGCGAACTATATGTGGAAATGAACCGTCGCGCAACGAATCCGTGGGCGCCTCAGAACCACGACGCGTTCAACCGCCCGCCGCAGAACGGCTCCTACTACTTCCATCGCGCCGTAATCGACGACCAGCCATCATGCACGCTCTGTATTCGTCGCGAAAAGGACGGGCACTGGGTCGTTCAGGCCATTGTGCCGGATGAAGGCCAGCCCAGCCAGATTCCGCTCGACATGTACAAGTCCATGCTCAGCGAGTTCGAAACACAGATTGCCGCACCCGCTGCCGAGACTGTTGAAGGAATGACTGGTATCGAACTCAGTCAGTACAGACTTCAAGACTACTTTTCTCCGAACACCGTTGGACTTCTCGAAACATTCTGCGCTACTTCAAACCAAGGCGATTTGGGAACACATCCAAGCGATCAGGAAAAGTGGATTCGTTTTCTCCTTGCCGCCTACGACGATGGCAATAGTGTCCACTGCGACATCTTCGGCAACTGCCTCAAAACGGCCAACTGGTGGCCCGAAGACGGTATCCGTCGTTTGGTTCATGAATACGATTTCGCAATGCGCCTTTTGCAGCAATCAGGTGGGAGCCGTAACACAAGATAACTGGCTAACAAATCGCTCAACCGGAGCGGCCGGGTGGCACGCCCGGAGTCTTCGACGGGCGTGGGACGTGTCGGTCGGTCAATCAATCACTCCCTTCGCAAAGCCTCAGGGCGTGCCACCCAACCCGAGTATATGCGACTGTCCCCTTTGCGTTTTTTCGTTTCTCTTGCCCGTTCGGCCGGATTCCGGGGAATGCAAACAAGACTGGTGACGGTCGTCCTTTGAACCAAGGTCGAATCACATGAAAGAACTAAGTCGCATTACGCTTGATCCTGCCGTGATGGGCGGGAAACCGTGCATACGCGGTCTGCGGGTCACGGTCGGCACGGTCGTCGGGTTGCTCGCAGCCGGCCGATCGCGTGACGAGATCCTGAAGGCTTACCCATACCTGGAAGCCGAGGATGTCGATCAGGCCCTGGCCTACGCAGCGTGGAGGGTTGAGGAACGCGAAGTTTCGCTACCGGTTGTATGAGCATCAAGATTCTGATCGACATGAATCTGTCACCCGCTTGGGCGCAATTGCTGCAAGATGCCGGTTGGTCGGTGACGCACTGGTCCACGGTGGGAGACTCGAAGGCCACCGATCGGGCCATCATGGAGTGGGCGGAAGCCAACGGATACATCGTGTTCACGCACGACCTGGACTTCGGCACGATCCTGGCCCTGACCCACAAGACCGGTCCCAGCGTCTTGCAGGTGCGTGGTCAAGACGTTTTGCCCGATCACATGGGAAACCTGGTAATCGCGGCGATCGGCCAGCACGAATCGGACTTGGAGTCGGGTGCCTTGGTTGTTGTCGACGAAAGCAAGAATCGCGTGCGGATTCTGCCGATCTAGACAAACGCACGTGAACCGCCGGACAAGCAGTTGGGTGGCGCGCTCTGATAAGGGCCTGGTGATATTGACGCGAGGACAGGAACGCCCATCGCTTCGCGACGGCATGCCACACTCGACTGGAGAAAGGACAACATGACGGACCCCCAATGGCAAAACCTGCTCCGGCTGATCCGAGGCGAGCAGCTCGATCCGTTGCCGGTCGGACTGATCGTCGATAGTCCCTGGCTGCCCGGCTGGGCGGGAAGCTCGATCCTCGATTACTTCAGCGACCCGCAGGTCTGGCTGGAGGTCAATTTCAAGGCGGTCCGGGCCTTTCCGCAGATGATGTTCCTGCCCGGGTTCTGGGCCGAGTACGGCATGTGTACCGAGCCCTCGGCGTTCGGCGTGAAGTGTATCTGGTACGAGGACGCCTTCCCCAGCGTCGAAAAGTCGCTCTACGACTACGCGGAGATCGCCCGGCTGAAGAAGCCCGATTGCCGCACCGACGGACTGCTCCCCTACGTCCTGAAGCGGTTGGCCCGCTGCCGCCGCGACATCGAGCAGGCCGGCCACCGCATCCGCTTTGCCGTGGCGCGCGGGCCGCTCAATATCGCGTCCTATCTGCTCGGGCACACCGAGTTCCTGATGGGCGTGAAGACCAATCCCGAAGAAATTCACCGCCTGCTGGCCGTGGTCACGGAATTCCTCGTCGACTGGATCGGCTTGCAGGCCGACTCGTTCGACTCGATCGACGGGATCCTCCTTCTGGACGACCTGGTGGGTTTCCTGCGCGACGACGATTTCCAGCAGTTCGCCCTTCCGTACCTCAAGCAGATCTACGATTCGCGGAACGTCTCGGCAAAATTCCTGCACAACGACGCCCACGGGCTCGTCACGGCCCGGCACCTGGCGACGATGGGCGTGAACATGTTCAACTTCTCGTTCAACCACAGCCTGGCGGACATGCGCCGGCAGGCGGGGCCGTCGGTGGTGCTGGTGGGCAACGTCCCGCCGCGCGACGTGCTGTTCCAGGGCACGCCCGACGACGTGCGCCGCAGCGTGGTCGAGTCGCTGGCGTCGATCGACGATCCTCGCGGCATCCTGGTCTCCGCCGGCGGCGGCGTCCCGCCGGGCGTTCCCGCCGCGAACCTCGAAGCCCTCTGCCAGGCGGTTCTCTAACGGCCGTGTTACTCCGGCCTTGCGTCGGCGTCCGGGGTCAGGAAGAGGCGGTCGATCCTCGTGTCCGGCTCCCGGGCGCGCAACTGGAGCCAAGAGAATCCAGGAAGCAGATCGACCGGCGTCGGGCCCTGGTCCTTTCCCACCCTCAGACATTGCCAACTCCACGGGCCGCC
>CAYSGY010000226.1:0-1781 GCA_964430315.1 uncultured Planctomycetaceae bacterium
GACGTGCTTGCCGGCAGCCACGGCCGCCGCGTAGTGGATGGGCCGGAAGTGCGGGGGCGTGGTCAGAAGGACCAGGTCCACGCCCGAGGCGATTACCTGCCGGTAGGCGTCGAAGCCGGTGAAACGCCGCTCCGGGGGCACGTCGATCCGCTTGCGGAGGTCCTCGTACTTCTCCAGGTTCTTCAGGCTCCTCTCCAGACGCTCGGAAAAAAGGTCGCCCACGGCCACGAGCTTCACCGGCCCTGCGGTGCTGAGCGCTTCGCGGCACGCCCCGGTGCCACGGTTGCCGCAGCCGATGAAGCCGATCCGGACGGTGTCGCTTCCCGCGGCGTGGGCGCTTCGGGCGATGTCGAGGCCGGCGGCGGCGCCTGCGGCCATGGCGATTCGACGAGGTTGCTGATCCACGAACTGGTCCTTTCCGAGGTGTCGGCGGGCCTCACTTCGTTCGGTCCGCCCTACAAGGCTGCGGGGCTGTTCCATGACAGGCTGGAAGCCTGTGCTACCTGGCTAAGCGGGCGGGATACGGCCGTAGTCGCGCGTGGCCTGGACGTTGAACTGGATTTCGTCGGAATATCGGGGAAACATGCCGACGATCACGCCGTCGCTCGGCTTGATCCACGAGAATGCGTTTTTGAAGGCCTCGCGGATCCGGCGGTCGTTCCTGCACGCCCGGCCGCCGGCAAGAATCTTGAAGGCCAGGCAAGGCTGCTTGACCCGGCGGATCACCTCGGTCATGGCGAGCGGATCGTCTTTGTAGAAGGCATAGGAGATTTGGAGGGTGGGGTCGGGCGGGACCTTCTCCTCGGCACCGGGGACGAGATCGCGTGTGAGGAAGTAGAAGCAGGTCATGAAGAAATCGACCTCCCACCCTTCTTCCGAGATCCGCTTGATGCAGTCGGGGTTGTGCGCCGACACTCCGGCCAGGAGCCCGGCGTCGTGCGCGGCCTTGACGAAATCGTGGACGTCCTGCGCCTTCCCCTGGGCAAAGGCCCGATCGGTCGCCCCGCCGTGGTGGACCATGGCGATCGGGTGCAAGGTCTTGGCCACTTCTTTGAGCGTCGTACGGTCGCTGTGCAGGCCGAAGAAGTGCATCTTCACGCCGCGCTGACGCGCGACCTGGAGATAGTCGGCGTCCTTGTGCGTGGAGAACTGGTGGGCCGTGATCCCCGCGAGTTCGCACTGCTGGAGGAACTCGACCCTCCGCTCCAAGGTGAAATATTCCTTCATGGCCCGGTCGGTATGCGGGCCCTGGTAGGAGTAGCCGCTCAACGGATTGGCGCCCGCGACCAGACGCGTGATGCGACAGGAGCCGAGTTGAATGGTCGGCAGCGGCCCGCCGGAAGTCTTGGCGCCTGCCGCGGGCTTGGCCGGAGCCGCGGCCGGGCCCGACTTCGGAGCCGGCGCGGCCTGGGCCGCGGTGCTTGCAAGGGCCGCGGGCGCTGTGGCCGCGGCGGCAAGCCGCGTCAGGAACTGCCTTCGCCCGGCGCATGCCTCGGATGCGCCGTCGCGTCGCTCGGTCTGAGAACGAGAGCCGAATCGTGCCATGATCGCCATCCTCCGGGGGTCGTCGTTCAAAGGGACTCCGTCTATATCGTAACCGCCAAGTCGCCGAGACGGTAGCCTTGCCCGGGTCCGGATTCGTCTGCTCCTTGTGGTGCGCAGCCCGCTTCGCTCCGGACGCGCCACCCGACCCGACTTGTGGCACAGCCGCCCTCGGCTGTGCGGCACCTTCCAGCACCGCCGAGGGCGGCTGTGCCACACAAGGATAGGCACCGACCGTT
>CAYSGY010000226.1:1801-8686 GCA_964430315.1 uncultured Planctomycetaceae bacterium
GTAGGGCTTGCCCCAGGGCCAGGGCGTCGCCTTGACGCGTTTTGCCCATGTCTCCCACAGGCCGGTCATCCTCTGCACTTGTTCGGGATGCGTGGTCGCCAGGTCGTGCATTTCCGTGCGGTCCTTTTCCATGTCGTAGAGTTCCCATGGTCCTCGCGGGCCCTTGGCCACGAGTTTCCAGGGGCCGGTCCGCAGGGCCCGGTTCCCCTCGTGTTCCCAGAAGAGGGCGTCCCGCTGAATCGGCTTGCCCTCGAAGGCGGGCACGAGGCTGCGCCCTTCCATGGGCCGGATCGCCTGGCCGTGGAACTCCGCAGGGTACTTCGCCCCGGCTACGTCCACGCACGTGGCCATGATGTCGATCAGGTGGCCCGGTTGATGTTCCAGTTGGCCGCGACGCGCGATCCCCGCGGGCCAATGGGCAATCAAGGGGGTGGAAATCCCGCCCTCGTGCACAAAGTGCTTGTAGAGGCGAAACGGCGTGTTGCACACGTTGGCCCAGTTCTCGCCGTAGGCGATGTAGGTATTCTCCGGGCCCGGCATCACCCCGGGCCCCATGAGCACCGGCGAGCCGTCGCGCGTTTGCCTGGGAATCACGTCCAGGCGCACGGCGTCTGCGGCGATGGGTTCCATTCTCGCCGAAGCGGCCCGTTTCGGACTGGCCCGCCGGCCGACTTCTTCCTGGCAGGCGCCGTTGTCTTGCAGGAAGAAGATCAGCGTGTTGTCCAACTGTCGGGTCCGGCGCAGTTCGGCGACGATCCGCCCGATCCCCTGGTCCATCCGGTCGACCATCGCCGCGTAGACCTCCATGCACCGCGACTCCCACGGCTTGTTCGGCACGCGGTCCCAATCGCCCACTTGCGGCGACAAGTCCCAATCGGGCCGGATCAAGCCCAACTCCTTCAGCCGCTCGAAACGCTGCCGCCGAACGGGCTCGTAGCCGCCGTCGTATTTGCCTTGGTACTTGGCGATCTCCTCGGGCGGGGCGTGCATGGGCCAATGGGCGGACGTGTAGGCCACGTAGAGGAACAGCGGCTGATCGGGCCGGCCCTTGCAGTGGTCGCCGATGAACCGGACGGCGTGGTCGGTGATCGCGTCGGTGTAGTAGAACCTGGCGGGCTTGTAGTCCGGGTCGGCGAACGGGGAGATCATCGTGTTATCGCGCGTCAGCGTGCCGGGATCGTAGTAGCTTCCCGCTCCGCGGATCGTGCCGTAGAATCGCTCGAAGCCCCGCTGGAGCGGCCAGTTGTCTTTCGGCCCCTTGTCGGTGTCGTACCGTGTCACGTGCCACTTGCCGGTCATGCAGGTCGCGTAGCCCGCCTGGCGCAGCACTTCGGCGATCGTCACGCAGCGGTCGCTCAGGTCGCCCTGAAACCCCTCCAGGCCCTTGTCCTCGGTCATGTGCCCGACGGCCACCTGCTGCGGATAGAGCCCGCTGTTCAGACTCGCCCGGGTCGGACAGCACCGGGCCGTGTTGTAGAACTGGCTGAACCGCAGCCCGCCCGCAGCCAACCGGTCGAGGTTCGGCGTGTGGATCTCTCCACCGTAGCACCCGAGATCGGAGAACCCCATGTCGTCGGCGAGGATCACGAGGATATTGGGCCGGGGCGTGCCGGATTCGGCGGCCCGCGTCGTCTCAGGGGGCAACAGCATTGCGACAGCGAGCGCTGCGAGAGCATGCTTGATGGTCTTCATCTTGAGGGGTCCTCTTCTTTACGTGAATGGCCGCCCGAGCAATCTCGGCATCCGGCCGACGCATCACCGCGATGGCAAGGATGCCGGACGCCGAATCGGAAGCTCCATGCGCGGTGGCGGCGCAGTTCGCCGTTTCCAATCATACCGTCCGGGCGAGACCGATTGCATATTCTCCCTCGAAGTGCTTCTTCTGCTAATGCAGAGCGCTGGGTGGCCCCGATAGCTCCTGCGATCGGGGTGCCGAAGGCACAAGAGGCTTGCTTCGACCAGACGTGCCGTGCCCGGGAACGGCGGCCTCACGGGTATTGCAGCTCGAACCACTGACCCGGGAGGTAGTGGTCCCCAGTGAAGTACATGCGGAGAATGGTTCGGCCCGCATCCACCAGGGCGACCAGCCGGCGGGCACCGCGGGCGTTGGGGTCGCTGGGGGTGGACGCCGTCGCCTGGCCCACCTGGTACTCGTAGTACACTTGCCCGGCCGCCGTCGCCGGCAGCCCGCCGTCACGGTTTTCATAGACTCGCGGCAGCGGGTTGCCGCGGCTGATCTGGTTCTTGAACTCGATCACCGCCCGCCGCACATCCCCCGGCAACCGGTCGTTGCTGAGCATCTGCCGCTGGAGCTTCCCGAATCCCACAGTCTTGGCCATAGGACACCTCCGTTTCTGATTGGGTCCGGACTGCGGCGGTCGCCTTCACCGCCGTTTCCCCCCTCGTCCGCCAAGCGGGAGAAGGGTGGGGGGCGAGGGCACGCTGCGCCGGAACGTGCCTGACCCTCGTTCCCTCGCCGCGGCCCCTCTCCCTATGATCGCTCTATGCTGCAAACGGTTGCGTGGTTTCCTCCCGGATTGCAGCACGGAGGGGAGGCTGGCATCGAAGCGTCCCCCATTTCCGCAACTGGGTCGCCGCGACCCGTCGCGGCAAGCACACCGAACGCTTCGTCAATGACCTCGAGGCCGACCGGTTCCTGCGCTGCGAATACCGGAAGCCACACGTGGTGCCTGACCAGTTCCGAGCTCATCCACACGGGGGGTGCATCCGGAACTGTGGGCATGGCGGGCGGCACATTTTCTTAGGCATGGGTCCGGTGTCCAATGGGTTTCCTGAGAACGGCCCCTGGTGACATAAGCCCTCAGGGGCCTGACGCGCCATGGGCGCACCGGAACCTGGATATCCCTTGTCTCACTTGCGTCCCCGCAGAGCCTGACTCCGTTTCTCCAGGCGGCTCCAGCATATCCGCGCTGACAAACCGTAGGCAAGTACCATTGGACACCGGACTTATGCCTTGAAAATCCCGGGCCGAAGGCCCGCGCGCCCTTCAGTCGGATGAACCCCAAAATAGTCCTGACCCGTTTTCCGCCCCCTTGTCCATCTTCCCAAAACAGCTCTGACCCGGTTTCCGGCACTGACCCGTTTTCCGGCACCCGTTTTCCGGCACGTCGCCACATGCGGAGTCGCCTTTCTCCGGTCCGTCGTTCAATTTCAAACGAATTCGCACCGCACGGAATTGCCTTGAAATTGGGCCAGTGTTTGTCCTATCGTTGGCGATCTGCGAAAGCTGCGTGCCGCCGGACGGCTACCGGACGGGAAATCGGTGTTCGCACCAGAAGTGCGGGTGTTTTCTCTCGGTCAAGGCCAAGGGCCGGGCGTTTCACTGCCCCATCAAGAATGGTAGGGAATCCGGAATTCATGTATCCAAAGTACCTGAAGCAGGTCGCGCAGCTCTGTCGAAGAGAGGGTCTTACGAGAGATGAAGCCCGACGTCGCGTCCTCGCGGAGATCGAGGCGGCGAAGCAGCGGGTCCGGGAATCGGCGGGACAGTCCCGTCGCCAGGATCGCGAGGAAATGGAGCGGCCGCTCACGTCGCCGGGTCCCTCTGGCCTCGGTGCTTCCTCCCTAATCTCCCGCCCGGAAAGGAGGAGCGAGAAAGAGCGGCTGGCAGAGGCGGACCGCCCGGCGCTGAAGAAGACGGGGCTGATCTCCCCGGCCGACCAGTGGTGCATCGAGATCGACGTAACCAACGCCTGCCCGCACGGGTGCGCGAATTGCACGCGATTCACGCGGCTGGTGACGAAGCCGTTCTGGATGGACCTGGCGACGTTCCAGCGGGCGGTGGATTCGATGACCGGCTACCGCGGCGTCCTTGGGATCATGGGCGGGGAACCGACGCTCCATCCGCAGTTCGGCGAGATGCTCGATTACTATCGGGAGCGTTGGCATGCGGAGGAAGACGCGGAGAAACGGAAACGCGGAGACGCGGAGAAGGGAAGAGAGGCGATCGAGGATTTCGGGGCCTACGCCGCGGCGAGGGCGGTGGATCCCAAGGGACCGTCGCGGCGTGTGCTGTTCACGAGTCTCGGGCCGGGTTACTACCGGCACTTTGAGGCGATCCAGGACGCGTTCGTCCAGCAAGGGATCAACACGCATCAGAACGGGTGCCTTCATCAAGCCCTTCTGGTCACGCGGCGGGAACTTGGGATCCTCGACCCTGAGTGGCTCTCCTTGCGGGACAACTGCTGGATTCAGCGGCTCTGGTCGGGCTCGATCACGCCCAAGGGGGCGTACTTCTGCGAGATCGCCGGGGCCCTCGACATGCTCTACGACGGCATTCCCGACGCCCGGCGGACGGAATTGGGCATGCCGCCCTCCGGCGGCTGGCCGATCGAACGGGGCTGGTGGCGGCGCTCGCCGGCGGAATTCGGCGAACAACTCGGCTGGTGCGAGTTCTGCGGGGCGGCCCTTCCGACCCCCTTCGCCCTCTCTACGGAGCACGTGCAACAGGTCTCCCCGTGGCACGCTGCCCGGCTGGCCGAGATCGGCTCGCCTCTTGCAGGCTCGCCGCGCATGGCGGTGCTTGAGAAGAAGGGAGAGGGGAGAAGGGAAAGGGGAGATTGCGTTGGGGACTCTCTGCCGTCTTCCAACTCCTCTCCCCCTTCTTCGCTGTCCGATCCCGACTGGTACATGCCGGTCCGGGACAAGTCGCAACGGGCCGCCGGACATGACCTCCACCCGAAATACATCGAGGCGATCACCGTGAGCGTCGACTGCGGCGACGAGCTGCGTCGCACGCTCCCGGGCAGGATCCGGCAGTTCGACCGCTACATCATCGTCACAGCCAGCCACGATGAGCTCACCCAGCAGGTCGCCCGCGAGGCCGGCGCGGAGGTCGTCGTGACCGAGGCCTGCTACGACGATCACGCCTCGTTCAACAAGGGGGCGATGCTCAACGCCGGGCTGCGGGCGTTGAAGCACGACGACTGGGTCGTGTTCACCGACGCCGATGTCTTCTTCCCGCCCGACTGGCGCGAGCAGATCGGGCGTCTGGTGCTCAACCCGGGTTGCCTCTACTACACGCGACGGTGGCACCTTCCTCGGGAGGTGGAGGAGCCGGACTGGAACCTGGTGACCGACTACCATTTGCTCGACCCGTGCGGAAACGACAGGCCGTGGGGTTACTTCCAACTGTGGAACGTGCGGGCCTCGTGCCTGCGGAAAAGAGAAGGGAGAAGGGCGAAGGGCGAAGGGAGTGTCTTCAGCGCAGTCTCCCCTCTTCCCTTCCGTTTCCCCCTGTGCTTCTGCTCCGCCGGGACCGTGGATCATTGGTTCTGCCTGCTATGGCCCAAAGACAAGACGATCCTGCTCCCGGCCGAGGATCACCGCTTCGACATGCTGCACCTCTGGCACGGACCGTTGGCTGGGCGATGGAACGGCCGGCGGGCGAGGTCCGACCAATGGCAATACGCCGGGCAAAGCGACATCGCGACGGAGGAGCGGTGGCAGGCCAAATGGCCCGTGCCTTGCCTGGTTCGCCGGGTCGACGTGAGGGCATGCTGCGAAGAGACCCGATACTACGATGGCCGCCCTGTCGCCTGGTCGACGCCGACGCGGCCCGGCGTCCTCTACGAATTCTCGACGCGAGAGGAGTGAGCGATGAATGAACCGCGAACAGGGTGCGCGTTTCCCATGGGAAGGGACCTGTATGGGTTCTATCCACCGAACACGGCCGGTCCGGCGATCATCGAGTCACCTGCCGTGCTCGAGGCCGTGCTTGCCGAGACGCCGGAGGCCGGGGTCTTCGTCGAGATCGGCACGTGGGGCGGGGCGACGGCCGCCTGGATCGCGGACCGTCGGCCGGGCATGACGGTGCTGAGCGTCGACCGTTTCGCCTCCGTGCTCTGCCGGCTGTTGTGGATCGTGAACCGCCGGGCGAACATGCAACTGTTCACGGGCGACTCGGCGACGTTCTACTCCGTTGCCCGGCAGGGCTTCGCCGCGGCCGTGTTCGTCGATGGCGACCACACCGAGGAGGGCGTCCTGGCCGATCTGCGCGGGGCCGAACGCATCGTGAGGCCCGGCGGCGCGATCATGGCCCACGACTACCGGCAGCCCGGAATCCCCGGCGTTGCCTTGGCCGTGGATCGTTTCTGCTCGGAGACCGATTGGCACATCGTCAGGCAGGTCGCGAGCATGGTGGTGTTGCGAAAGGGAGTACAACGGTGAGCCTACGCATACTTGGTGTCGGCCTGCCCCGGACGGGCACGGTATCGCTGATCAAAGCCCTGGAGATCCTTGGGCTGCGGGCCATTCACTACCATCCGGCACGCCTGGTCGACGTGGCCGAACGTGGCGACTGGCGGGTCTATGACGACGTCGATGCGGCGGCGGATTTTCCGGCGGCCGCGTTCTACCCCCGCGTCCTGGAGGCCTATCCCAATGTCCGCTGCATCCTGACCGTGCGTCACAACCGACGGGAGTGGCTCGACTCGATCTGCGGGTTCGGGGCGCAACTGGCCGCTTGGATCGGCGACGAAGCGTATCGGGCATTCGTGGACCGCACCGCCCTGGCCTGGTGGGGCGTCGGGTCGCCGGCGCCGCAAGAAGCTCTGGTCGCCCGCTACGAAAGCTGGAACGCCCAGGTGCAGTCCGATCCGAGGATCCCGCCCGGCCGGTTGCTCGTCTTCAACCTGGTCGGCGGCGACGGCTGGGGGCCGCTGTGCCGGTTCCTTGGCATGCCGATTCCCGACGCTCCGTTTCCTTGGGAGATCCGCCGCCATGCCCGAACGTGAGCTTGACCGCCTGACGATCGGCTCGTTGGCCAAGCAGCACGGCTACCGCACCGCGGCCGTCGGCAAAAGGATTCCATGTGGCACAGCCGCCCTCGGCTGTGCAAGGAGTTTCGCACAGCCGAGGGCGGCT
>CAYSGY010000227.1:0-8684 GCA_964430315.1 uncultured Planctomycetaceae bacterium
GGAGGGCGTTTTGCGGGTAGTCGGTCTCCTTCTTGAGGCGGACAGGAATGGCCGGATCGACGCACAACACCTGGCGGGACTTCGCTCGACTGCCAACGAAGTCGACGTGTCCTACGTGGTCCGCGAGGTCCCCAGGGCCATCCGCGAGTCGAGGGACGGGCTCCGGCACGTGGAACGAATAGTCCGCGCCATGAACGACTTCTCCGGGCACGACGCCCGACGCAAGATCCAGGTGGACCTTCCTCGGACGATCGAAAACACGCTCCTCGTGTGCCGCCAGGCATGGAAGGACGTCGCCGAGGTCACGACCGATTTCGATCCCGCCCTGCCCCCGGTCTGGTGCGTGCCGGGGGACTTCAGCGAGCTCATCCTCAACCTCGTGCTCAACGCCGTCCAGGCGATTGCCGAAGCGGCACGCGAGGGCGAAGCGAGGAAGGGTCGCATCGCCGTGCGCACGCGGGCCCTGCCGGGATGGGCCGAAATCCGGGTGGAAGACAACGGCACCGGCATTCCCGAGCCGATCCGCTCCCGGGTCTTCGACCCGTTCTTCACGACCCGGGAGGTAGGACAAGCCGTGGGGCAAGGGCTCACGATCGCGCACGCCATCGTGGTCACCGGACATCGAGGAACGATCCGCTTCGAGACGGAGACGGGCCGGGGAACGACGTTCATCGTCCGGCTGCCCATGGCCGGGGTTGCGGCAAAGGAAGAGGAAGGCAGCCTTGCGGAAGTCTCGGAGACCGCGTGACGCCCGGCGACCTTCGACCGCCGGGCAAGAGCGAGGAAAGAGGCGGAGAATGTCGCACACCGTGCTGCTGGTCGACGACGATGACCGCGTGCTCAACGGGCTGGCGCGGACCCTGCGCGGGCAGCCCTATCAGATCTACACGGCCAAGTCGGGCGAGGAAGCCAAGTGGGTCCTTAAGAGCCAGATGGTCGATGTCGTCGTCACCGACGAGAAAATGCCCGGCCTTTCCGGGACGGATCTCCTGGCCTGGGTAGCGGGACACCGCCCCGAAGTCGTGCGCATGGTGCTCACCGGCTACGCCACCGTCGATACCGCGATCCGCGCCATCAACGAGGGCGGAGTCTCTCACTTCTTCACCAAGCCCTGCAACGAGTTCGAACTGTCGGTCGTCATCCACAAGGCGCTCGAACAGAAGGACCAACTCCGCCGGGAACAGGAGCGATCCAACCGGGCGAGCGACGCCGCGGCGCCACGGGCATGAGGTCCTTCGATCATCGGGCCCACTGACCCCGGAGCGTCACGATCTTCCACGGCCCGATCCGGAGCCGGACCTCGCGTCCGGATACGTCGATCTTGCCCGAGTCCGCCTTGGGCTCGCCGAGGAAATTTGTTTCCCGGACACTTCGCACGGGCCGGGCCAGGCGGAGCGTGACGCCGGCCGCTTGCCCGATCGTCTCGTAGAGACGCAGTTCCCAGGCGGCCGTGCCGGGATTTGGGCTGTCCATGAGACGCATCGCGGAGAGGACCACGTTGGCGGGCGTCACCTCGATCAGCGAGCCAGCCTCGTCCAGATTTGCCCGAGCACCAACCTGTGGCACAGCCGCCCTCGGCTGTGCTGGCTGGTTCCGCACAGCCGAGGGCGGCTGTGCTGGCGGGTTCCGCACAGCCGAGGGCGGCTGTGCCACATTGGGGGACAAGCACTCAGGCAGAATCGCCGTCAGCGGGGTGTGCGACTCCATCGCGTCGCGGTAGGACGCGGCCTCGCGCCACGTGGCCCGATGAGGCACCAAGGCGCATCGCCAGGCATGAAGGCCCTTGCCTTGCATGAACGGGTGGACCTGGCCCCAAGCGCCCTGCGGCATGGGTCGCACCCGCAGGAGCATGAACTCCAGGGCCCGGTCCGATGCTTTGTGGAAGTAGCCGGTCGGCGACCCCGGAGGACAGACGAACGTGTAGCCGAAATCGCTCGTCGACAGATCGGTCCATCGCGTAGCGTGGTATCCGTCGGGATACCCCTTCACGAAGTACTCCTCTCGGAACGGCTCACGGTCGAAGTTCTCTCGCGGCTCGGCGCCAAAAGGGATGCCGGCGAACACGCGGCCCGGCAGTCCGGTCGGGAAACGGATGCAGAATACCCCGTTCCCGTCGGCCGCATCGATCTGGAGGAAGTAGTCGATCCGCCGGCTGCCATGGGTGACACGCACCTCGCGGACCACGCGATGCGGCCCGAAGGTCCCCTTCGCAACCAGCGAGGCATAGACCGGGCCCTCCGTGACCTGGAACTCCTGCGGAGAGGCCTCCCAGGCGTGGCGCGGTCCGAGCGGTCCATTGAGCTGCCAGTCGGTCGGCTTGGGGGCATCGTAGAGCACCACGTCGCCCAATCCTCCCCGATCCAAATCGCCGAGCACGGCGTCGCGCTGGCGATCGACGATTTCCAGTCTTCCGTCGGGCAGGAGCCTGGCGCGGTAGAGGTCGGTCTCGATGGGCCCGGGGCCTTGCTTGCGCGTGGGGTGGGCCGCCGCACCCGCGTCCGACCGCCGGAGGTAGAAGGTCTTGTGACCACAGGCCGGGACGTTCTCGGCGAGGAACGCCACGCGCTGGCCGTCCGTCCCCGCATCGCCCAGCCGTTGCCACTTCACGGCCCCGCCGGCCGGATCGTGCAAGGAAAGTCCTTCGACTCCGCCGGGAACACTCAGTTCGACCGGGCCACTGACAGGCCAGGCGTGGAAGTTGAACACCACGACCGGCCTGCCGAGTTCCGGGCGGAAGCGGATCGCGGCGGCCACGGCCTCCATCGCCTCGCGAAGGGCCTTTTCGCCGTCGGTCCGCGTCCGGCGGGCCTTGGCCAGCCGTTCCTCGTAGTCGGGCTTCCAGCAGTAGAGGATCGCGTGGCCGACGCACGACAAGAGGTCGTGCCATGCCGCGTCCATCCCGGCCTTCGGGAACGCACAGCCGGCGACCGATGCCATCCCTTGCGCCTTCTCGACCGACAGCAGCAGGTCCTCGTTCCGATTGTTGATGCAGTAGAGATTGTGGCTGCCGTGGACGCTCCCTTCGCAAAGGCACTCCAACGAATCGAGAACACCTTCGAGTTCCAGTTCCGGGCCGCCGCGGCGCTGGAGTTCTTCGAGGTATCGGGCGCTGGTGGAAAGGACGCGGGACCGCCTGTCCCACGTCTCGGCCGCCTTGGCCAGCTTGGGGTCGGGGAGGATGTCGTCGCCGCTGTGCGACTCCAGACGCACGCCTCGCACTTCCGGTCCTTCGTAGCTGTAGTGCTGGCACACGTGGATCATGCGAGTGCCGTCGAGCCCTTTGCGCCAGAAGACCACCTTCTTCGCGCAGGGGCGGGAGAACATGAAGTAGCGATAGCCGGCCTGGGCGAGGATCTGGGGCATCTGCGAGGGACCGCACATGAGGTCCACGGCGTTGTAGACCCTCTGCTCGATGCCCGGGGCGTGCCGGCGGAAATACTCCTTGCCCAGGACCATGTTGCGGACGATCGTCTCCGGGTAGACCTCGGTGAGCCGCGGATCGCTGATGGCCACGATCACCTCGATGCGGCCTTCCCGGACCCGCTGCCAGAACTCGTCGATCATGCCCGGCCACGCTTTCGCGGCCTTCTTGAGGAAAGGCGCGAGTTCCTCATTCTCGTTCTCGAGTTGCCAGACGTAGCCCGGGTACTCGCGCATCAGGAGCAGGACGTCGTGGAGGATCTGGGCGTACCGTTCCTCGTGCCAGGCCCGGCTGTGCCCCCACGTCCAGTCGCAGTGGGCCGACGTCGTCACCACGGTGAGCTTCGAGTGATCGTCGCGCGTGCCGGGCGGCTCCGCCCCGACACCAAGGCCGCCGAGCAAGCCGACGGCAATTGCGAGGCCAACAGCAATGCGTTTTGCCACGGCGTTCTCCTTCTTCCGGAGGGCACCCCACGCACTGCGGCCTATTGTGCCCGAGGAGAACGTCGGCTGTCAAACGACCTTCACGCAAATCGCCTTGCCGTCGCCGGGGGCGTAGAAGTGCTCGATCACGGCTTCGAGACGGTAGCCGCAGCGCTCGTAGAAGGCCCGGGTCGGATGGTACTGGTCGCGCGTGGAGGTCTCCACGTAGATCCGGCTTCCGCCCGCCTCGGCGATCAGCCGCTCCGATTCGGCCATCAACCGCTTACCAAGCCCTTCCCGCTGGACCGAAACGTCGACCGCGATCCAGTACAGGTCGAAGCTCGCGACGGTGCCGGCAATCGGTCCGTAGGATGCGTAGCCGAGCGTCCGGCCCTCGCGCTCGGCGAAGACGAAGTAGTAGCCGCTCGCAGTCCCCTTTGCCAGCCGCTCGTCGACCAACTCGACGGCCACCGCCACCTCGCCTGCATTGAAGAACCCGGTCGATTCGACGATCGCGCGGACCGCCTCCCGATCCGCAGGGGTGACTTCGTAACGGAACGACCACGGGGCCTGGGACATGGACTGCTCTCGTACACCGCGCGGGGGCTGATGAACCGTCAACCGCAGGGTGCGTGCGGAGCACGCACCCTATCGGACTGGGATCGTGAGGGAAGGAGTCTACCGTCGCTTCATGCTGAAGGCAAGGGGACGCAACGCGAGGTTGCGGCGCCATTCGATGTCCCCCAGGCGCACGCCGCCCGGACTGCCGCTTGGACGCCGTGTCAAGACAAGTGGGACGATTCGTCGTCGTGAGAAGACTGTAGGGAACGCCCTCTGTGGCGTTCCGGGAAGCGGAGTAAGCGTATCCATGGAGATTCGGGGAACGCCACGGAGGGCGTTCCCTACAGCAGAAATCGGTCAACTTGTTCTGATGCGCAGCCCTGGCCCAGCGACGGGGCCTCCGGGCCTTGGCCGAGACGCTGCGTCAACGCTATCCGGGCGTGGGGCTGTAACGCAAGGACGTGGCCCGTGCGTTACTCAAGAAAAGCCCACGGGTTGCGACCCGTGGGCTTTGGCACCGGTCAAGTGGTTCCTCTACCGCGGCTCAGTCGATTTCCGGTGGGACGTTGCCGTAGTTCCACGGGGCCTTGAAGGGCGGGGGCGGCGGGTCCTTGGGGAGCGTGCCCGGCGTCATCTGGCCGGCCAGGCGCAGGCAGGCCTCGACGATCTTGCGTCCGGCCGCCGGTTCCAGATTGCTGTAGGCCGTCAGCCGGGTCTCGTAGCCGCCGCCGTGCGCTGCCAGGGCCTCTTCCGTGGGAACATAGCCGACGCAGTCGTTTGCTAACTCGACGATGAACGTGATCGGGAAGCGGCTCTTCGCCCGCATGTCGAGCCCGAACTGGCAGAAGTACTCCGCCGGGTTGGCCAGGACCACGACCGGCCCGACCTGGATCGCCTGGACTTCAAAATCCTTGGTCTTGTGCTTGGCCAACTGGGCGTCGAGCAGGACAATTTCCTTGGCGAAGGTCCATTCCGTAGGCCCCACCTTCGCCGGCGGCTGCTGGACCAGTTCGAGGCACTTCTTGACGCGTTCGGGCCTAGGCACCCGCCGGGCAACGTGGAGCGTCTCGGTCATGGCGTTCAACGGGAGCAACGTACCGCGGTCCATGCTCACGAGCACCTTCACCGCCTCCCCGCCCACGCGCCCGCCGACGATCTCGCCCCAGCGGTCCTGGCCGGGCTGGACGGTGGGCCGGAGGTTGTCGACTTGGGTCACGTCGCCGCTGGCGCCCTGGAGGAATACGACCACGGCCTCCTGGCCCATCGCCCCGCGGATTGTCCGCTCCAGGTGGTAGATCCAGTTGGCCGAGGTCCCCGTGGGACCCGTCGTGCCGTGGCAGCAGTAGTTCACAACGCAGCCGAGGCACTTGCCCTTCGTGTCCCAAACGCCGATCACGCCGACGTTGGGGTCGATGGGCCCGGCCGGTTCGACGATGTCGGGGTTGCCCTGGCCGGGATGGGTGTAGCTTAGGCCGTTCTTCATGCGGAAGCGGCGGTTGAAGGCGGCTTTGTCTTCGATCCCGTTGCCCGCCCCGCAAAGGGCCTCCGCCCGGGCATCGCTGGCCGCGCACACGGCCTCGGCGATCTGCTTCTCCACGTGCTTCAGGTACTTCGCATCGGCACAGGACGATTTCTCGTAGGCCAGCGTCCGCACCAGGGGCGAGGCGTCGTCATACTCTCCCGGCAGGATCATGGCCGTCGGGCCAGACGTGTGCGAGTGCGAGGCGCCGATCAGCACCGACCCGGGGGCGATGCCGCAGCGGGCCTGGATCTCCTTGCGTGCCGCCTCGACCGAGGGCCGGCGGATGGCCAGGGCGTCGATACCCACCAGCGCGACCCGCGTCTTGCCGTCGTCGAAGACCGCGGCCCGGACCTTGCACGCGTCGTGGAACACCCGATGAAACGACTTCCCGTAGCCGCCGGGAACCTCCATGCCCGGTTCCGGCGTGATGTCACGCTCGGCGAAGCCCACTTTGAGCAGCGGGCCGGCAACCGGCTGCGCCGCGGCAACCTCCCGAGTGTGGAGGACCAAACCGATCCCCACGACGAAAACCAGGATACGAGGAACCCAAGCAACCATGTCTGATCTCCCTTGCCGAGCCGCGGGAAGAAGGTCCAATCCGCTTCGCGTATTATTGGCCGATCCGAGAGTGCCTGCAACAGCCCCTTCTCCGTCGCGCTCCGTCTTCCTCCGTGTCCCCCTTTGCACTCCCCTTGCACCCTCTTTCCACTGCTGATCCTCAAACGCAAACACCGTCAACGGGGGCGTGAGTCCTTCGGCAGGGGCAGACGGTCGAAATCCACGGCCGCGGCAAGCGTATTCACCGCCTCCGCCCGGTTTGCGGGAAGCTTGTTCCCCAGGTCCGTTCGCGAGGATACGGGCAGGCGTTCGACCGCCGCGTTCCACTGCGCTGTGGAGACAGGCTTGTCGGGATCAAAGAAGACCGAGTGGGCGTCCGCCTGCCAGATTCCCGCGACGCTCATCAGATTCGCGGCCGCGAAAGCCGGATGCTGCGGCGCCAAGTCGTGATAAGGCCAGATCAGGACGCCCGGCCCGGAGCGTCCGCGGACCAACGTCCGCTGGATCTCGCGCACTCGGCGCGAGTCGTTCGCCACGGCCCTCGGCTCCAGTCCGTCGCGCAGGCAGATCCATGCGATCGTCGCGCTCGCCTGGCCGCACAGCATCATCTGTCCGTGGAGCCGCAGGGCCGCCTGGACCATGCTGCTGACGCCGATGTTCTTCGACGCCCCGAGCAAACCGTCCTGCTCGCACGGAACCAGTCCTCGCAACGGAAAGATCGCCCGGTCGGTGTTGGTATGCCAACTGCGCTTGGCCGTATGGACCGGGCGCCAGGGGCCGTCGCGGCGCCCGTCGAGGAATTGCCGCCGCGTCGGATGGAAGTCGATGTGAAACTGGAAGCCGAAGACCCCGTCGCCCGGCATGAAGCCGGCCCAGCGCGGTTCGTGCCCTTCGGCCCGAATGTCCTGCTCGCGCAACATGCAGAGCGCCTCAAGCCGCAGGCCCTCGCGCACGTAAGGTTTGGGGGGCAACCGGTCGGGCGTCCCGAATTCGTCCGAAAGCTCCAGGTACCGGAAACTCTGGGGATAGTCGCCCGAGCGGTCATGCGCCTTGGTTAGGAGGTAATAGAGAAAGCCCAAGGCACGTCGCTTCGCATCGTCGAAGAGGATCCGTCGCTGCGCCGGAGTCATGTCGACGATGTTCCTGTGCGATGCCCCGGGCTGATTGGCCTCCAGCGCGTCAACCACGGGTTGCGGCAGTTGGCAGAGCGGGTAGTCGCCCAGCGTGGAATTGAGCTGGATCCTCTCGGTTCCGCGTAAAAGGCCGAGGTGCCAGCGATCGACGAGCCGCCTTTGCGTATAGACACTCAGACCGGCCTGCGAATAGATGCCCTCGCGCATGTCGCTGTCGACCCAGATCCGCCCGGGGTTCTCGAAAGCCCGATCATCGTAGCCGCCCGGCCTGACGATCCGCACATCTCGCCCCGCCTCGCGCAGCGTGAGAGTCCAGGTGATGGGGTTCATCTCTTGATGCCCATCCGCATCGAGCGACTCGGGTGCGCTGGGCTCTCCGAAGCGTCGGCGCAGGTCCGGCCCGGCGCCGTACCCTGCGCCGCTAAGCCGGATGACATCGCCCCAATCCGACGAATCGATCGTCAGCCGGGCCGCCACAGCAAGTCTTTCGGACGGGGGTCCCGGACGCTCGAAGACGACGCCGTTCACGCGGTTCGCCCTCCGCGTGACTTCGGAAACCTGCCAGCCCCGCAGAATGGTGAGTTGGTTGCTTCCCTTGTCCGTATAGGGAGCCATCAGCTCTGCGAAAATCCTCGCCGCAGCCGCGGGTTCAACCGTTTCGGTAGCGGACCAGCAATTTCCGGGCGAAGAGACACCGTAAGTCCGAAGATTGTACGACCGGATGCGGCCGACGATCTCGAGAAACAGCCCCGATCGCGGGAAGTTGGCCGAACGCCCGTGCAGCGTCGTGCGTTCGTCCAGCGGCCCGACGCCTTCGGCACTGAACTGCCCGCCAAGCCAATCCACATCGTTGACCAGCACGATTCGGCGGATGCCAAGCCTCGCCGCCTGGACAGCCGCCGCGCAGGCGGATTCGTTTCCTCCCACGATAAGCAAGTCCGCCTCGACGGAAGCCGCCCGTCGGTCCGCCATGCAATCGCCCGCGAACGACAAACAGAGCGGCAACAGTCCGAGGATGAGCGAGCCGGATGCCACGGCTGCCTTGTCCAGCAGTGTGAACGGCTGCA
>CAYSGY010000228.1:0-8395 GCA_964430315.1 uncultured Planctomycetaceae bacterium
TGAGAACGGCCCCTGGTGACATAAGCCATCAGGGGCCTGACGCGCCATGGGCGCACCGGAACCTGGATATCCCTTGTCTCACTTGCGTCCCCGCAGAGCCTGACTCCGTTTCTCCAGGCGGCTCCAGCATATCCGCGCTGACAAACCGTAGGCAAGTACCATGGGACACCGGACTTATGCCTTGAAAATCCCGGGCCGAAGGCCCGCGCACCCTTCAGTCGGATGAACCTTCTTTTCACTTCTTCCCGGCAATCCCCAGTTCCTCGGCGTGCGGCCTCAGGGCGTCGATGACGAACTGGATGTGGCTGTCCATGTCCGCGCCGAGCAACTCCACGCTGCTGCGGATGATCTCCCGGTCGACCTTGGCCGCAAACGCCTTGTCCTTGAGCTTCTTCTTGACGCTCTTCGGCTCGAGGCTGGCGATTCCATCGGGACGCACCAGGCAGCACGCAACGACGAACCCGGCCAGCTCGTCACAGGCCAGGAGGCACTTGTCGGTCAAGGTCTTCGGAGGCAGGTTCCACTTGGTCTGGTGGAATGCGACGGCGTAGGCCATCTCCTCTTCGCCCTGCTGCCGCAGCCAGTCGACGATCCGCTGGGGATGCTCCTCCGGCCATTGGTCGTAGTCGGCGTCGTGCAGCAAGCCGATGACGCCCCAGACCTCCGGGTCGGCGTTCTCGCCGTACTTCGAGGCCGCCGCACGCATCACGACTTCGACCGCGCGACCGTGAGCCAACAGGGAGGGAGTGGTTGTCCACGAATGGAGTTGTTCGAGGGCTTGTTCGCGGCTCAGGCTCATAGGGCTACCTCCGCATCGGTCAGCACTCCGTCGAGAAGTCGCGTGTAAGAGAGGGGAAAATGGAAAAAGGGAAAACTGGGGAAGGAATAAGGAATCAATCGTCGGCAAGCCCGGCAAGCCCGGCGAGCACGTCGCGGGCGGCGGCGAGGGTTGCCTCGACGTCGGCCTCAGTATGGGCCGTCGAGAGGAACAGGGACTCGAATTGGCTGCACGGCATGTACACGCCCCGCTCGATCAGACCCCAGAACCAACGGGCGTAACGCTCCGTGTCGCACCGGCTGGCGGTGTCCCAGTCCGTCACCGGGGCGCCGGTGAAGAAGAGGGTCATCATCGCGTTGAATCGCGAGAGGAAGCAGGGCACGCCGGCCTCCCGGGCGGCGGCCTCCAGGCCCGTGGCCAAGCGGGTCGAGAGCTGCTGAAGCCGGGGATAGGGGTCGGTGTCGCGGAGCGTCTTCAAGGTGGCAATCCCGGCCGCGGTGGCCAGCGGATTGCCGCTGAGCGTGCCGGCCTGGAAGACCTTGCCGGCCGGAAGGACGTGCCGCATGACGTCGGCCCGGCCGCCGTAGGCCCCCACGGGCAACCCGCCACCGATGATCTTTCCCAGCGTGGTCAGATCGGGCCGCATCCCGAACGCGCCTTGGGCGCCACCGTAGCCGACGCGGAAGCCGGTGATGACTTCGTCGAAGATCAGCAGCGCGCCATGCTTCTCGGTCAACTCGCGGAGGGCCGTGCGGAACGCGGCGGTCGGTTCCACGCAGCCCATGTTGCCCGCCACCGGCTCCACGATCACCGCTGCGATCCGCTCGCCCTGCCGGCGGAACGCCGACTCGAGGCCCTCGGGATCGTTGTAGCGGAGCACGAGCGTATCGTGGGCGGTGCCGGCGGTCACGCCGGGCGAGTTGGGCACGCCGAGCGTTGCCGCGGCGCTGCCTGCCGCCACCAGCAGGCTGTCGACGTGGCCGTGGTAGTTGCCGGCGAACTTGACGATCGTCTCGCGGCCGGTGAAGCCCCGTGCCAGCCGGATCGCGCTCATCGTGGCTTCCGTGCCCGAGCTTACCAGCCGGACCATCTCGACCGACGGCAGAGCCTGTCCGATCAACTCCGCCAGTTCGCTCTCCGCCTCGGTCGGGGCGCCGAAGCTGGTGCCGCGACGGATGGCCGCCTCGAGGGCGGCAACCACGGCCGGATGGGCGTGGCCGAGGATCATCGGGCCCCAGGAACCGATGTAGTCGAGATAGCGGTTGCCGTCGACGTCGATCAGGTAGGCTCCCTCGCCGCGATCGAAGAAGATCGGCTCGCCCCCGACCGCGCCGAACGCCCGGGCCGGGCTGTTGACACCGCCGGGCATGAGTCGCTTCGCGCGGGCAAAGGCGGTCCGGCTGCGGGCTCGCGACATCGTCATTCCTCTCCAAGGGCCTCGCGGAGTTTCCTCAGGGCGCGGAGCCAGAGCATCTGGGCGGCGGGACGGGAGCGGTTCATGCGCCGGGCGACTTCGTCGAACGGCAGACGCTGGAGGTTCCTCAGGAGGATCACCTCCTGATAGTCCGGCGCCAAGGTGGCCAGCGCCGCGGTGACGCGGAGCTCCGCGTCCAACTGCAAAAACTCCTGGCTCGGCGTGGCCGTCGCGGCGGCGGGTTCGGGGACGCCGCCGTGCAGGTCGGTCTCCGCGGCGCCGGCGAAACGGACTTCGCGGCGCACGGCCCGCTTGGCCGCCCCGCGATACTGCCGGACGAAATCGGTGGCATTCCGGGCCAGGATGCGGCGGAGCCAGGCAAGCCACTCCCGCTGCGAACCGCCCTGGAAACGCTCGAAATCCCGATGGGCCTCCAGCAGGGTCTGCTGCACGAGGTCGGAAGCGTCGACCTTGACGGCCAGCCAGCTTTCGACCTGGGCCCGGGCCAGGAGGCCCAGATAGCTCCGGCAGAGGCCGAATAGCTCGTCGCGCGACGCGGCGTCGCCCTGCCGGGCCCGGCGGATCAATTCGCCGACGTTCTCCGCCTGCGATTCCATCACGCTCCCTCCGCGACGGCCTCGAAACCAAGCTCCGCAATCATCCGGTAGTCGTCTTCGGGCGACTGGCCCTTGGTCGTAAGGTAGTCGCCGAGGAAGATCGAGTTGGCGGCGAAAAGCCCGAGCGGCTGCAAGGAGCCGAGGTGCAGTTCCCGGCCCCCCGCGATCCGCACTTCCGCGCGGGGATTGGCCAGCCGGACCATGGCGAGCACCTTCAGGCAGTACCGGGGATTGAGACGCGTCACTCCCTCCAGGGGCGTGCCGGGAATCGGGATGAGGAAATTGACCGGCAGGGCCTCCACGCGCAGGTCGGCCAGCCGGAGGGCGAGTTCCACCACGTCGGCGTCTTCCTCTCCCATGCCGACAATCCCGCCCGAGCAGATCTCCAGGCCGGCCGCGCGGACCGCGCGGAGCGTGGCCAGCCGCTCCTGATACGTGTGGGTCGAGCAGATCCTGGGATAGAACCGCTCGCTCGTGTTGAGGTTGTGGTTGACGCGGTCGACGCCGCAGTCCTTCAACCGGGCGGCCTGGTCGGGCGTGAGCAGGCCCATCGAGGCGCAGATCTTCAGCGGGAATGCCGCCTTGATGTGCCGGACCACTTCCGCGACGCGGTCGAAATCGCCGGCCGACGGGCGAAGCCCGGAAAGGACGATGCAATAGGTTCCCGCCCGGCGCTGGGCGGCGGCCCGGGCGCCGGCGAAGATCTCGTCGGCATCGACCAGCGGATAGCGAGAGATATCGGCCTTCGAGGCCCGCGACTGGGAGCAGTATCCGCAATCTTCGGCGCACGCCCCGCTCTTGGCGTTGATTAGGAAATTCAGGTGGACCCGGTTGCCGAACCACTGTCGCCGGACCAGGTACGCCGCGCCCAGCACGTCGAGCAACTCCTCATCGGGGGCGCGGAGGACCGCGAGGCCCTCGTCGGGCGAGAGGCGATGACCCTCCAAGACGCTCTGCGCTAACCCTTGCCAAGCACCAACACGGCCAGCGAGAGGGGCGATGTCGCCTGGACGCGGTAGTCCGAACGGTTGCATGGTGATCCGATCCTCGAAGCGAGCAGTTGCTCGCCAAGTATACCCCGCGAGCGACGGCACGACCAGTCCCGGGCCCCGGCGGCCGTCAGCCGCACTTGCCCGTCTGCTCTTCGCTCAGGCGACTTGGAATCGCTCCAACTTGGCGCGGTCGAGTTGGACGCCGAGACCGGGGCCCGGCGGGACCGTGAGCATTCCATCGCCGAGTTCCAGCGGCTCGGCCAAGAGGTCGTCCCGCCCGAGTTGCTGGATGTGCTGATTGCAGTGAGAGAAGGCAGGAGTGGCCGCGGCGATCTGGAGCATGGCGGCCATTCCCACACCCACCGACGCCCCGGCGGCGAGGCACGCTTCGAGTCCGGCGGCCTGGGCGATCGCCGCACACTTCCGGGCTGCCGCCAATCCGCCGACACGTTGGAGGTCGACGACCACCGCCGGCGCCGCGCCGCAACGGACGACGGCGAGTACGTCGGCCGGGCTGCGCACGCTTCTCCAGACGGCCAGCGGAACGCTCGTTTGCCGGCGCAGGGAGGCCACTTGCTCGAGGTCGCGCGTCTTGAGCGGATCGATCACGCTGCGCAGTCCGGCGTTTTCCAGTCCGCCGCAGAGATCGCGGGCGCTGTCCATGTCGTAGCCGGCGGTCCCGTCGAATTCGAGATCGGCCCGGTCCTGGACCAGTTCCCGCACGGCCGCCACCATTTCAAGATCGTCGTCCAGGTGTCCGAGGGAGGCGATGGCCAGGGCATGGAAGCCCTGCTCGGCCAATTCGCGGGCGAGCGTGGCGATCTCCTTCGGCGATGTCCCTTGGAGTCGCACGGCCAGTGGGATTCGCCGCCGATACCCGCCGCCGAAGAGGTGGCAAAGCGGCTGTCCGGCGATTTGCCCCACCAGGTCCCAGCAGGCCATCTCCACGGCACATCGCAACGGGGCGGAACGGAGAGCCCCCAGGCCCGAGAGATCCTCAATGTCGAACGCGTTCCATCCGGTCAGTGCAGACAGGAGGGCGCTCCGGCGAGCGGAGAGTTCCTCTCGGCGCCACTCCGACGGCGCCTCGCCCCATCCTTCGAGCCCCGAATGGGCCGACAGCCTCACCAGCAGCGACGGAGGCAACACCGACCCCGGCGTGCCGCCGTCCACCAAGAAGAACTCGAGATCGGTGATCCTCATGGAAGGCCCTTCGCGCTCCCTGCGGTGGCGTCGGGCCTAACCGGTGATGTCTCTTTTGGCGTTGAATCCCTCGGTCACATCGCCGTCGTCCCCGGCGAAGGGCAGGAACCAGTCGTACCCGCTGCCGCCGGCCAGGGTATCGGAGGCTAGATCGTCGAAGACCGTGGTCGTCAAGGCCAGGGGATTGGCCGACGCCCGGAGACGGGCGACCCGCGTCTTGAACGAGCCACTGCCGCCCCAGTCCTTGAGGATGGCCATCAGGGCGACATCGTTCTCGTCGTAGGCGGTGGTGCCGCCGATGAGCACGGTCTGCCCGCTCGATCCGGTAAGCGTGTCGGTCCCCTCGCCTCCGATGAGAATGGATCGCTTTTTCCCGGCGACCAGCGTGTCGTTCCCTTCGCCGCCCAGGAGCACCGCGAGGCCGGAGTCGGCATAGAGGACATCGTCGCCGTCGTCGCCGAAGAGGAGGTCGGTGCCGCCGTTGCCGTGAATGAGGTCGTTCCCAGGGCCGCCGCGGATGACGTTGGCCGCGGAATTGCCCGTGAGCGAATCGTCGCCGCTGCTGCCGACGAGGTACTCGATCGTCCCGGAGAGCCAGAGGGACGCCTCACCTCCCTCAAGCGGGGTCTGCTTCTGGCCCCCGCTCCGGCTAAGATTCACCGTGACGCCCGTCCCGGCCGGGAAGCCGGAGAGATCCAACTCGGAGAAGTCGAGCGTGTCGGTGCCCTTGGAGTCGATAATACGGACGGAGTGCTCCAGGGAGGCTACGGCGTAGGTGTCGTCGCCCGAGGAGCCGTCGAACCGGACTTGCCCGACATTCTGGAAGGCAACGGCCACGTCGTTGGCCGTCGCCCGGTCGCCCTCGACCCGGAAGTCGTCGGCGTCCGGCGTCCCGCGGAACGCGAGCGTGTTCCTCTCCCCGTCGGCCCCGCCGTCGAAGATGAGATCGGCGAGGGCGAAGGATCCGCCGGAGTTGAAATCGACCGTCAACACGTCGGCCTTCCCGTCCGAGCCGAGGATGGTAAGTTTCTTGACGGATTCGAGAGCCCCGTCGAAGAGCCGTGCCTTCTGGCCCGTGGTGGTGCAATCCAACTGGATGTGGTTGTTCGCGCCCATGTGCAGAACCAGCGTGTTGTCCCGTTTCCCGGTCGGGACCTGCACGACGGGGTTGATCCATATTTCGACGGTGGCGGGAGCGCTGGAGAGGGCCGTTCCGTCGATCGTATCGTCGTCGGTCACGGTGAAGCTGAAGGTGGCCGGCCCGGACGCGCCGGCCTTGGGGGTGAACTCGACCTCGCCCGTTTCCGGGTCGAAGGCCGTGATCGTCCCGAGCGCGGGATTGGGATAGACGGCGATCGCAAACGTCAGCATCTGGAGGCCGCCGTCGCGGTCGTCGCCCTCCAGGGTCAACGCAACCGGCAGGTTCGCGTCGGTCTCGGCTTGCTGTCCGAAAGCCTCCGGCGCACTGTTGACGGGAGGGGGGAGGGGCGCGGGCGTCACGTCGATGGTGAAGACCACCGGCGCACTCGAGTTGCTGCCGCCGTTGGCCTTTCCTCCGTCGTCTTGCAGCACCACCGACACGGCAATCGAGTCCACCTCGCCCGAGGGGAGTTTGTAGGGGGCAAGTTCATAGGTCAGGGTGCCGTCCCTGGAGATGGCCGGCGGCTTCTTGAACTTGTGGAGGTCGGTGAGGCTGACGACCTTGACGTAGAAGGCGAGGCCCTGCGCCGGGTCGTTGGGACCGGAAGTGATGTTCTGGGCCCAGTTGGCGACGACTTGGGGCCCGTCGCCCTCGTTCACCGCCTGATCCGGGGCGGGCGCGACGAACGTCGGCGCCTGGTTCACCCAGTGGACGGTGATCGTGAAGGTCCGGGCGGCCGAAGTGTCCTGGCCGCCGTTTTCCGTACCGCCGTCGTCCACGACCTTGACCGTCACCGTCGTCGTCCCGTGAGCGAAAGGCATCGGCGTATAGGTGAGGACACCGGAGGAATCGATGGCGGGCTGCCCGTCCTCCGTAAACAGGGACGGATCGGCGGGCGTCACGACGAACGAATCGAAGAACTGACTGCCAAGCTCATCGAGCGCCGTGTCCGGTCCGGGCGCGAAGAACTCGACCAAGGGCGCGCTCTGCTCGCCAGCCCCCTCCCAAGTCTCCTGATTCGGTGCTTCCACCAACGCGAAGATCGGCGCATCGTTGACGGCAAAAACTTCAACCTGAATCGTGCCCGTTGCCTCACTGAAGGCCGTCTGATCTTCCTCGGCGGCGCCGGCGATGTCGAAGGTCGAGCCGCTGGCGCCCGCGGTCCGGTCCCACGCCCGGAATGTAACCGACGGGAGCGTATAGACCGTTGCCGTGTTGAAGTCGAGCGAGGGCAGGAACCGGAGGCGGCTGCCGGGATCGGCGGGCAAGAGCAGCGCGCTGTCGTCGCTCACCGCGCCGACGGCGAACCAGTGGGCGCCGTTATCGGTCGAGAACTGCCACGTGCCGTTGGCCGTATCGGCGCCGATCACGGCGATTCCGGGCCCCGGGGAGAACTCCTTGTCCGGGTCACGAATCGGATACTTGGCTGCGTCGCCGACCGCGAGGATCGTGGAAATCCGCGTGCCCGCATTCGACAAGGCGTCCTCCAGGATCGAGTCCATCGCCAGGACCACCGGGGCCTCTTCATCGACGGGATCCACCAGGACGGGCGGGTCGTTGACCCAGTTCACGGTGATCGACGCCGAAGAAATGTCCTTGCTGAACGCCGTGCGGCCGCCGTTGGTCGAGGTGCTGACGTACTCTGCGGCGGCCCCGCTCGTCTGGTCCCAGGCCCGGAAACGGATCCCGGGGGCCACCGTCCCATGGAAGCCCGCCGCGGGGACGAATCGGATCCGCGTGCTGTCGTCGGACGCCAAGAGCACGGCCGAGTTGGTGGAGAGGAGATCCAGGTCGATCGATGTCCAGGTATCGCCGTCGTCGGTGCTGAACTCCCAGGTCCCATGGGTGGTATCCGCGCCCGTGACGGCGATCCCCTGAGGATCGCCGGAGTCCAGGTCGGAAATCGCCGGCGTGCCTCCGCTTGCAAGAAGGCCGCTGACGAGCGTCCCGACGTTCTCGAGGTCGTCGATGTTCTCGTCGATCGCTTCCAGGCTCAGGAGGACCTTGGTGTCAAGGACCGGCGCATCGTTGACCGGGGTCACGGTGATGGAAGCCGTGGCGGTGCCCTTGCTGAACGCGGTCTTCCCCCCGTTCTTGGTGGAATCACCAAGACCGCCCGCGAACCCCGTGGTCTGGTCCCACGCGCGAAACATGATCGCCGCCGTCCCGCTGAACCCGGGATTCGGGACGAAACGGATTCGCGCAGGTGCGTCGGCGGGCAGGAGCCTCGCCGAACCGATCGAGCAGTTG
>CAYSGY010000228.1:8405-8680 GCA_964430315.1 uncultured Planctomycetaceae bacterium
TGGGATGCCACGTAGCCCCGTTGTTCGTGGTGAATTCCCACGAGCCGTTGGCCGTGTCGGTCTTGATCACGGCGATGCCTTCGAGGGCGCCGGTGTCCGGGTCCGAAATCACGTCGTCGGCCGGGACGCCCCCGCTGGTGAGGACGGACATGACGCGCGTGCCGAAGTTCGTCCTGTCGCCTTCTTCAATGGAGCGGAGCGTCAAGGTCCCGAGATTCGCGTTGAGGACCGGCGCGTTGTTCCCGGAACGGAAGGGGGTCTCCGGATCGCCGAGC
>CAYSGY010000229.1:0-8653 GCA_964430315.1 uncultured Planctomycetaceae bacterium
GCTGCGTCCGTCGTCGTGGCGGAAGACGAAGTCGGGCACAAAGACCTTCTGGCCGCGGTGGAGGATTTCCCCTTCGCGCACCAGTTGCCATCCGTCGCGCGGCTCTTTTTCCCACTTCTCGGCGAAGGCTTCTTCGACCAGGGAATCGAAGGCGTCGGGCGGCGGGAGATGGCTGTGGAGGCCGTCGCGGTCCGCCAGGTCCAGGCCCAGGGTGAAGCCGCGGCGACGGGTGCGGATGACCGCGTGCATGCGCCAGGAGCGGCACGCCACCAGGGCCGGCAGGAATCGGGCCATGGCCACCCCGTAACGCCGCGTCTCGCGCAACACCGAGGCCGGCCCGTCGAACCGGAAGCAATACGTCCCGCTCCTGGCCCGCGTGATCGTGTGCATGAGCCGGGCGAGCTTGGCGTAGCGGAGGATGGTCTTGAAGTCCTCCTCGGCCCAAACGGTCATCGACACCGCGTCGAAGAGCGCCGCCTGGACCTGGGCCACGTTGTACCGGGCCAGCAGGGCGGCCCCGTCCGGATAGCCCTCGAACGAGGCCAGGGGATGGAACTCCATCACGTCGGCGAAGAGTTCGCCCTCGATCTCCTCCCAAGGCCGGCCCAACTCCTTGGCGATCGCCGCCTTGACTTCGCCCTCCTCGTGCCCGAACAACCGATCGGCCGTGCGGACCAAGGGATGCCGGGGCGCGGCCAGGTGGAACACCTGGCGACGCAAGGCAGCCGACCGGCCTCGGCGGTCGCGGCGGAACATGGCCGCGTCGTCCAGCAGCTTGCAGAAGGCCTCGATCCGCCGGGCCGGACATTCGGGCTCGTCGGCCAGGATCGCCCCCACCGCCCGGTGCAACTCCCGCCGCGTGCGCCCGATCCCCGTGCGGTAGACCTCCAGCATCCGCTCCGCGTAGCCGGCGTACTGGCCGTGGCGCCCACGCGTGAGCCGGTCCGGCACCACGCGGCTGTGCCGGAAATCGTACTCGGCGAGGGCCATTTGGCGGGTAAGCATGGCCAGTTCGTGGTCGCTCAGAAACAACTTCGGCATGTGTGGGACAGCCGCCCTCGGCTGTCCGCAATTCCGCACAGCCGGGGGCGGCTGTGCCACAAGTTATTTCAGCCGGGGGCGGCTGTGCCACAGGCTATTATTGCATGATTGGACGACCGCTTGGGATCGAGGGGGGCGCCGCCATTTCCCCCCGCCGAAGACGCTCGTCCTTCGCCTCTCCCTCTCAGGATACCGCCCCGTTGGCCAAGGGGACAGGCACCTCCTTTCGTAACACTTCCGCCGTAGGAAGTTGTCGGAAGAGGAGAAGGAAAAAGGAAGAAACGGAAGGGAAAATGGGAAAAGAACAGGAGTGGATTCCCATTCAGAATGGTGTGATCAGCGCACGGCTTCGTGCTTTTCCCATTTTTCCAGCGCTTTTCCTTTTCCCTTCCGCGATTCGCACTTCATTCCGCTGGACGCTTACCTTGTTTCTGGTTCTTCCGAGAATTCCGGGGAGCGGAGGGCCACGCGCCGGCGGGCCGAAAAGCGAGCCGTTCCCAGGCCTGGGAACGGTTATGGTCTGGCAATGCCGGCGTCAACCACTACAATGGGTTGGCGCGCATGGTACGTTCGGCCTCCGGTGGGGCTTCGTGGCACGGCCATGCGAGGCCCTCGACGCACCGTCGGGAGGCGACAAGATTCGGACCTCGATGACGAAAGAACTCCTGTGAGCCAGTCCAACGCTCCTCTCCCCGCGGAGAACCAGCTTGTGTTGAAGGATCCCGCGATGGCCGCGCTTCTGGCATGGCTGGTTCCGGGGCTGGGGCACATCTTCCAGGGCCGGACGGCCAAGGGGGTCCTTTTCTTCGTGTGCCTGGTGAGCACGTTCGCCTACGGCTGCTACCTGGGCGGGAATTCCGAGTTGGGATGGGGCCGCGTGGTCTACGTGGCCTGGCGCGACGATGACACGCGGCTGGCCTATCTCTGCCAGGTGGGCATCGGGCTCCCGGCCCTGCCGGCCATTGTGCAGGCGAGCCGGGCGAAGAAGGGGAAGGAGCCGTGGTGGAAGGGCTTCATGGCCCCGCCCCAGCCCGAGGGCTTTGGCAATGCCGATGAACTCACCACGCGGGCCTTGGCCCGACAGCCGAGCCTCGACACGCTCCATTTCCGCCTCCGGGGCTATTTCGAGTTGGGCACGGCCTACACGATGATCGCCGGACTGCTGAACATCCTGGCCGTGTACGATGCCTGGGGCGGCCCGGTCTTTCCCGAGACCGCCAAGAAGGAAGACGACCAGGACGAACCGCAGGACGACAAGACGAAAGAAGAGGCCGACACCCCATGAATCCCCTGCTCCTGGCCGCCTTGCGGACCAATCAGCTCTGGTACGCCGTGCCCTTGATTGTCGTGGTGAGCCTCGTCTACGCGGCGACGCGGCACGAGGAGATGGGCCCGATCCTTTCCCACGCCCTGCGGATCGGCGTCTGGATCGTCGGTTTCATGGTCGTGGTCTTCGTGATCCTGCTGGCCGTCTCCTGGTGGGTGTGACGGCTCGCTTCGCTCGGTTGGCCTCGCTCTATCCTGGAACTGCCCCGGAGAAACGGAGTCGGGCTCTGCTCACGACGCAAGTGAGACGAGGGATATCCAGGCTCCGGTGCGCCCATGGCCCGTCAGGCCGCTGACCGCCAATGCCGTCGGGGGCCGCTTCTTTCCTCCCATGGGACACCGGACCTATGCCTTAGAAAATCCTGCGGCGCAGCCGCACTTTGGCCGCCGTCGTCGGCCCAGGTACGCTTCAGCCGGATGAACCTCTATCAGAGACTTGCCGGCGCCCCGGGGCGCCTGCTATGCTCGCTGTGAGGCAATCCGCCGCCGTGGCGGAAGCGGACCGCGTCCCCGTGCGATCGGAGGATAGGTATGCGAAGGGAAGTCTTGGCTCTGGTGGCGACGGCGCTGTTGGCGGCCCCGGCCTCGGGGGCCGACGTCGGGAACCGGCTGGCGTATCTCAACGAGTTCTGCGATCCCTACTACGTCGGGCTCTCGACGGCGAAGTTCGTCACGCCGCAGTGGATCGGTGACGAAGGGGTCGAGTTCGCCGTCGTGCTGGCCATCGACGACCTCGGCAAGACGGAAGTGTATGAGAAGTTCCTCCGCCCGGTCTTCGAGCGGCTCAAGCAAGTCGACGGCCGCGCTCCGGTGAGCATGATGACCGGGCGAGTTCAGGCCGACGACCCGCAGATCCAGGCGTGGCTCAAGGAAGGCGTGAACCTGGAGACCCACACCTACGATCACCCGTGTCCGTGCCTGGGCGTCAAGGGTTTTGCCAACGCCAAGGCGACGTTCGACCACGCGATCGACTTTGTGGCGAGCATCCCGAATGCCCATCCGGTGGCGTTCCGCATGCCGTGCTGCGACTCGATGAACTCGGCCACGCCCCGCTTCTACGCCGAGGTGTTCAACAAGACCACGCCGGCGGGCCGCTTCGTGTCGCTGGATTCTTCGATCTTCATGCTCTTCACGGCCGCCGATCCTGCCCTGCCGCGCAGCCTCGTGCAGCAGGAGGAGGGCGGCCCGCGGTTCGCCAAGTACGTCCCCACGGCCCGGGAATTCGTCAACTACGTCGAGGACTACCCCTATCCTTACGTGATCGCGCGGCTCTGCTGGGAGATGCCCTCGGCCATCCCCGACGACTGGATGGGCAACGACCATCACCAGCCCCGCAATCCGCTGACGATCCGCGACATGAAGGCCGCGATCGACGGCGTGGCGATCAAGCAGGGAACCTACACGCTCACCTTCCATCCACACGTCCACAACTGGATTCTCAACTCGCAGGTCGTGGAGATGGTCAACCACGCCCTGGACCGTTATGGCAAGAAGGTCAAGTTCCTCAACTTCCGCGAGGTCTACGAGCGGATTACCAAGAACGCGCTGGGCGGCCAGCCGCTCCGGGTGGTCAATGGGCAGGACAACGGCGTGCGCCTGCTCGATGTGAACCACGACGGCTTCATGGACGTGGTGATCGGCAACGAAAAGGTCCGCCAGACGCGGATCTGGTCGCCCCAGAAGCGCCAGTGGATCGTCGGCGACTTCCCGGTCGCGATCGTCACGGTCGATGCGCAGGGCAACCGCCTCGACGCGGGCGTGCGTTTCGGCGTTCTGGACAAGAGCGGCCGGGCAAGTCTTCTTGTGCGCAACGACAAGGCCGCCGGGCTCTGGCACTTCGACGGCGAGCGGTGGGTCAACGATCCCCAGGGACTCGCGTCGCTGGAGTCGGTCGGCCTGCAACGATCCGGCGGCAAACGCCGCCTGACAAGCGAACCGATCTCCACCAGCATCAGCGGCCGCGATCGCGGGGTCCGGTTCTACGACCTGGACCGCGATGGAATCTGCGAGCTTCTGGTGGCCAACGGCAAGCAAAACGCCGTCTTCGCCTGGTCGCAGGAAGAACGCTCCTGGCGGCGCCTGCCGTATCGGTTCCCCCAGGACACCGCGATCGTCGATGCCCAGGGGCGCGACGCCGGCTGCCGGCTCGTCGACCTCGACGACGACGGCTTCCTCGACCTGGTCTTCTCCAATGCCGAGCGCTACTCCCTCCACATCTTCATCCCGAAGACCGGGGGCTGGGCGCAGACCATGCGGTCGGGCAAGCGGGGCGACCCGGGCGAGATCCCGATGATCGTCCGCGGCGACGGCACCAACAACGGCGTCTGGTTCAACCGCGGACTGATGTGCATCCAGAACGAAGACAGCGGCCGCGACGTGCAGATCGCCGGCAAGCCGGTCCGAATCCCCAGCGACCACCGGCCCTATCCGAAACTCCTGGGAAGCGGAGGCTAGGGGCGGAGATCGGAGATCGGAGATCGGAGATCAGAGATCGGAGGCTGGAGCCCCGAGACGCATCCCCGCGTAGCGGGCGGGCTCGCCCGCCGCGTCGTCATCCCTCATCCCATCTGCGCCCGGCGGGCCTCCATCATGGCCCGCTCCGCCTCCGGGATCCGGCCCGCCTTCTGGCAAACGAGGCTCTTGGCGATGAAACTGAAGGGGTCCGTCGGCTCGAGCTCGCAAACCTTGTCGGCGTGGGCAATGGCCTCGTCGTGCTTCTCGAGCTTGCTGTAGAAGACGCTCAACGCAGCATGCGCCAGTGCGTACTTCTCATCCTGCTTCAGGAGTTCCTGCAACTTGCCGACCGCTCCCTCCAGATCGCCCTGCTCGCAGATTTTGATGGCTTCATCGTAGAGAGCTTCATTGGCCGGCATGTTCGGGAACCCCCTCTTAAGAGTTATCAACCACCGCTGTCTCGGGCGTTTCGCTCGCCTCACGGAGCCGAGCGACGTAAGCCAAGTGTATGCGGGGGAGCCGGGAACGGCTAGGGGGCCGTGCCGGCCAACGCGAGGCGACCGCCTTCCACGAAGCAGGGTTTCGCAATGCCGGGAGGGCAAGACGTGCTAACGGCTCCCTGAAGGAGATGATGCTGGTGGCGTCTCCAGAATCCGGACGCGGAATTCCTGCGTTTCGTCCAGGGCGACGGGCGTTTCCTGGCCGAGGAGGCCCATGGTGAGGCTTCCCTTGACCGGGAAGCGTTCTTCGGCCTTCACGACGCATCCTTTGACCGTGTCGAACTCGATCGAGCCGCCGGCCTCGCCATGCTTGAACTCGGCCCGGACGACCTGGAACGGCAACCCGCCCGCATCGGCCTTGGGCGCCTGGTAGGTCAGGTGGTAGGTGTAGCGGACGCGCTGGAGCGAGTCCACCTGGCCGGCACGGACATAGGCGACACGGCCGACCCAACTCCCCAGCGGTCCCCAACGGTGCGTCATCGCCCGGTCCCAGCCCTGATCGCCCCGGGTCGAGGGAGGTGGGCGGAAGAAGGTTAGCTCGGCAATCTCTCGCCATCCGTCGGGATCGATCACGGAGGCCATCAGGAAGGACTGTCCTCCAAGCGGATTGAGGCCGGCGGCAGCCTCGACCCGCGGCTTGGCGCCCTGGAAATCGACCACGCGGCCCTCCGAATCCAGCGTCATCTGAAAGGTGCTGCCGACCAACTGGCCCAGCAGGCCGCCGACGATCGACTGGGTGAGGGCGTCGGACCGGATCAATTCGGCCCGCTCCACCTTCTGCGTGACCGAAAGGACGCCCTCCGCAGTCCGCTTGTCGATGGAAAGGCTCGACAAGACGCGATACTGCAAATCGCCGTCGAAAGCCATTCCCTGGATATTGCACCGCGTGTGCTGCGTCACCAGCACTTCCTGATACAGCTTCTCCGCCGGCGTGGACCCGCTCGACTCGCTTCGCGACATGACGACCGGCGGCTCAGGCTCCGGAACCGGCCGGCGGGCATGCACCTCCTTTTCGACGTCAAGGGAGGGCTTCCGGGTGGGTTGGACGAGCGGCCGGCTTGGCGAGGGCGTCTGGCGCGCCGGCTGAGCGGGAATCAGCGGCTCGCGATGGCCGGCCCCTTCCAGAAAAAGCCCCTCCAGCCGGGACCAATCGCCCTCGAAGACCAGGACCCAGCGCCCCTTGTGGAATCCGTAGACGTCCGCGACGGTCTCGCCGTTGCGATCGACGACGCGGAATTGGTGCAGCTTCAACTCCCCACTCCGCGGCGATGGGGAGATGCGGAGGTGCAAGAACTTCGACTTGGCATCGTCCGTGGCGGTGTCGCTGACGCCCGGCTGGGCGTCGCCGGACCGAACGAGGCTGCCGATCGACCACGGGGCCGCCCTGTGGTCCGCCGGTTCTGCGGCAAGGACCCGCTCGGCCAGGAGGACGCCAAGCGCGGCCGCGACGAGGACGAGACGACAACGCACGTTGCACCCCTTTGGAGCATCCGGGGCCCATCCACCCGGCCGGACCGGCACGCTTCGCGCCACGGCCCCGGGAGGCCCCGATTCTCAGACTACCACGAGGCGTCAGGGAATGCAAAGATGGGGGAGCGGCGACGGTAGGTCCCGCCTTAGCTCGACTTCTCGGCGCCGGAGTGGATCTCTTGGAGCGTGCGGCCCAGTTTCCTTCGAGGGGCGCCGTCGGTCAGACGCGGCGAGCCCGTTGTGGAGCCCTGGTCCTGCAGGAAGGTCGTGAGACGCTGCTGGACATCATCCCCTTCGCGAGGGGACCCCAAGTGATGAACTGCGTCGGAGACCCCCATCAGGACCGACTGCTTCACTCCCTCGCGAATCCAGGAAAAGAAATTGAAGTTGGCTGCCATGGTCTCCTCCGTGACATCGTGCCGCAATCCGTGCGGAACTGGTGGGTCGCATCCCAGGGCCGGGAGATTAGCGGGTTGACGCCGGGATGTCCAGAGGAGGTTGCAGGGCCCCGCCGAGGGCCGAGGGCACCAAGCGATTGGGCAACGGACGCAACGCTCGGCAGCAAAGGAGGTTGCGGTACGCCGACCGTCGTCCGAAAAAAAGTGGCCGCACGTCTTCGGTGCGGCCGGCATGTCTCGCCCGAAGCCCGAGATAACTTCTGGACGTCGGCTCGGGGGTAGGAGACAGCTACCCGATACCATATCCCGCCGGCCCGGCTTGTCAATGGTCCGCCGCGCCCGACGGACGGGACTTTTTTGCGGGCCTCCCCACCCAACGGGGTCTTGCCGCGGGGGACGCTTTGGCTACGGTTCTAGTGCTCCGTCTAGCATGCTCTGATGGATGAAGCGATGATCCCATGTGGCACAGCCGCCCTCGGCTGTGCACGGCGTTTCGCACAGCCGAGGGCGGCTGTGCCACACATCAAAGCGCGACTGACGGAGCCCTAGCGACCGCCCCCGGCGCGTTAGTTGCCGAAAGCGCACCTCGTGTCTGCGCTCCGGTAACAGAAACGCATTACGTCCACTCGGGATCGCGGTAGATCTCTCTGAAGCAAGAAGGAGCAACTCGTGGAACACAAACTGCCTGAACTCCCGTACGCGAAGGACGCCCTTGCGCCGCACATCTCGCCGGAGACCCTGGAGTACCACTACGGCAAGCACCATGCCGCCTACGTGGCCAACCTGAACAAGCTGATCCCAGGCACCGAGTTCGAGAACCTGTCCCTGGAGGATATCGTCAAGGAAGCCTCGGGCGGGATCTTCAACAACGCAGCCCAGGTGTGGAACCACACCTTCTACTGGAACTGTCTGGCGCCGAAGGCAGGCGGCGAGCCTTCCGGGGCCCTGGCGGCCGCAATCCACGACGCGTTCGGCTCGTTCGCCCAGTTCAAGGAGAAGTTCACCGCCTGCGCGGTGACGACCTTCGGCTCGGGTTGGGCCTGGCTGGTCCTCGACCCGTCGGGCAAGCTGGCGATCGAAAGCACCGGCAACGCCGGGTGCCCGATCACCTCCGGCAAGAAACCGCTCTTGACCTGCGACGTTTGGGAACACGCCTACTACATCGACTACCGCAACGCGCGCCCGAAGTACGTCGAGTCGATCTGGGACCTCGTCAACTGGGCCTTCGTGGCGAAGCAGTTGGGCTGAAGCAGGATGAGGGGTGAGAGACGAGGGATGGCTCCATTCACCCGCCCTGACGAAGGGCGTGGTTGCGTCGAGAGGCGGTTCACCACGCCCATCGCTTCGCTCTGGGCGTGCGACCTGGGCGACCCTTTGGCGGCTTCCATGCCGACCCTCGGCTGCGCCGAGTGACGGCATGCCACACTTTCGGCTGCGCCGAGTGACGGCATGCCACACTCTCGG
>CAYSGY010000230.1:0-8626 GCA_964430315.1 uncultured Planctomycetaceae bacterium
GTCCCTTCCCGACGCATCTGGAAGATGCCCGCGGAAAGCGGCTCTCGGCAACGGTGCCTTTGCGGTGAGGGCGTTCCCTACAGTTCATCCGCTTGCGTCCCGGAATCGGGGAGAGCGTGGGGTGGGACAAGCGCAGCGCGGTCCCACCAGAAGCAAGCATGTGTTCGGCCGGTGGGACTGCGCTTCGCTTGTCCCACCCTACAGTTCATCCGCTGCGTCCCCGAAACGGGGAGCCTTGTTCAGTTCTTCCAGGATCGTGAGGAACTGACAGAAAGTACCACGACCACTGGCTTCACAACCTACAACTCTCCGCCTCGATGGCAGGGTACCGACAATCCACATAGAAGACGTTAGAGCCAGGATATTTTCAATACGGGAACCGCTCGTCCAATTCCGCCGCGGAAAGCTCGACGAGGAACCCGGCCAGGCGCTGGACGAGGAGTTCCATGAGCCGCCGGCCCTTTTCGGCCGCGGCTGCGTGCGGGTTGCCGGCCCCGGCGTTGGTGGTCAGGAGGTGCCAGGGGCGGGTGATCGAGACCCAGCCGCGTCGGAGCGCCTCGAATCGGGGCTGCGCTTTGCGTCCCTCGTCGGCCGCGAGCGTGCCGTCCGGGTTCTTCGCCACCAGTTCCGGCCAGTAGGCCAGGGCGAGCGAGGTCTCCATCTCGCCGGCGTGGTCGTCGGGCTCCTGGAAGATCTCGCGGTACACGTCCTGATAAATCTGGTACCAATTGCACAAGAACAGCTTCGCAGGAGTCTTGCCAAACAGTTCCCGCAGGAGCCACTTGAGGTCGTTGCCGCCATGGCTGTTGAGGAGCACGATCTTCAAGATGCCCTGCCCGGTGAGGCTCTCGACCAGGTCGGTCACCAGGGCGCCGAGCGTCGAGGGATTGACGTTCATGGCGAAGGGAAACGCCCGCTGGTTTGTCTGCGTGCCGTAAGGGACGGTGGGCAGGAGCATCACCTTGGCCCCGCGCTGCCAGGCCGCCTCGCAGATCCTCTCTCCGACCAGGTCCCCCTCGAAGGTGTCCGCCCCGTAGGGCAGGTGGAGATTATGGGGCTCCGTGGCCCCGAGGGGCAGCACGGCCACCTCGTAGCGCTCTCCCTTGGTCATACCGTAGTTGGTTTCCGCAAGCTTCCAGGGACGCACGATCGAATTCCTCCAGAGAAGCGAATGAAGTTCCGTCGCGGAACGCGCAGGGTTGGACAAGCACCGGCGCTGTCCCACCCTGCCGATTGTGCTTTGTCGCTCCCTGGACCCGATGATACTCCCCGGCCGACGAGCGGACCAGGGGTGAAGGTATGGGCCGACGAGCGGTCCGAGCCTTGCGGAAGACGGGCGGGGCAGCAAGAATGACCGGTGCGAGCGTACTCCAATAGGACCCGAGCCCCTGCCATGACTCCCCGCGAGCGCGTGCTGGCCGCTTTGCGGCACGAGGAAGTCGATCAGATCCCTTGGATCGAAGGGATCGTCGGCAACGGCATTGCCGGCGCGGTGTGCGGCGAGCCGATCCGCGTCGACTGGTCGGTCGCGCCGGACGGCTTCCCCACCATGCCCGGCGACCAACTGGCCGAGGAGCAGAAGAAGGTCAACCGCGTCCTGGACAAAGCGAACCTCCAGTTCTGCGCGTTTGCGCCGATCTTTTGCGAAAGGATGCGCAAGGCCGACGACGGCTCGCCCGTGCTGGTCGGCGACGGCTTGATCCGCAGCCGGCGGGATTTCGAGACCCGGTTCCGGCTGCCGTCGCCCCGCGAGGCCGCATTCGTCGAGAACGCCCGGCAGTTCATCGCCCACAAGGGCCCGTACTGTGCCTGCGCCTGCGTGCGTCTGGGCATCGGGGCCACGCTCCTGAGCATGGGCATCGAGGCCTTCTCCTACGCGATGGCGGACGACCCGCAGTTGATCGCCGACGTCCACGACGCCTACGCCGATTGGACGGCGGCCGTCGTGCCTATGCTCGAAGAGATCGGCTTCGACGTGGTCTGGGCGTTCGACGACGTCGCCTTCAATTCCGGGCCGATGTTCAGTCCGGCGTTCTATCGCAGCCGCATCCTCCCCAAGGAGAAGGCGGTGGCCGCCACGTTCACCCGGCCGCTCATCACCCACAGCGACGGCGACATGACGCCGCTGGTGGACGACTGGCTCCAACTCGGCCAGCAGGCGATCCACCCGATCCAGCCCGACGTGATGGACATCCGGGCGGTCAAGCAGCGATACGGCCGCCGCGTGGCCCTGGTGGGGAACATCTTCATGAGCGACCTGGTCCACAAGACGCCCGCGGAGATCGAGGCCCAGGTCCGCGATCGTATCCAAACGATCGGTTCCGGCGGAGGCTACCTCATCTCGTCGAGCAACAGCCTGACTGATGACATGAAGCCGGAGAACGTGCTGGCCATGCGCGACGCGATCCGCAAATACGGCCGGTTCCCAGAATGCGACTGAGGGAGTGGCACGATGGAAAGTCATAGTCTCGTTCCCACGCTCTGCGTGGGAACGCAATCTCCGCCGCTCTGCGGCGCGTTTCGCTCTGTTCGATCCGCCCTACGCGCCGCACGGGCGCTGGCCCTCGTGGCAATCCTCGCGGCAACTGCGGCGGCCGAGAATCTTCCCGGCACCCAGCCGTTGGTGCTGCCGCAGCCTGCGGACGAGATCGTTCAGATCCAGTTGAAGCAAGTCCTCGGCTATTTCCGGCATCGGATCACCCAGGCGGAGGCGGGCTGCCGCCGGCAATGGCAGATCGACTTTTCTTCGCCGGCCGCTTGCGAGCGCTCTGCGGCCGAACACCGCGCGCAGTGCCGGGCCATGCTGGGGATGGAGGGCCTATCGCATAACGTGACACAGCCGCCCCCGGCGGTGCGAAACAGCCCAGCACCGCCGGGGGCGGCTGTGCCACATGGCGTGGAGACGTTCGCCCGTGGCAAAGGATGCCGAGTCGATCGCGTGAGCCTGCCGTGGGCGGCCGGGGTCTCGGCGCGGGGGCTCTTGATCACACCGGAGTCGGCCGGCCGGCATCCGGTCATGCTCTTCTGCCCTGACACCGACACGTGGCCCGAGCGTTTCGCCGGTCTGGTCGAAGGCATCGCTCCGCCGCCTTGGCTGAGCCGGCTTGTCGGCCGGGGCGTGGCGGTCTACGTGCCGCAATCGGTGGAGCGATTGGCCGATCATCCCTATTGCGCCCTGACCCGCGGCAAAGACCGTCGCATGGTGCTCTACCGTCTTGGGTACCCGGTCGGTCGGACCGTGCCCGGGCTCGACGTGCAGGATGCCCTCGCGGCGATCGAGTATCTCAGCCGGTGCCCGGATATCGACCCGGACCGGATCGGGCTGGCCGGGATCGGTCAAGGCGGCATGACGGCCCTGTACGCGGCCGCCCTGGAGCCTCGCGTTCGGGCCGCGGTCGTGGCCGACTACTTCGACCGCCGCGACCGCTGCTGGCAGGAGCCGGTGGACCGCCGGCTGCCGGGACAACTCCTCGTGTGCGGCGACGCGGAACTCGCCGCCCTGGTGGCCCCGCGCCCCCTCGCCATTCTCACGTCCCGGGGTTCGGCAATTCCCGCGGATCGCGTGGCCGGCGAAGTCCGACGTGTCCTGGGGTTCCACGAAGGGCTCAAGGTCCCGGGCAACCTGACCTCGGTGGCCGACGTGCCTTCGTCGGAACTGGCCGATCGAATGGCATCGCTGCTTGCGGAGCGACTTGATACTCCACCGAGGAACGGCGAAATCGCCTGTCCGGCAGCGTGCGTGACAGCCCCGCAGGCCGAGGCGTGGCGGAACGAGCACTTTGAAGAGCGGCTCCGCTACCTTCGGACCTTGATCGCGGCCAGCGAGGCCAAGCGGGAGGCCCGATGGCGTCTCGCCGCAACTCCCCCCGCCGACTTCCCCAAGATCAAGGCGGCCATGCTCGCGGAATACCGCCGCCTGGTGGGCGAGGTGCCGGACGACGGAAGGCCGCTCCGCCCTCGCACAGAACTTGTGCTGTCGACCGAGAAGTACCGGGCCTACCGCGTGCTCCTCGATGTGACCGAGGGCGTCGAGGTCTACGGCAATCTGCTCGTGCCCGAGCGGCTCCAAGGCCGGGCCGCGGCCGTGGTGTGCCAGCACGGGCTGAGCGGCACGCCGGAGATGATCACCGGACTGGGCCAGACCAAGGACACTCCCTACCACGAGTTCGGCCGCCGCCTGGCCGAGCGGGGCTACGTGGTCTTCGCGCCCATGATTCTCCATCGTCATCCCGTAGAATGGACGAACGACCAGGCCCGCATGGCCGACGCGGCGGGCATGATGCGCGTGGCGTTGGCCGCGGCAAAGACGCGGCGCGTGGTCGATTTCCTCGCGGGGCTTCCTTTCGTCGATCCGAGGCGGATCGGCTACTACGGGCTCTCCTACGGCGGCTATTCCGCCATCTGGATCTCGCCGCTGGAGGAGCGGCTGGCCGCCGTGGTGGTTTCCGGGCATTTCAACGACTGGCGATCCAAGATCACCGCCGATTCGACGCCCACCAGCTATCTCCTCCACCCCGACGAGGATTTCTATAACTGGGACGTGCTGAACCGCTTTTCGCACGTGGAGATCCTCTCGACGGTCGCGCCCCGGGCGGTGTGCATCGAATACGGGACCCGCGACGGCATCACCACCCCAGAGTGGACGGCCTACGCCTGGAGGCAACTCGCCGCCATCCGCGATCACCTCGGACTCGAAGATCGCATCGTGCTGGCCCAATTCGAGGGCGTCCACGAGGCCCGTTGCGAAGGCTCGTTCGCCTTCCTGGATCGGGTGCTCCGCGAGCGTCGCTGAGCGTGAGGCATTCCAGAGGCTTGCAGCGTGGGTACAGGGTGGCTACCTTGAAGGCACCGCGGAATGCCTTCCCATCGCCTTTCGCTCTTCACTTAGCCAAGGAGTCCAGCCATGAGTCGTCGCTCCAGCCGCAGGGAACTCTTGAGGAACAGCGCGTTTGCCGGGATCGGGTTCTGGGTCGCGTCGGCCGGCATGTCGGCCGAGAGCGACTCGCCGAACGAGAAACTCAACATCGGCATCCTCGGGGCCGGCGGCCGTGGGGCGGCCAACACCAACGGGGTCAAGAGCCAGAACATCGTCGCCCTGGCCGACGTTAACGAGCAGAAGCTCGACGCCGCCAGCAAGAACTTCCCCAAGGCCAAGCGATACACGGATTGGCGAAAGCTCCTCGACCAAAAGGACCTCGACGCCGTCGTGGTGAGCACCCCCGACCATCACCATGCCCTGGCGAGCGTGGCCGCGATGAAATGCGGCAAGCACGTCTACTGCGAGAAGCCTGTGGCCCATTCGGTCTTCGAGGCCCGGGTCGTGCAGGAGACCTACAAGAAAGCCAAGGTGGCGACCCAGATGGGCACGCAGATCCACGCCACGGACAACTACCGCCGCGTCGTGGAGTTGATCCAGGGCGGGGCGATCGGACCGGTGCGCGAGGCCCACGTCTGGTGCAGCCGGGTGGGCTTCGCCCCCGGAACCACGCGGCCGAACGACTGCCCACCCGTGCCCGGACATCTCAACTGGGACCTCTGGCTCGGGCCGGCCCCCGAGCGTCCGTATCATCCCAGCTACCTGGGCGGATGCACGGTGTGGGAACAATGGTGGGACTTCGGCAACGGCTGCCTCGGCGACATGGGGAGCCATCTGATCGACCTGCCCTTCTGGGCCCTGAAGCTCCGCGACCCGATCTCCGCCGAGGCCGAAGGCTGCAACCGCAGCGACGAGATCTACCCACAATGGCTTGTCTGCCGCTGGGAGCATCCGGCCACCGCGGAGCGGCCGGCGGTGAAGCTCACGTGGTACGACGGCGGCAAGCGGCCCCCATCACCGCCGGGCCAGGACTTGACGACATGGGGCATCGGCGTCCTTTTCGTCGGCGACCGGGGGCAACTCGTGGCCGATTACAGCCGCCGGATCCTGCTTCCCGAAGAGAAGTTCAAAGACTACCAGCCACCCAAGGAATCGATTCCTCGCTCGCTCGGTCACTACGAGGAATGGATCCACGGCTGCAAGACCGGCGCCCCCACGCTCTGCAATTTCGATTACTCGGGCAAGCTCATCGAGCACAACCTGCTTGGCACCGTGGCCTTCCGCGTGGGCAAGAAGCTCCAATGGGATTGCGCCCAGGGGAAGGCCGTCAATTGCCCCGAGGCCGACCGTTACCTACGCCGGGCGTATCGTCCGGGGTGGGGGATTTAGCAATCTGAGGAATCGCAAGGGGACGATCTGACCGCTGCCCAAGCCCACGGGTTGCAACCCGTGGGCTTCCTGAAGCTGCACGCCGTCACAGCCCGAGGCTGCGGCGGTAGGCGTCGCGCTGGCGGTCGAGGCCGAGACGGCTCGTGATCTCGATCCAGCGGGCCTTCACTTGGCGCAGGGCTTCTTGGGGCTTTTGCTTGCCGCGGATCACTTGCTGCACCGCCTCGTCGAGGACGGCAACGTATTCCGCCCGGCCGGGAATCCGCAGATCGAAGAGCCATTGCTGGCGGCCCAGGGCCTGCTGGGTGAGCATGGCGTATTGGGCGGCCGTGGCAGGCGGGATCTCGGGCTCGGTCCATGCCTGGGGCATTCGCATGTCCGACTGCCGAAAGAGCGTGGTCGCGGGGCTGGCCGCGCTGACCTGGCGATTCCGCTGCGGAGCGGAAAGCCACAAGAGGAGGCGAAACGCCGCATCGGGTGCCGGGCAACGGGGCGTCACCATCCCGAGCCTGCCCGCGACGCCCAAGAGCGGCACGTGCGGATCCTCGCCGGCGCGGCGGGTTTCCCATGCTTGCGGGGCGATGTTGTAGACGTCTTTCGAGCCGGGAAGCTCGACCAATCCGAGGCGGATCGGGCGGCCCGAGGACGCCGTCCCCTTGTCGGTCGCCGAGGGCCACGTGACCGCCATCCCGCATTGCCCGGCCCAGAATGCACGACGGACCGCGTCCGGATCGGAGCGGATCTGCTCGCCGGCATGGGCGCCCAGCGCGGCAGCCTGCTCCTCCAACGCCCGGACGAAAGGTGGGCCGTCGATGAGCGGCTCCATGGTGTCGATCTGGAACAGCGCGGAGTAGTTGGCGCGATGGGTCACGTAGGGTGCGGCGCGGGCCAGCAGCATCGTGCCCGCCCAACCCGGTCCGAGCGGCTCCATCGCCCCGCACCACGGCGTGCCCGAGGGTGGGGCGAGTTCGCCGAGCTTCGTGCGGTCCTCGAAGAGTCTGGCCAGCTTCTCATACTCGGACCAGGTCCGCGGCGGTCGTGCCCCGAGCTTCTCCAGCAGGTCGGCCCGGTAGTACAACGTGAGGACCGGCGAGCCGAACGGCACGGCGCCCGTGTCGCTCCCCCCACCGGCCTCCCGGGCCCGCAACAGGGGGAAGACCTCCGACCAAGATCCTTGCGACGAACTCGTCCCGGCTGCACCCGCGGCGACTTCGTCGCGCTGTCGGATCACCTCGGGCGACATCGCGACGACCCAGGATCGAGCGGCCAGTTCGGCGAGTTGATCGGAGGCCACGACGAGGGCGTCGGCGTCGGGCGGGGCGGTTGCGGCCGGATCGAGCCGCGCCGCCCGGTCCACTTGGAGCGTCGAGCCGGTCTGCGCGGCCCACTCGCCCTTGAGCCGGTCAATGGCATCGGCCATCGAAGAGTCGCCTACCACCAAGAGGCGGAGGGGAATCGTTGTCGCCGACGGGGCCTTGACGCCCGGCTCGTCGCTTTGCTCCGGCCGAGGACATCCGCTCGCCGCAAACAACGCCACGAGCACCAGAAGCAGCCGCAGCCGCGGCAACCGTAGGGCGGACGGAGCGCAGCGACGCCCGCCGATCCAAGATCCTACACGAAGCCGCCAATCATGGCGGGCCTGGCTTTGCTCGGTCCGCCCTACAGACTTCTTCGAGGAGATTATCGACATGGATAGGGGTACGCGGAAGACAAGTGCAGGGTTCGGGAGATCGTCAACGCTCACGCCTTCTTCTTCTTTTCTAGCCCAGGCGTTCACGCCTGGGCCGCTCGGGGGGATGCGGATCTTCAGCCCCTTCAGGGGCTTCTTGGAGGGAAGCCCCTGAAGGGGCTGAAAACCGGGCCCGCCGCCTCCATATCCCAGGCATAAACGCCTGGGCAAAGGAAAAAGACCCGCAGGCTCGGCAGGAGCCTCGTTCTCCCGGAATCGCAAAACCCCACTTGGTCATTTCCGCAGGCAACAGACGCTTCCCGGGAACCTCTGCTCCCGCTACAATCCGGCGACGGGCATCATGGGTCGAGTCGCCACAGTCTCTATTCTATCCTAGCAGGGTGGGAGGGAACCAGATGAGCGTTTGCCTCGGGATCGACATCGGCACTTCCGGGACCAAGACGCTGGCCGTCCGTGCCGACGGGACCATCCTGGCCAGTGCCATGGAGACCTACCCCTGCTACGTCCCAAAACCCCTTTGGAGCGAGCAGGACCCGGAGGACTGGTGGCAGGCCACGATCCGCTCCGTGCGCCGCGTTGTGAAGCAGGCCAGGCTGAAGGCCGGCGACGTGAAGGCGATCGGCTTGTCGGGCCAGATGCACGGCTCCGTGTTCCTCGACAAGCGGAACCGGGTCGTACGCCGCGCGATCCTCTGGAACGATCAGCGGACCGCCGCCGAGTGCCAGGAGATG
>CAYSGY010000231.1:0-8587 GCA_964430315.1 uncultured Planctomycetaceae bacterium
GGCGGGGTGAGCCGCCGGGCAACGGCACCGCGCCGGCACGTCCTTCGGCCAACTCCCGAGATGCGGCGGGAAGAAGTTCCGTCTCCTCGTCGTTTCCCGCCTCGGCGTCTGCCTCCCCCAAGGAAGGCAATTCGGAGACGTCTAGCCCTCCCATCGTGGCCTTGCCTCCTGATTTCTCTCGGGAGGGCGGCCGAGTGCTTTTCAGCGGGATATCGACACCAACCCCGCAGTGGGGGCATATCCCCCTTCGTCCTGCCTGGAACGCTTTGCACCCGTTCGGGCAGTAGAAGCGAATACCCATGGAGATCGCATCCCAGGAATCCTGGCCCCCTCCCGTTGTCAGGGCGGGTTACGGGCGTCGGAGGTCGTGTCTGCGTCGGGTACCCGACCCTTTTCCCTATTATAAATCCGCGCAGCGGGGTATGAAACTGACCTGGGGAAAACGGCGGGGTTTTGATAGTCTTCTGCGCACTCGGGCCCCAAGGCTCCGGAACTCAATGAACTTGCACGATCTTGGGAGTGTGCAACCTCATTTGGTCGACGGTCCGACATCCCCGTCCGGGAGTCTCTAGTGCCATGCGGCGCGTTGCGACGGTTCGACTGGCGTGGTTGACGACTGCTTGCCTTGTCGGGTTGCCGCTCCTGGGGTGCGGTTCCCAGAAGTCGCCCGCCGAGCGGAGCGGGGCTCAAGCTCGGCAAGGACGCCCCGCGCCTGGCGTCTCCGGAGCGCCCGGGAGTCCGACAGCATCTGCCGCCGCGCCTGCGCCGGCGAAACGCGCCCCGGCGCCAAGTCCGGCTGGCGAGACGCCCTCGGGGTCGGCAGCCCCGGATGCCGCCTCGACGCCATCCGCTTCCTGTCCCAGAGATCCCGAGACGCCCCCGTTGCCGGAATCCCGGTCGATCGTCAAGGCCCTCGCGCCGGCGGCCGGGCTGAGTGAGGAGGTTGAGAAGTCGCAACCCCCGCCGGTCGCCCCGGAGCCCTCGACGACCGGCGATCAGGGCACCGGATCCTCGCAGACCCCCTGGGAAACGCCGGCCACGGGCAACGCGGGCGACTACACCACGGTCACGGTCTTCTACGGGACCGACCGCAAGGCGACGCGGAGGTCCCACGCCAGGGTCGAGGGTTACGCGAGCTGGTTCCGGCTCACGGCGTTTTGTGCCGCGCTGACGATGGGCGCCGCGGCAGGGTGCTTGCGCTACCGTGGCAGCCGAAGGCTCAGGATTGCCGCGGGGGCCGGAATGGTGTTGACCCTCCTCTTCGGCCTGGTGACGACCCTGGCCCGCCTCCAAAGCGAGGAGATCAACCCCGCCAACCACATCGGCTACGCCAACGAGCGCGGCGAGGTCCAGGTGGGCACGTGCGAGGTGAGCATTCCGAAGTACCACGAGGTGGGCGTCGTGGAGCGGCCGTCGATCTTCCGGCTCGAATTCAACGAGGACCCTCGCAAGCACGTCGTCCTCCTCGACGTCCAACAGGAGACGCCCGACGATTTCTACGCGGCCCTGAAGGCCAAGGTCGCCTCGTCGCCGCGGGACGAGGCGTTCGTGTTCGTCCACGGCTACAACGTGACATTCGAGGACGCGGCCCGTCGCACAGCCCAACTGGCCTACGACCTGAAGTTTGAAGGGGCGCCGATCTTCTTCAGTTGGCCTTCGCAGGGCGGGCTGCTGCAATACGCGGTCGATGAGACGAACGTGGCGTGGGCCGTGCCGCACGTGAAGGACTTTCTTGTCTCGGTCGCGCGCCGTTCGGGGGCGGGCTCGATCCACTTGATCGCCCACAGCATGGGCAACCGTGCCCTCACATCGGCCCTTCTGGCCGTGGCGGCCGACATGAAAGACGAGGCCCCCCTGTTCCACGAGGTCGTGCTCACCGCGCCCGACATCGACGCCGACGTATTTCGCCGGGACATCGCCCCGTTCCTCACCCGAAGCGCCCGGCGTGTGACGCTCTACGCCTCGTCGAACGACGAGGCCCTGGCCTTGTCGAAGCGGTTGCACGGCTACGCGAGGGCGGGCGAGTCGGGCCGGCAGCTCGTGGTCGTCGACGGGATCGACACGATCGACGTCTCCAACGTCGATACCAGCCTGGTCGGCCACTCCTACTACGGCAGCAACGACACGGTGCTGGCCGACCTCTTCTACGTCCTGACCGACCCCCGGCCCGCCGCCCAGCGACGATGGCTGGAGGCGGTGCCCCTCGGCCAAAGCGTCTACTGGGTCTTCCAGCGCGAAGCCGCCCGCCTCCGCGCCGCCGCCGGCGCTGCCACCGCCCCGCGATAACGCCCCCCGTAAGGACCGCTCGAAAAACAACTTCAGGATCTCCCCACCGGCCCCGTGCCGGTGGGGAGGATGTCCGCGCCTTGTCTTCCCATCGTCGTCAAACGCCCTTCCACCGGCACAAGGCCGGTGGCGAAGAACGGAAGTTATTGTAGGAGCCTCGATCTCCATGCGACCGGCACCCAAGTCATTTCGTCTTCATATCGGCGTCTTCGGACGGCGCAATGCCGGGAAGTCGTCGCTCGTCAATGCGCTGGTGCGGCAGCAGGTGTCGATCGTGTCGGAGGTGGCGGGCACCACAACCGATCCGGTCGAGAAGCCGATGGAGTTGCTGCCCATCGGGCCGGTGCTGTTCATCGACACGGCGGGGATCGACGACGTCGGGGCCCTGGGCCAGGCGCGGGTCGAGAAGACCCGGCAGGTCTTTGACCGGACCGACGTCGGGCTCCTGGTCGTCGCCGGCGGGGAGTGGGGGGAGTTCGAGGAGGGAATGCTCCGCGAGTTCCGGGCCCGCAACACGCCGACGATCGTCGTGTTCAACAAGTCGGACCTCGGGCACCCGGCCGCCGGGCTAGAGGACCGGTTCCGGGAAGAGAAGGTCGCCTGCGTCGCGACGGTGGCCAACCGCGGGGAGGGCGTCCTCGCGATTCGGGAGGCGCTGGTCAAGGCCGCGCCCGAGGAGTTCATCAACGCCCCGTCGATGATTTCCGACCTCGTGCCGCCGGGCGAGCTGGCGGTGCTGGTCGTGCCGATCGACAAGGAGGCCCCCAAGGGCCGGCTGATTCAGCCGCAAGTGCAGGCGATCCGCGAGCTGCTGGACGGCGACTCCTACTGCGTGGTCGTGAAGGAACGCGAGCTGCGCGACGCGCTGGACCGCCTGAAACGCCCGCCGGTCCTGGTCGTGACCGACTCGCAGGCGTTCTTGAAGGTGGCGGGCGATACGCCCCCGGGCGTCAAGATGACCTCGTTCTCGATCCTGCTGGCCCGGCAAAAGGGCGACCTGGCCCAGTTCGTCCAAGGGGCGCTGGCCATCGAGAATCTGAAACCGAACGATCGGGTGCTCGTGGCCGAGGCGTGCAGCCACCACCCGATCACCGAGGACATCGGCCGGGTGAAGATCCCGCGGTGGCTTCGCCAGTACGTGGGCGGGGCGTTGGAGGTCCACGTCGTCCAGGGGCACGATTTTCCCGACGACCTGCCCGGCTATCAACTCGTGGTCCACTGCGGGGCGTGCATGTGGAACCGCCGCGAGTTGCTCACGCGAATGCTCCGGTGCCGCGAGGCCGGCGTTCCGATCTGCAATTACGGGATGACGATCGCCTACACGCTGGGGATCTTCGATCGCGCGTTGGAGCCTTTTCCCGACGCCCTGGAGACCTACCGCCGGTTGAAAGCCGAGCGTGCGAAGCGTGGCTCGGCGCCAACGTGATTTCCAATTTGGGTGGCATGCCGTCACTCGGCGCAGCCGAGGGTCGGCATGGACAGCGCCATGAGGTCGTCCACGCTCCGTCGTTCCGGCGGGCCTCACTGCGTTCGGTCCGCCCTACTTGACTGGAGACCTACCGCCGGTTGAGAGCCGAGCGGAGAACGTAGGGCGGACGGAGCGCAGCGACGCGCAAGGCGCGTGCGGAACCGCCGCGTTGGTAGTCCGGCCAGTCACGGTCCGCGACTCCCAAAGCGATAGGCTTTCATCCGTACAATCCGAGAAATCGGTGCAATCCGTCGATCCGACTTTCCGGACGACGGCCCCGAATAGACAACTCTAGCTTGCCGCGGGCGTCGCCACAGGCCGGGGACCGGCTCATCTTTCGGCCCGCCAGCGCCCAGCCTTGCGCTGACCCTGACGGCCGCAAAAAAAACGCCGGTCCCCTTGGCCAAGGGGCGACGATTACTGAGATAGACTTGTGCATGGCACAAACCTCTTGCGACCCGGGCGATTCCGCTGCGTGCGAACCCGCGGGCCTGAAGACCGATTCCCTGGCGGCCAGCGTGCTGATGCTCTTCGGCTTGACGGCCGTGCAGCGGCTGGTGGGCTTCCTGCGCGGGATCCTCTTCTGCCGGTGGCTTGACGCCGAGCAGTTGGGCCAATGGGACCTGGCCTTCGGGTTCCTCATGCTGGCCGCGCCGCTGGCGGTGCTGGGCCTGCCCGGCAGCTTCGGACGCTACGTGGAACACTACCGCCAGCGCGGGCAGTTGCGGCCCTTCCTGCGCCGCACGGGGACCGGGATCCTGGTTCTGACGGTCTTGGCGGTCGCGGCCGTTGCCGTCTTTCGAGACTGGCTCTCCGAGGTCATCTTCGGCACGCCGGACAGCGGCGGCCTGGTCCTTCTGTTGGCGGCCGGGTTGGGCGTGGTGATCGTCGACAACACGTTCGCCTCGCTCTACACGGCGCTGCGCCAGGTCCGGTTCGTTTCGTTGACCCAGTTCGTCAACAGCAGCCTGTTTGCAGTGGTCGGCCTCGGCCTGCTGCTCGCGTGGTCGGCCACGACGGCTTCGGTCGTGATTGCCTTCAGCACCGCATCGCTGTGCACCGCGACGCTCTCGATCCTGTGGTGGCGGCGCATCTGGAGGGCATTGCCGGCCGCGGAAGCCCCGCTGCCGGGCCGGTCGCTCTGGTCGAAGCTGCTGCCCTTCGCCTTCTGGCTCTGGATGACCAACTGGCTGTCGAACGCCTTCAACCTGGTCGACCGCTTCATGATCGTCCACTACAGCGGGCTCTCGGCCGGCGATGCCTTGAACCTGGTGGGCCAGTACCACACGGCGAGGATCTTCCCGGTCCTCTTCGTGGGCGTGGCCGAGATGATGGCCGCCGTCATCACGCCGCACCTGAGCGCCGATTGGGATCGGGGCCACCGCAGCGATGTGTCGCGGCGGCTGTGCCTGATCCTCAAGGGCGCGAGCGTGGGCCTCATGGCCGCTTCCCTGGCCGTGCTCGTCATCGCGCCAATGCTCTTCAACCGGGTGTGGCAGGAGCGGTTCGCCGACGGGCTCTCCGTGCTGCCCTGGGCCCTGGTCTGTGCGGTATGGACGGGCCTGGCCGTCGTTTCGTACAACTACCTTTGGTACGCCGAGAAATCGCGGTTCATTTGCGTGGCGCTGGGCTTGGGACTCGCGCTGAACGTGGCGATGATCCTCCCGCTGCTGCACAGCCTCGGCCTCTTGGGCGCGGTGTTGGCGACAGCCGCGGCGAGGCTCGTCGTTCTCTGCCTGGTCTGGTGGTCCGCGCGGCGCCACGGGATGCTGATCGACCGGGGGCTCGTCGTGGCGGTCTTCCTGCCGCTGGCCTTGTGCTTGGGCCCGTGGGCCGGGGCCGCGGTCCTGGCCGGAACCGTTCTGGGCCTCATCCCGGGACTCCAGTTCTTCGATCCGGACGAGCGGCAGATTCTCTCGCGGCTCGCCGACGACGCGTGGGCGACGGCGCGGAAACTCCTGGCGAGGCCGGCTCCTGCTGCGCGTTCATCGCCGTAACACAAGAGCGTGACCAGTTCGTTGCTCAGGAAAGCCCACGGGCTGCGACCCGTGGGCTTTGGCACCGGTCAAGTCACTCCCCTTCCGTTCCTTGGACGTCCGCATCGGGATTCTCGTTCCGTCCACAAACGCCGGGCAGGACGCCACCCTTTCCGTCACGGCGACGGCGACGCCATGTCGTAGCTCAGCATCGGGGCGGCGTAATAGCCCATCGCGGCCACGGCGACGTCGATCCGATAGATCGGGTCCTGCATCAGGCAGGGCCGGCGGTCCCCCGCGGGGATCGTTGTGGTGTAGATGCGAAGCTCGCCGGGGGTGCTGGTGAGGACCTCTTCCCGCCAGTCGCCCACCATGTCGGCGATCGCCACCATCCGGCCCACGATCTTCGGCGGATGCACAGCCCCGCCGAAATCGCAGATCGTCGAGCCGCGGAGCAGCTCGCGCTGCGGATCGGCGTCCCAGTAGACCGGCTGCGACATGGTGCGCTGCCGCTGATCGGAGAGAAGCTCCCCCTTGGCGCTGAAGAGCCAGCTCTGGGCAAACCGGCGGTCCCGGTCCAGGTCGGCCGCGTAGCACTCGGAGCCGGGGAAACGCTCGTCCACGTCGGCGCACATCCCGTCCGTGCCCACGTGGTTGCTCGCCTTCCGGAGGCCCCAAAGGAGCTTGCCGGTCTTGGCGTCGACCAGGCACAGGCCGTTCTCTTTGCGAGGAGGCTCGATGCCGTAGAAGATCTCCAGGCCCGGATGGGCCGGGTCGATGTCGCCGACGAAGCAGAAGTCGGGATGGCCGAAGCCGGTGGTCCACAGCCCGTTGCCGTTGTCGTCGACCACGGCCGAGCCGATCACGACCTCATCGCGGCCGTCGCCGTCGACGTCGGCTGCGTGCATGATGTGGGCGCCCTGGCTGTTGAAGCGGCCTCGCCCCGCCTCCTCGCGGCTGTCCCAGGTCCACAGCTTGCGGAGCCCCTGCGCTCGGGTAAACTCGTAGGCCACCAGCCGGATCGTGGTGTAGGTGCCGCGCTCGACGACGAGGCACGGCGTCTTGCCGTCGAGATAGGCCACGCACATCTGGTTGCGGCTCGATAGATTGTAGTTGTACGGCTCGCCAGGGATCTGACGCGACGGCCAATCGTCGCGGGCCAGCTCGCGGCCCGTCGCACCGTCGAGGATGGAGATCCATTCGGCCCCCTTCTCGACCCGGCCGTCCGGGCCGCGGGGATCGCCTTCGCCGGTCTTGACCGCGACCTCGGCCTTGCCGTCGCCGTCGAAGTCGAACACCGTCATCGGCGAATACCAGATGCCCCGCTCGATCGCCCATCCAAGGTCCTTGCTCCACAGGCGCCGGCCGTCCTGGGTGTAGGCGTCGAGCTTGTAGGTGTCCGGGCTCGGGGTCCACCAGGGCAGGGCCGGGTCGATGTTGTCCTGGGGCTGCTTGAGGACGAAGTCGTAGCGGCCGTCGCCGTCGAGGTCGCCGATGCCCGCCTTCTGGACCGTCACCCCCGGATCGAGCTTCACGACAAGGCACGGCGCCGCGCCCTCGTCGGCCTTGACGCGGGCCGGAGACGAGCCCTCCGCGCCCCCCGGCTTCCCCGCCACGCCGACGCGGTATTCGTATTCAACGCCGGGCGTCGCCGCGGCGTCGGTGAAGTCGGTGGTCGTCGTCACGGGGGTCTTGTTGAGCTTCTCAGGGGCCTTGCCGGACGCCGAGCGGTAGACATCGAAAGCAATCCCGCGCGGGTCGGCAGCCAGCAGCCGCCAGCTCAAGTAGACGCGGCCCTTGCCGGCGGGCATGGCCACCAGCCCACGGTCCAGCCGCTCAACGACTCGCGTCTGGGCAAAGCCCTTCACCGCGGGCTTTTCGACTCTCGCCGGAACCGGGCGGAAGAGGAGGCAGTCGTAGTACGAGGGGCCGGGGCGCGAGGCGGAGGCGTAACGGTCGTCGACCCAGAGATCGAACGTGCCGTCGCGGATCTCGACCACGCCCAGCGTGTGGTCGCCGTCGCCCTTCTTCTCCCATCGCTTGCCGTCGCGCGAGACCGCCAGGGCACGGCCCATCTTGATCTCCACTTCGTAAGTCCCTCGCGGGATGCCCGTGATGTGCGTATGGAGGGGCTTCGCGCCTTCCTCCGGCGTGGCCCGGTCGCGATCGACGACGGGCGACTGAAGCACGACTCCGCCGGACCATTTCTTCTTGGCGTCGCTATCGGTGCTCCAGAGGTTCCAGTGGGTCTTCGAGACCTTGTTGACCTGCCAGGCATCCTTGGGCCCGGTGTAATCCTCCGCCTCGTAGATCAGCGGCGTGAAGTCGGTGGGGACTTGCCCCCAGGCCAGCGAGGCAGAAGTAGCGACAGTCCACATCGCGAGGAAGCGCACGGGAGAGTTGACCATAGCTCCATACTCCGGCAGGATCGAGAGGCGAGACGATTCTGTGAGGCACGGGCCGCGAGGGGGCTTCGGATCTCCAAGGCAATCCGGAGTCGCGACCCCGTCAGGCCGTGCCCACCATTCTCACGGCCCAACGATCATCCTGCAAGGCTTCGGTTTGGGCGATGGGGAATCGCAGTCGGCCAGCGTCCCGCTTCGGAGTGCCTGATTCTGAATGAGGCTGCACGATTCTGGGAGCCTGAGTTGGCCGTGTGGCACTGCTCGACCGCTGCCGCCAGCACGGTTTCTCCGATCGGACAACGCTTTCCCGGCAGCGGTCAAGCAGTGGCGCACTCCCGGGATCGTGCAGGTTCATTTAGGGCAGCGCCTGGCCATTTCGTGTAGTGCGTCCCTTCCACCCAGCGATGAAGAGGCTGTCCAACTGCTAGCTTGTGTCATGGCATGCATGTTGG
>CAYSGY010000232.1:0-6038 GCA_964430315.1 uncultured Planctomycetaceae bacterium
TGATGACAACTGCCGGGCCGAACCTGCCGGGAACCGGCGCGGACGACGGGGCCGCGATCCTCCATCGTCAACTGGGCAACCAGGTCGTCACGGTCTGCGGTGCGGACCTCCTGATCGCCTGCGGTGAGCACGCCGGCGACGTGGTGGCCGCAGCCCGGGCCGCGGGCATGCCGCAGCGCCACGCAATCCTCTGCCGCAGCCCGGAAGAGAGCCTTCCGTGCCTCGGACAAATCATCCTTCCCGGCGACGCCGTCCTCGTGAAAGGATCCGGCGTCTCCGCCATGGAGCACGTTGTCGACGCCTTACGACAGTACCCCCGGCGAAGGATCGCCTGAACCAACCAATCCCCGGAGAAGATCCCCGCAGCCACCTACGTCCACGACAAGCCATTTGACCACTCCACCGAATGCGTTGAGCTTGCGGGAGTTCGACGCTGCCCTCCCTCCTGGGGTAGGAGCATTAAACTTGCCGGGCACCGCGGCTTCTGGGTCAGCCGCTCCGGCAGGTGCTTCTCGGTGGAGTTGGGTACTGAGCGCCGGAGCGGCGCGCAAGCGCCGCTCCGGCTGCTCAGGGATATTCGATCCGGCGGTTCTTCGTTGCGGCGCCCCAGAGGGCGTGCCGCACACGTCTGCTTCGGGTAGACGACTTCGATCACCTCGCCCGGTTCCAGCGTGACGGCCGGGGGCTTGCCGCCGCGAGATTCCCTCCGTACACTCGGTGGGTCTCGTTCCGGCTCTCCCCGGGCCGCGGAGAACGATCTCGGGGAGAGCGCTGTCCGGTCCCGCTTGTTGGAGGTCACGAGAATGCGAAGGTTTGCGCGTGGTCTGGCTGCGGTGTTGTGCGTCGTCGTTCTTCCGCTGGCCGCTTCAAGAGCGGCCGAGCCGAAGCTCACGTTGTCGGTCGTGACCGATCGGCCGGAGGCGTTCTACTCGGCCGGTGAGAAGGTCGGATTCGTGGTCACCCTGACCAAAGACGGCCAGCCCGTGAGCGAGGGACAGGTTGCCTACACGCTCACCGTCGATGGAGCCAGGAAGGTCGCCGACGGCACGCTGGACTTGGCTCCCGGCCGCACCGCGATTTCCGGATCGCTCAACGAGCCCGGGTTTCTCCAGTGCCGCGTGAGCTATCGCGTCGGGCCGAAACAGACACTGACCGCGCTGGCCGGCGCGGCGATCGATCCGTTGAAAATCCCGCCGAGCCTGCCGGTGCCGGACGATTTCGACACGTTCTGGGCCGCACAGAAGGCCAAGCTGGCGGCCGTGCCGCTCCAACCGGTCCTCACCCCCGTCGCCTGGGCCGACAAGGCCGTGGAGTGTTTCGACGTGCAGGTCCCGTGCGCCGGCGGAATGCCCGTTTCCGGCTATTTTGCCAGGCCGCAAGGGGCCAAGCCCAAGAGCCTGCCGGCCGTCCTCTACGTTCACGGGGCCGGGGTGCGGAGTTCCATTCTCGGGGCGGCCGCCGGCGCGGCGAAGGCCGGGGCCTTGGGCATGGACATCAACGCCCACGGTATCCCGAACGGCAAACCCGCCCAATACTACGAGGAATTGGGCCGCACCGAGCTGAAGGACTACCGGTTCCGGGGACGCGAGAGTCGCGACACATGCTACTTCCTCGGCATGTTCTTGCGTTTGGTGCGGGCGATCGACTTCCTCACCAGCCAGCCGCAGTGGGACGGCCGGATCGTGGCCGTCTGCGGGGCGAGCCAAGGGGGCGGGCAGTCCATCGCGGCCGCGGGTCTCGATCCCCGCGTCACCTTCATCGCCACCGGCGTCCCGGCCATCTGCGACCATACCGGCAGCGCGATCGGACGCATCAACGGTTGGCCGAAACTGCTGCCCAACGGCCCCGACGGCAAGCCCGACCCCAAGGTCCTGCAATCCGCCCGCTACTTCGACGGCATGAACTTCGCCACCCGGGCCAAGGCCGAGGCGCTCTTCAGCGTGGGCTTCGTCGACGTCGTTTGCCCGCCCACCAGCGTCTACGCCGCCTACAACAACTACGCAGGGAAGAAGAAGCAAATCCTCACCAGGCCGCTGATGGGCCACGCCCAACCGCGCGACGTGGCCGAGGCCTTTCAAAAGGCCCTCTGGGACTACATTCACCGCGTGCAGGCGGCGAAATGACGGCCCTGCACGTCTAGCCGATCCAGAGGCCTTCGAGCCGGACCTGATAGCCGTTGTCGATGCGGTTGAGGTAGTTCACCAGGCCGCTGTGACGCCACTGGAGCATGCACATGCGCGGCTGGAAGTAGTGCCGCATTCCGACCTTGAGTTCGCAGCGGGCCTCATGGACCAGGCCCTCATAGCCCTCGGCAATGTAGTAGCCGAGGTCCTTGTATCCCTGCTGCCGCGGGCCGAGCGGGCCCGTGACGCACCAGACGATCACGCCCGTTCGCGGATCGACTTCCTTCGCAACGCCGCAGTGGGTGATCGGGCATCCGCACGACATCCCCAGCGGCCGGCCGATCAGGATGTCGCCGCGGCGGACCTCCAATTCCCGGGTAATGACGGGGTTGTGGGGCAGGATGATCTCCCGCGGCCCCGGGTCTTCGGGGAAGTGCTCCAGGTAGAAATCGAATTCCCGTCCCAGGCTGTCGTGCCACAGCGATTGCCTGCCGCCAAGGATCGGGAACGGAGACGGACCTGAGGCTGACTTCGTTGGCGCCGGCGGGCAGGCCGCGGCGCCGGTCGCCGGATTCGCGCAAGGATCGTCGGTCTTGACGCGATCTCGGGAAAGATGGATGCAGCGTTTGAGCATTTCGGGCGACGTGGCGAGCCGCTCCTTCAACTCGTCGCAAGTGCGGTAGCCGCACAAGCCGCAGTCCAGACCGGGAAGTTGCACGTCGAGAGTATCGACCATAAGAGATTTTCCTTAGGTTTATCAGGTGAGCGGGGGTTTTGTGCCTCCCGGAAATCGTCACACGATCCTACTCCCCGCGGTAGAACGTCTGGTTCTCCAGGGCGCGGACGACGCCGAAATGGGCCTGCCATCCGATCTCCTTCTTGCCTACGCAGATCGTACAGGTGCCCACCGGCGGATTGCCCCGGAGGAACAGGGGCTCCTCGACCACCGGACCTTCGAGCACGTGGGCCACCAGCGGGTCGATGCCGATCCCGTGCAGGGCGTTGACTTCGCGCACGAGCACCCTGGGCGACACGTCTTGAATCCGTGCCCGGAACACTTCGCGCTCCGCCTGCGACACGCGGTCGATCTTGGTCACCACCGCCACGTCGGCCAGCGAGAGCATGGGCCCGACCTTCAAAGGCAGGTTCATCCCGCTGGTCGCTTCCAGCACGATCATGCCCAGCCCGCCGTTGACGTAAGGAGCGCACCGGAGGCACAACCCGGCCGTCTCCACCAGGAGGATGTCGCTGCCGGCCTCTTCGGCCCAGCGGAGGGCGTCGCCCAGCACCATCACATGGCAATGGTCGGGGCAGAGTTCGCCGGAGTAGACCTTTCGCGTCGGAATGCCGAATTCGGCCGCGAGCAACTCGTCTTCGTCGGCGTATTGCACGTCGAGCTTCAGGAACGCCACGCGGTGCCCGGCGCCCAGCAGTTTGCGGGTCATGTGCCGGAGCACCGAGGTCTTGCCGGTCGTGGCGGGTCCGGCGCATACGGCGAGTCTCATGCGACCTCCTTCAACTCGGGGAGGCAAACGTCGGCGGCCGAGAGCCGCTGCCCTTGGCGCAACCGCTCTCGCAGTCGCGAGAGGGCGTCGTCGAGCCGGTTGACATGGGCCGAAACGCCACGCTCTTCCGCGCTCGTCGTGACCACCCGGGTGATCCGGCCGCCCTGCATCACGACGCGGAAGTCGGACAGGAGGGCGATCCGCGGGTCGTGGGTCACGAAGATGAAAATCTTGCGGTGCCGCCGGAGCAACTGGACCGCCCGCGTGCGATGGATCCCGGCATTCTCCACCTCGTCGAGCAGGACCACCGGCGTGCTGCAAATCACGGTGGCGTCGGCGATGAGGAGGGCCCGAGTCTGGCCGCCGGAAAGCTCTGTCATGCGGTTATCCGGGTCGATCGCCTCGCCGGTCAACTGGTTGGCGAAGTCGATCGCCTCCTCGACCAACTGCGGGGCCTCGCCGTTGCCGGTGCGGATTCGCGAATGGGTCAGGAGGAACTGGCGGACCGGCATGTCGGAGAGGAACGTGGTGTGCTGGGTAATCAGCGCGATGGGGTTCCTCGCCGGGTTGTAGCGGAACTCCTGCGGCGCACGCCGGCCGTTGATCAAAACGCGCCGGCCGCTCGGCGTATCGCCGTCGGCGAACAGCTCGATGTCGTTGATCAGCGTGGTCTTGCCCGATCCTGTGGGCCCCACAATGCTCACCACCTGGCCCATCGTGAGATCAAACCGGCCGAACGCCTCGGGCTGCCCGCCCTTGCCCTGGCCGCTGAGAATGGAAATCGTCTCGATCTTGGTCATCGACGTAACCTGGGAAAAGGTGTCCGTGGAGGATGCCGAATCGTCACTCGGCATGGAGAAAGGCAAGTGCCGTGCCAAACGTTCTGGATAGTCTCTTGGAGCGAGATTCCAGGCCTGGAAGCACGGTTTGCACGGTGGATGGGAGCAAGATCGCCCCCGAAGCCGAGGTCCCGTCACGAGCAGCCCGTCAGATAGGACGGCCTCGCCCGGCATATTTGACGGCCCACCCGTCTCCTGTCACGGAGGCCGCATTCGCGGCTCATTTGCGGCGGGTGGCATGCTCTCACGACGCGAAGCGTCGGGTGAGCATGGGAATCACGAGCACGGTTCCCATGCCGACCCTCGGCTGCGCCGAGTGACGGCATGCCACCCCAACGAGTGCGGCGCTGCTCTTACCGCACGATCGGCACACCACGCTCGCGGAGGTGGACGATCCAGGAATCGACGGTCGCGCGGTCGGGCGGTTTGACCGATTCCGGCAGACGCGACTCCAGGCCGAATCGCTTCAGCTTCCCGCGCCAGAGGTCATAGTAGGGGAGAATCTCCACCCCGACCAGCTTGGGAAGCTCGCGGGTTAGGGCGACGATGCTGTCGAGATGCTCTTGCCGGGCGTTGTGCTGCGGGATCATGGGGCAGCGCAACAGGATCCGGCTCCCGGCGGCGTGCAGACGCCGGAGGTTCGCCAGGATCTGCGTGTTCGGCACGCTGGTGTACTTCCAATGCCGCTGGGAATCGGTCTCTTTGAAGTCGTAGAGCCACAAGTCGACCAGCGGGCGGAGCGAGTCCACAACCTCCCATTCGGCGTGTCCGGCCGTCTCCATGCAGCAGTGCAGGCCCTCGACGCGGGCGGCGTAGAGCAGGGCGGAGGCGAAGTCGGGCTGCAAGAGCGGGTCGCCGCCCGAGAGCGTCATCCCGCCGCCCGAGGCCGCGTAATACTCCCGATCCCGGAGCACCACCGCGAGCACTTCCTCGACGCCCGCTTCCCGGCCGACCATCTCCAGGGCCTTCGGATCGCAGCGCGGCACGCAATCACCACAGGCGTTGCACCGCGGCCGGTCGACGACCGCCTTGCCGGCCGCGTCGGTCGAAACCGCCCCGCGCTGACATGCCTTCACGCACTGCCCGCAGGCGATGCACCGCTCCGGCACGTAGGAAAGTGAGGGATAGGGGCTGATGCTCTCGGGATTGCCGCACCAGAGGCACCGCAGGGGGCAGCCCTTGAAGAACACGGTCGTCCGGATGCCCGGGCCGTCGTGAATCGAGAACCTCTGAATATCGAAGATGCGGCCTTTCATGGGACTCTGATGGTCTTGGGTCTTGGGGCTTGGGACTTGGGGCTTGGGTCTTGGGGCTTGGCGCTTCGCACGGCGCCCAAAGCCCCAGGCCCTAAGTCCGTAGTCCGTAGGGTGGGACAAGCGAAGCGCCGGCCCACCAAGATCGAATTGTGCCCAGAGTCTGGTGGGCCGGCGCCCGCTTTCGCGGGCTGGTCCCACCCTGCAGCGATGGGGTCCTTGGTCTTAGGTCTTTGCACAGGGTCCGAAGCTCAAAGCCCCAAGTAGTCCGTAGGGTGGGACAAGCGAAGCGCCGGCCCACCAAGATCGAATTGTGCC
>CAYSGY010000232.1:6138-8552 GCA_964430315.1 uncultured Planctomycetaceae bacterium
CCCACCCTGCAGCGATGGGGTCCTTGGTCTTAGGTCTTTGCACAGGGTCCGAAGCCCCAAGACCCAAGTCCGCTACTGATGTTCCGTCCGGGCGATGATCTCCTCTTGCATCGCCGGGGTGAGATTGACGAAGAACTCGCTGAACCCGGCCACGCGGACCACGAGGTCGCGATACTGGTCGGGGTCGCGCTGGGCGGCCCGGAGGACGGCCGTATCGACGACGTTGATCTGAAGCTCCTGGCCGCCCTTCAGGAAGTAGACGTTGAGCATGGCCCGGAGCTTGTCGCGCTGCGACTTCTCAGCGATCAGCCCGGCGTGGAAACGAATGTTGACCTGGTATCCGCACTGCCAGCTCTTGGGGGCGTTGAGCCGGCAGACGGAATTGAGGACCGCGGTAGGCCCGTTCCGCTCGCAGCCGGCGGAAGCGGCCACGGAACTGGCCAACGGGGCGCCGGCCCGGCGCCCGTCGGGCGTGGCCGGAGTGCGCTGCCCGGCCGTTACCGCCGCGGAACGGACCACGTGGCAATTGCCGAACTTGCTCCCGTCGCGGGGATCGCGGCAGATCTCCTTCATCGGCTCGTCGCGGAGCCGCTCGACGAGCCGGATAACCTCCTCGACGCGAGGGTCGTCGTTGCCGTGCTTCGGCGCGGCCAGCAGCTTCGCCCGGAGTTGCTCGTGGCCCTGGAAATCGGCCTTGCAGGCGGCCGCCACGTCGTCGAGTGTCGCCTCGTGCTTCTGGTAAACGACGTCCCGAACCGCCGCGATGCAATCAACCGCGTTGGCAAACGCGATCCCGCCGCAGGAGAGGATGTTGTACTTGGTCCCCTGGCTCATGTCGCGGGCCTTCTCGACGCAGCCGTGGAAGAAGCAGGACGTGAGCGGAGTCTGCCCCCAAGCCATCTGGGCCTTGAGGAGCTTCATCTCGTTGGCGTAGGACCGCTCCAGCGCGCGGCGGAGGTAGGCCCCGACGGCCTCGGCGAATGCCTCGAAGGTCTGCAACTCAGCGGGCGGTGGAGCGACCTTGTTCCACTTCCACTGGGCGCGGTACCCTTTGCCGTCGGTGAGCGCGGCCTCCACCGCGTCGAGGTATCCGGCGTTGGCCCCGGGATTGAAGTACATCTGGCCCGGCACCGCCAACTCGTTGCACCCGGCCGGGACGTAGTTGAAGGCGTCGTCGCGCGAGAGACCCAGTGCCATGAGCCCTTCGGGCACGGCCTTGTCGTTCCACATCAGGGGGAAGCAGGTGCTGCGCACCAGGCGTGAGAGGGCGAAATCGAAGAACGCCTGGTCGATCGCCGGGTGCCAGCGGAGCCACACCAGCGGCTCCGGCAGCGCGAGGTTCGTGGCCCCTTCGAGGAAGAGCCGGCTCAAGCGGTTCGTCTGATCGCGCCCGTCGGCCGTGGATCCGCCCACGCAAAGCCCCTGGGTCAGATGGTGCTCCGGGCCCCAAAACGTGTTGTCGTACATCCTGAGGACGAAGTTCTCGATCAGGCCGATCGCCGCGGCGTCGTCCAAGCGTCCCGCCTTCTTATCCGCTTCGTAGAACCGCAGCAGCAACTGGTCCAGGCGGTCCGGGGTGCACGAGTAGCCGTGCCCTTCGACGTGGATCGCCTGATGCGCAAACCAGACGAGTTGCAGGGCCTCGCGGAACGTGTCGGGCGGCTGGAGGGCGATCTTCCCGGCGATCCGCGCCATCTCGCGGAGGTCGGCGGCGCGGGCGGCGTTCGGGCAGCGGCCGGCCTCGGCCGTGAGGAACTCGCCGTAGCGGGCGATCCATTCCGAAAGCCCCATCAGCGACTCTTGTGCGGCGGTGAGGAATGCCAGCTTGTCCGAGTCGCTCTCGCCTCGTTGACGCTCCCGCACCTTCCGGAGCACGCCGCCCAGTCCCGCTTGCAGCAGCTCGCCGTAACTCGGGCTGAGGTGCCCCTGGTTGGAGAGGAATTTGTAGTGAGCCACCTGCGGCAACTCGTCGGCGCTTTGGACCGGCTTCTGGCCGAGGATCTGGGTGCGGTAAAGCCCCCACATGTTGCGGTTCTTCCAGTAGTCGCGGATCTCGTCCGGCACCTGGCCGGCAAGGTAGCCGGCCCGATTCGGGTTCTCGCCCGTGTAGATGCCGTTCTCCGCGATGCCCAACTCGACCATCACCGGCATGGCGCCCGGCCGCTCGGTCAGCGCGCCGGCCAGCCGGTCGTGTTCGCGGAGATAGAGGGGAACCGTTTGGAAGTACTCCCGCAGGGCCGCGGCCTTGCGGACGATCCACGGCCGGCCTTCGGTTGCCTGGAAGACCTTGGTGAAGGTCCGGGCGCGGTGGAGGGCCACCGTGACGGGCGAGCCGACGATGTCCCGCCGCAAGTCGGCCACGTCGGCCCGGGGCGTGCTGACTCGGGACGCCCACGCCGCGATCCGGCCCCACC
>CAYSGY010000233.1:0-8515 GCA_964430315.1 uncultured Planctomycetaceae bacterium
GGCTATGTCATGGAACCGCTTCGCGGTTCACCCGATGGACCCTTATCGGAACAAAACGGGCAAATGCTTTCCAGCCCAACATGTTCGCTCTTTCGCCCAGCCAGTGAAGACGCATCTAGCCCTTACGATCCGCACGATTGCTTTCTCCGGCCCACGACCGAAGCGTTGGCCACTCCGGAATGCTGGCTTCCCCGGCGAGCGCGGCCTAACTTTGGGTAGACCCCGAGGCTGCAGCATGACCGTCCGGCACCGGCAATCGCGCCGCAACGACGCACACCACTCGCGGCGCCGGCGCGCGCGTGGCAGGGTCACGGTCGAGTTGCTCTTGAATCTGCCGATCTGGCTTCTCTTCGTGCTGGCCGTCGTGCAGTTCGGCCAGCAGTCCGCCGTGGTGCAGCAGGTGGCGTTGGCAAGCCGCGTCGGGGCGGCCGAGGCGGCACAAATCGCCTCCCTGCCCTCGGACGACGCGGTGCCCGACGCCGTCCTCTCGGTCGTGCGCCGACAGTTGGCCAGCGCAGGGCTGGTCTGCTCGAAGGTTGTTCTGCAACACAACGTCGGGGGGAAGCCGGCGCTGCTGACCGCCGGCGCCGGACCCGCGGTGCCGCCGTCCGCACCTCTGCCACGCTTCGGCAGCTACGTGCGCGTGACCGTGTGCGTCCCGCCGGCAGGGAGCATCCCGAACCTGCTCGGGAAGCTCGGTCTCGAGTTCGGGCCGCGGGCCCTGGAGCAATCGACGACTTTCCGCCATCAGATCTCAGGGTCAAAGACGCGATGACCGAAGACTCCTCGCCAACGCGACCAACCGGAGAACCGACGAGGCGTGCCGCGACTGGCCGTCGAGCCAGGCTCGGGCGGGTCCGTCGCCGGCGCCCTGCGCGTCCTTGCCGCCGCGGAATCGTGACCCTCTGGACGATCCTTGCCGTGCCGGTCCTCTTTACGGTCCTGTGCGTCGTGGTCGAAGTGGGGCGACTCTGGCAGGCGCGGGCACAACTCGAGAACGCCCTGGAAGCCGCGGCCCTGGCGGCGATCCAGGAATGGGGCCAACGCGGAGGCAACGCGGAGCAGGTCGCGGCGAGCGAGGTCATGGGCAAGACCTACGCCCTGGCCAACGCCGTCCAGGGAAGGCCTGTGGACCTGGAGGACCGGGCGGTCGTCCCTGCCGTGGCGTATGCCTTTGGCACGGCCACGCCCCGGGGAACCGCCTTCGATTTCACCCCCGATCCAAGGGCCAAGGCGAACCTGGCCGTCGTGATCGAGGCCACCGTGAGGGTCCCGACTCTCTTCCGTTCGCTGTGGGGCGCTTGGGCAAAGGAGCCCACCGTGACCGCCGGCACCGCCGCCTACTACGATCAATCCGTCCAGCCGCCGAAGCCGCGCTTGATCCGGATCCGGGATTGCGTGATTCCGTGACGTCTTCTTCTCGTCGCGGCAAGATTCCCTGGCGGTAGGTCCCGCCTGCCGGGCGGGACCTGGGCGCCAGGAAACGTCTGCCGTCGCTCAAGGTCCCGCCCGGCAGGCGGAACCTTCTATGAGGCCTTCCTGCGCGGATTGTCAAGAGAGCTTGCCACACCCCATCTCTTTCGCGCGTTGCGGCGCCGGGAGCTTGCCGCTATCTTAAATCGCTGGCGTTTCCGAATTGCGGAACGGGCCGCGAGGTCTGAAAGAACGGCTGGAGAGGGCGAACGATGGGTCGGGCCACGTTTCTGATCGTACTGGCACTTGCGGGTGAAGCCATGGCAGCAGCACCGGCGTTGGACGAGAGTGCGGCGAAGGACGGCGAGTGGGGCTATCGGCCGGCGGCCGGGAGCGTCTCGGCAGTGAGTCCTCCGGCGCTGGTATGGCGCCCGCAGAAGGGGATCGTGAGTTGGGAAGTCCAATGCTGCCGCGGGGGCGAGTGTTCCGAGGCGGCGATCGCGTACCGGGCCGAAGGGATCGCGTGGAACGCCCATTGCCCAACCAAGGTCCTGCCGGCCGGGGAGTATGCGTGGCGCTATCGCGGGACCGATACGTCGGGCAGGAAGACGGAGTGGAGCCAGGTCCGGACGTTCCAGATCGCCGACGGCGCCGTCGCCATGCCGCTGCCGCAACGCGAAGAATTGCTGGCACGCATCCCGAAGGGGCATCCGCGGCTCTTTGTGCGTCCGGAGGATCTGCCGCGCTTGCGGGAGCTTGCCCAAGGGGCGATGCAAGACCGGCTCAAGGGACTGGAGGCCCAATGCGTCAAGCTGATGAAGCGCCCGCCGCCCACGGAGGAGCCGCCCAAGTATCCCGAGGGCACCGTCCGGTTGAGCGACGCTTGGAAAAAGACCTGGTGGGGGAACCGCGTCTACACGCTCAACGCTTTGGACGGGGCGGCCACGTTGGCCTTCACCCGTCTCTTGACCGGCAACGAGGAGTGCGGCGCGGCGGCCAAGCGGATCCTCATGGAGTGCGCCAAGTGGGACCCGCACGGCGCGACCGGCTACCGCTACAACGACGAGGCGGGCATGCCCTATGCCTCGCGGTTCTCCCGTACCTACTCGTTCGTCTACGACTTGCTGAGCGACGACGAACGGGCGATCTGCCGCAAGGTGATGAAGGCCCGTGGCGAGGAGATGTTCAAACATCTCTGCCCCCGCATGTTCTGGCGTCCCTACGAGAGCCATGCCAACCGGGCGTGGCACTTCTTGGGCGAGGTGGGCGTGGCCTTTCTCGGCGAGATCGAGGGGGCCGACGAGTGGACCTGGTTCGTCATGAACTACTTCGCCTGCGTCTACCCGGTCTGGTGCGACGACGACGGCGGCTGGCACGAAGGCTCCAGCTACTGGAGCAGCTACATCGACCGGTTCACGTGGTGGGCCGACATCATGCGTTCGGCCATGGGCATCCACGCCTACGACAAGTCCTATTTCTCAAAGGCCGGATACTATGCGATGTATCTCATGCCGCCTCACAAACGGAACGGCGGGTTCGGCGACCTGGCGGCCGACCGCCGGGCCGAGCAGAACGTGCCGCTCGTCTCGGCCCTGGCCGCCCAGGCCCGTAACGGGCATTGGCAGTGGTACGTCGAGCAGATGGGCGGGCCCGCGGAAACCGGCGGCTACATCGGCTTCGTGCGCGGCTCGCAACCGAAGGTGACGGCCAAACCGCCCGACGATCTCCCGACGTCGCGGGTCTTCCGCGGCACGGGCCAGGCCTTCCTCAACAGCACGCTCACCGACGCCCGCGAAGGCGTGCAGGTGGCCTTCAAGTCGAGCCCGATGGGCACCCAGTCGCACGGCTACGACGCGAACAACGCCTTCCAACTCTCGGCCTACGGCGAGCCCCTGTTGGTCTCCAGCGGCCGGCGCGACGTCCACGGCAGCGAGCACCACCGGCTCTGGATGTGGAACACGCGGTCCGTCAACAGCATCACGGTCGACGGTCAGGGACAGGTACCGCACTCGGCCTCGTCGAAGGGGCGGATCGTGGCCTTCCACACCACGCCGACGGTCGACGCGGTGGTCGGCGAAGCGGCCGACGCCTACCCGCCGCTGGATCCCAACGACCCGGGGGCGGGCGGGATCCTGGAACGATTCACCCGGGCCATCCTCTTCATCAAGCCGGACCTGGTGATCGTCTACGACCGGATCGCGGCCCGGCGCGACGCGAGCTTCGAGTACTGGCTGCACGCCCCGACCGAGTTCGCGGTGAAGGACCAGCGGAACCTCGAGGTCCGCTCCGGCGACGCCGCGTGCGCGATCTCCTTGCTCGCGCCCGAGAAGCTCAAACTGACTCAGACCAACCGCTACGTCCCGGAGCCGCGTCCGAACGTCAAGGTCCGCGAGTGGCATTTCGCGGCCGCGACGCCCCAGAAGGCCCGATCCGTGCAATTCGTCACCTTGCTGCGTCCGCACCGGGCCGGCCAGGAAGTGCCCCGCGGGGCCCTCCTGCAAGCGTCTGCCGGCGGATACGTGCTCCGGGCCACGCTCTCCGAGGGCCGTGTTACCGTGATGCTGCCCGGCGACGAACCGTCGCGGGGAGGCCCGATGGCCCAAGGCCCGGGCCGGATCGTCATCCACCGCCTGGCCCCCGACGGCTCCGTGGTGCAGTCCCTCACCGTCGACGGGCAGGATCGTCGGTGATCCGGCGGCGGGCCGCTCTTGCCGTGGTGTACAATGGGTGCTACAATGGTATACCAACGCCGAGAGAGCGAGGATCACGCCATGATGACCAAGAAGCTGAGCAGGCACGGCAACAGCCTGGCCCTGGTGATCGACCGTCCCGTGCTGGAACTCCTGGGGATCGACGAGCAGACCGATCTGAACATCTCGACGGACGGCCGGGTGCTCGTCATCGTTCCGGCGCACGACAAGCGGCGGCAGAAGCGATTCCGGCAGGCCCTGGCGGCCTGCAACAAGCAGTACGGCAAGGCCCTGAAGCGACTGGCGGAGTGACCCCGTGCAGTCCGACTTCCTCGCGCTGGACGAGATCCTCGCCATCCACGAGGACCAGATCGCGCGCTACGGCGGATCGGAAGGCGTGCGCGACTGGGGCTTGCTGCAATCGGCGACTGCGGTGCCCGCCGCTGCCTTCGGCGGTCGGTTCCTTCACGCGGACCTCTCGGAAATGGCCGCAGCCTACCTCTTTCACCTCGTACAAGACCATCCGTTCGTCGACGGAAGCAAACGGGTGGGCGCCGTGGCCGCCTACGTCTTCCTCGCCCTGAACGGCGCACGTTTGACCGCCGATCAGGCCGCATACGCAGAACTGGTGCTGTCCGTCGCCCGTGGCGAAACGCCGAAGTCGGCCGTGGCCGGGTTCTTCCGGGCGAATACCGTGCTGGCTTGATCTTCACATCTTGGTGCGAAGCTCGGCAAGATGCGCGGTTTGTGCCGAGGTCGGTCGCCCGAGTTGCCGGTCGCGGTGAAGATGTCCGAATAGTACAGAAGGAACGGATTTGTGGTCTGTAACGAAAGGACGACGAGACCATGCCTCGATCGGTTCTCTTGGCGGCGGTTCTGGCCGTGGGTTGGATCGGCGCGGCGTTGGCCGGGGAGGCGGCTCCCAGGGCGTCGGGAAGTGGGCAGCCGTGTGTGCGCTGCGATACGGCGCCGTGCTGCTGCCCGGATGTCTACTGTAAGAAGCCGCTTCCCTGTGGCCCCTGCGTGAAGCTGGGGTGCGGGTGCGACACCTACGGCAAGAAGCCGCTTCCTTGCGTTCCGTGCGTGAAAGTCGGGTGCGGGTGCGACACGTACTGCAAGAAGCCGTGGCCCGATCTCTGCCGGCCGTTGGACCGGCAGTTCTACCGCTGCCCGCCGTGTCCCTAGTCCGTAGTCCGCCCCGTCGTGGGGCAGGTCGATCCGGGCCGGTCAATGTTGTTGCGGGTGGAGACGGACCAGGACGGCGGCCACTTCACTGAGCTTGTAGCGTTGGATCTTGCCGGTGGCGGTCTTGGGCAGGGCGTCGGTGAAGACGACCCGCCGCGGATACTTGTGCGGGGCGGTCCGGTGCTTGACGAACTCCTGGAGTTCGTGTTCCAGGATCGGCGAGGGCTCGATGCCGTCCTTGAGCACCACGAACGCACAGGGCTTGACCAGGCCGTTCTCATCGGTCATCCCGACCACGCCGCTCTCGAGGACGGAGGGGTGCTCTTTGAGGATGCTCTCCACGTCGGACGGCCAGACCGCCTGCCCGCTCACCTTCATCATGTCGTCGGTCCGGCCCGCGTACCAGAAGAACCCCTCGGAGTCGAGACGGTACTTGTCGTGCGTGTTGATCCACTCGCCGCGGAACGTCTCCTTGGTGTACTCGTGCTTGTTCCAGTATCCGGCGGCGATGCTCTCGCCTTTGACCAAGAGGGTGCCGATCTCGCCGACGGGCACGGCCTGGCCCTGGTCGTCGACGATCTTCGCCTCGTAGCCCGGCACGATCTGCCCCGTCGTGCCCGGCCGCGACTCGCCGGGACGATTCGAGATATAGATGTGGAGGATCTCGGTGGAGCCGATGCCGTCGAGGATCTCGATGCCGAAGCGGGCCCGCCACTGCTCGTAGATCGGCTTCGGCAGAGGCTCTCCGGCCGACACGCAGAGGCGCACTTTCCCCAGGCTCGTCCGACCCGTCTTCTCCGCCATGTGCAGCAGCGCCGCGTAGCTGGTGGGCACGCTGTAGAACACGGTCACGCCGCAGTGGTCGATCACCTCGAACACCTTCTCGGGCAGCGGGCGGCCGGAGAGGAGCACCGTCGTTCCCCCGGTCCGCAACGGGAAGTAAAGCCCGTTGCCCAACCCGTAGGCGAAGAAGAGCTTCGCCACGGAGAACGAGACGTCGGATTCGTTCAGGCCGAGGATCTGCTTGGCGTAGAGATCGGCCGCCGCGATCATGTCGTGGTGCAGGTGGATCGAGCCCTTGGGGAAGCCCGTGGTGCCCGAACTGTAAAGCCAGAAGGCGGCGTCGTCCTTGCTCGTATCGGCCGGCTCCAGGACGGGCGAGGCCTCTTGTAGGAGCTTCTCCCACGAGAGGCAGCCCTCAGCCTCCCCGTCGACGAGCACCACGTGCTCCAGGTGCCTAAGCCCCGCGCGGATCTCGGCAACGGCCGGCAGGTGCGCAAGGCTGACGACGAGTACCCGGGCCCGGCTGTCGTTCAACAGATACTCGTAGTCCTTCGGCTGCAAGAGCGTATTGATCGGGATGGCGACCGCGCCGATCTTCATGGCGCCGAAGAAGGCGAAAGCGCATTGCGGGCTGTCGGGCAGGAGGACCATGACCCGCTCCTCCATGCGGACCCCAAGTCCTCGAAGGGCGTTGCCGAACCGATTGATCCCTTCGCAAAGCTCGCGGTACGTGACCGTCCTCGATCCACAAACGATCGCCGGCCTGGTCCCTCGCCCGCCGGCAACCTGGGCGTCGACGATCGCGGCTGCGGCGTTGAATCGCTCGGGGATCTCTGGCATCGACATGAACACGTCCTCACGGGGTCGAGAACCGACGGAGAGTTCCAATCGCGGTCCAGTCTACTCACGGTTCCGGAGGGCGTCAAGGAAAGCAGACGACGCACGACGGTAAGCCACCGACAATCCACTACTACATCCCGGCAACGCGACAACGCGACCACTTGTTCCTCCCAGAAGCCCACGGGTTGCAACCCGTGGGCTTGGGGAGCGGTCGAGTTCTCTAGGGTTTCCAAACCGACCGCAATCGCTACTTGCCCACGCTCAGCTTGCCAAGTGGATACCAGCCGTCTTCCGAGCGGCCCTGAATCCCAAGCTTCACCACGGGATCGCCCCTATCGTTCACGACGGCCAGCGAGAGGGCGTAGACGCCGGGCTTGAGCTTGCCGGAAAGGGCGACCGTGTCGGACACCGAGTAGACGGGGCCGGGCGGCAAGTCGGGCGGCGACTTCAAGAAGTCGTCCGTGAGCACGTCTACGCTTCCGGGCAGCCAGCGGTTCACGGTCACGTTGCCGGGCAGCACCTCGGCCGCCCCGTCGTCACCGATGAGCCGGTAGGCGAGGCGATAGGGCCGGTAGCAGGGAGCAGAACCGCAGTTCCGCCATTTCATCGCAAGATCCAGCTTGCCTGACGGCCCGACCGACGCCGGATAGCGGACCTCGCTGAGTACGAGCCGGTAGCCGAGCCGGCGAAGGAACCGCTCCAGCTCGGGCCGCACGTCGTCGCCCTCAGGCAACGGGGCCGACTTGTTGTTGATGCAGGAGCCGTGCATTGCCAGGGCATAGTTGAAGATGTAGCGGAGCGACCAGCCCTCCCCGACCCACTTGCGCATGTCCCAGCACGTCTCCCAAGCGACCGGCGCGGTCTTCCAGACATCCTGGAGGTGCGACTCTCGGATCCACCCCGGGTATCCTTTCCGCATGTGGCACCACTGCCTGGAGAACCCGCCCATATCGCCGAGGCAATCGGCCCGCCAGCCCGCGCCGTGTTGGGCTGCGTAGGTGAGGCACTCCCTGCCGCCGATGAGCATCACGATCGGAGTCTTCGGAAACGCGGCGAGGTAGGCATCGACCACTCGCTTTCGGTTCTCCAGGGTTGGGAGCTTCGCGCTTTTCGATCCGCTCAAGTGCCACTCGCCCCACCAGCCGATGGAGCCCAGGTCGATATGGTCGATGTCGGGATGGCCGTCGTACCGCGCGCCGAGCCGGCGGATGAAGTCGAGGTGTTTTTCGAGGACCACGGGGTCGTCCATGTCGGGAATGGGGAAGGGTGCCTCCTTGCCGTACTCGGCCTGAAGTTCCTTGGCGCCGACCGTCTTCAGCCACGCGGGATGATAGGGCTGCCCTCGCGACGTGGAACAGCACATCACGCGGAAGGCGTACTGCTGGCCCGACTCGCGGCTCTGCCGGAGTTCCCGGTCAAGGAAATCGCAGTCGATCTTCCCGGGCTCCGGTTCCAGGACTCCCCATCCCCATCGGGCGTAATGGAGCGTCGAGGGGATCCAAGTGGGAAGGCTTCGATCCTGCTTGGCGGGCCGATGAAACGTCTCCCAGCCGATCCCGGGGTTGGCGAGGATCGCGTCGCTCGCCTTGGGCCGGACCACGACA
>CAYSGY010000234.1:0-8515 GCA_964430315.1 uncultured Planctomycetaceae bacterium
CAAGACCGGACACCCACTCACCCTTCCCCTTCAACCGGCCTTTCACCTTCCCAGTTCGCACCGTCGGAGGAAGGTCTGTTGGAGAGGGCTGCGAGGATCTGGCTGCCGACCGGCGGGCAGCCCGGCACGAAGATGCCCTTTTCGCGGTGGCACGAGGTGCAGTTGCCGATCAGCAGCGTGTGGTCAGGCACGTCGGCGTGGCCCTTGCCGATGGCAATGTGGATTCTCGTCTGCGACGGGAAGTAGTCGAAGATCTGCTCTTTGTAGCGGTTCAGGAAGAGGAGCAGCGTCGATTGGCACGCACTGCACGAGCTCCGGTCGAGGACGGTGATGTTCGGGAACTCGATCGCGAGGTTCTCCGGCGGCCGGGCAAACGGCGAGGCGAACTCGCGCCAGTGGCCGGGAGTGACGCTCAGGCTTGCGAGGTCGATCACTCCGTAGCCGCGCTGGGCGCCCAGGCGGAGATGCGGGATGCTGGCCGCGTCGGTCCCCATGAGTTGGCAGGCCACGGCGTCGGCCGCGAAGGCATCGACGCTGACCACGACGGCGTCGAGCGGCTTGGGCACGCCGGCGCTCGGGCCGAGCCCCTCCATTCCCACGGTGCCGTCGACGAGGGCCAGGTGGGGACGGAGCACGGACGCCATGTCGGCGATGGCCACGTCGAGCGACTTCTGCCCGCCTTCCGGCAGCGGCGGGAGCATGTGCAGTTCCACCTTGCTCCGCCGCCAGAGGCAGCCCTTCATGTTCTTCACCGACAGCGTGGCGCCCGTGTGCATGTGCATCTTCATCACGGGAATTGACACGACGAAGTCGGACTCCAGCACTTCGGGGCAGACGCGGAGCGAACGCACGACCCGCCCTTCCGGCACCGGGACCTCGACGAACGGCCGGCGATCCATATTGACCAAGGGGCACCGGCGCTCGGCGGCCAGGGGAGTCAGACCGGAGGCGGCGAAGGCGTCCTCGACGTCGACGCCCACGATGGGACTCTCGCCCACGGAGACCTCGGCGCCCGCTTCCCGGAAGGCGTCGATGGCCGCGGCCACGACCTCCGGGTGCGTCACGATCCCCGATCCTGCGGCCGCCACCCGGCCCATGTTCGGCTTGAGCAATACCCGCTTCCCTCGCACCGGCCCCAGATCGACGCGCCCCAGCGCCTGCCGCGTGTTGGCGTAAGGTCCGCCGCCTTGCGTCACGTGGACCGAGGGAGGAGTCGACTGAGGGAGAAGCGGATTCGCGGCAAGCATTCGCACGACTCTGCCGGACAAGGGACCGGAATCGCCGGCCGTGGCCCATCTTGTCGTCCCCACGCCGGGGTGAGCCTCCGAAACGGCCGAACGGCGTCGCCGGTACTGCCCATCCTAGCCCGGCCTCCCACGGCGGTCTACGGCGTCCGAGAGGCGGAGACGCTTTCTCCATGGGTTTTCCACAGTCCTGGGAGGGTGAGGCTCCCGCCGAGCCTGCGACGGATGCACGCCTTTGCCAGTGCATCACGGCTCGGCAGAAGCCTCGCCCTCCCTCCCGCAAGGCCATTGGAGCCGGCTCGATCGTCAAGTCGGTTGACGGCCGGGATGGGCCGTTCTACGATTGCCTAAGGCAGCATGCAGGTGCAGGCCGGGAACCTCGGGCGAGAAGGTCATGGACCCCAAACCCACCAAGCCTTGGAAGACTCTGGCCCTGTTGGTGCTGCTCGGCCTTATGGGAGCGGCGCTCGGCTGGCTGGTCACTCCGGCGCCGACCGGCGGGTCGCGATCCGGCCCCGGGTCCGGCTTCGAGCCGTGGTCGTACCGCGATGCGCAAGTCGCAGCGCGGGTCGAGCACGCCACCGAGGCCACGTTCGGCCAACAGGTTCTTGCCTCCCCGAATCCCGTTCTGGTGGAATTCTACGCCGATTGGTGTGCGCCCTGTCAGGCGCTGGAACCGGTGCTCGAAGAAGTCGCCCGCGAGACCCCCGGCGTCAGGGTCGTCAAGGTCAACGTGGATCGCGACCCCAAGCTAGCGGCTCGCTATGAAGTCGGTCCCATTCCCCGGCTCCTGGTCTTCAGGGGAGGGAAGGTCACGGGCGATCACCTTGGCGCCGCAAGCAAAGGACAGTTGAAGGCGATGCTCGGCCTGTAGCATCCTACGTGGTCGCGCCCCACGAGTCTCTGGAAGGCACCTCCCGGCCCGGCCCTTGGAAGGGTATCATGGGCAGCGGACACCCGATCCCATCGGCCCGGGAGATGGAACATGCGTCGGACAACCTGCCTGCTGCTCGCCGCCGTCGGGGTTCTTGTGGCCGGGGCCGACGACGCCCGGGCCGGCGACTGGTCCCAATGGTGCGGTTCCCACTCGAAGAATATGGTCTCGGCCGAGAAGGGACTGCCCGACTCGTTCGTCCCCGGAGAGAAGCAGAGCCAGAAGCGGACGATCGATCTGGCCACCGCCAGGAACGTGCGATGGGGAGTGAAGGTGTGCGACGCCTTCTACTCCACGCCTTCGATCGCCGACGGCAGGGTCTTCGTCGGGGGGCTTGAGTCACGCAACGGGGTCTTCGTCTGCCTCGACGAGGCCACCGGCAGGCTCCTCTGGAAATGGCAGGCGCCACCCCGGGCCATTCCCAAGGAGATCGACGGCTTCGCGATCGGCATCAGCGTGATCCCGCAGCAGATCGGCGTCTGCTCCTCAGCCTTTGTCGAGGGCGACCGCCTCTACTTCGTCTCGAACCGCTTCGACGTCGTGTGCCTCGACGTCCACGGCCAGCCAGGCCCTCCCGGCCCTGAGACCGGCAACGCGCGGGTCGTTTGGACTTACGACACGTGGAAGGAACTGGGCGTCTTCCCCTGCGACGCCGCCAACGGCTCGCCGCTCCTCGACGGCGACCTCCTCTACGTCCCCACGTCGAACGGCGTAGACCGCAACACGTTTCAACACCCGGAACGGGAGAAGAACCGCAAGCTGCCGGCCCCGAACGCCCCCAACGTGATCGTGCTCGACAAGAAGACCGGCCGCCTCGTGGCCGTCGACGACGCGCCCATCGCCAAGCACCTTCTCCACGGACAATGGTCCTCGGTTTCGATGGGCGAGGTGGGGAACCGGAAGCTGGCGTTCTACGGCGGCGGCGACGGCGTCTGCTATGCCTTCGAGGCCCTCACGTCGGTGCCCGAGAAGCCGGTCCGGCTGAAGACCGTCTGGTCCTGCGACTGCATTCCGCCGGAGTACAAGGCCACCGGCGACCTCGACGAGGTGACCCACTACTGCCTCGGCGACCGGCGGAATCGAGGCGCGCTAAATAAGAACGACGGGACGTTCGTCGGCGAGAGCGAGATCATCGCCACGCCCGTCTTCTTCGACAACCGCGTCTATGTGGCGATCGGCCGCGATCCGGCGCACGGGCGCGGCCGGGGCGCCCTCCACTGCATCGACGCCACCAAGACGGGCGACGTCACGACGACCGGCAAGCTCTGGACCTACCAGGGGCTCGATCGGACCCTGTCGACCGTCTCGATTTCCGACGGCCTCCTCTATCTCTCCGACGTGGCGGGCCGTCTCCACTGCCTGGATGCCCGGACAGGAAAGCTCCACTGGATCCACGAAGCCCGCTGCGAGGTCTGGGGTTCGACCCTGGCGGCCGACGGAAAGGTCTACATGCCCACCTCCAAGGGGCTGTGGGTCCTCGCCGCCGGCAAGGAGTTGAAGGTCCTCAGCCGCATCAGCCTCGGCGCCAAGGTCGACGCCTCGCCCGTGGCGGCCAACGGCACGCTCTACGTCGCCACCTCCGCCGGCTGGCTATGGGCCGTGCGATCCGCCGGGAAGGACCGCTGAACCGGCAGCGGCTGCCACCGGCACAACGGGATCACGTGACAGGCGTCTACGCCGGGCGTCCCGCCAACGGATCGGAGCAGGTCGCGTGCATCACGACCCGTTGCGGCTTTCCGTAGGCGTGTTTGTGGTTGTGGGCCTCGTTCACCGCAGTATAGAAGAGATGCCATTGGCCGCCTCGTTCGACCAGCGCGTGCGGGGCGTAGATGCCGTAGCAGTCGGGCTCGGGCGGCTTGCCCCGCGGGATCCAGGCCTGCCGGGCCGGCCGATCCCAATGGACGCCGTCGGACGAAAAGCACGCTTCGAGGTCCATCGTCTGGGCCTCGACCCGATAGTGGCCGAGCATGCCCAACCGGCCCCGCGGCGTGTGAGTTACCGAGAGATAGTAGAACTGAAGGTCGTCGGGATCGCCGGCGCCCGGCGTAATGACCCGCCGGCGCTGCGTCCAATGCAGACCGTCGGCACTGGCGTAACGGTCGATCACGCGGATCCAGCCGGCGGCGTTGTCGTGGGCCACGTAGCCGGGCTCGTTCTTGGCCACCTCGACCAGGCCGACCGAGTACATCTCGAAGGTCCCGTCGGCAAGCTGGTAGACGTTCGTGGCGTCATTCGATACGAGCCCCGGCGTAGCCAACGGCTCGCCTTGCACCGGGGCGGCCTTCTTGCCGGCCATCCGCTTGAGGCCCACTTCGGCCGCGGTCTTGCCGTCGACCGCGCGATCGGCCGGATGGTAGAGGCAAGGACGCAACGGATCGAGGACCCGATAGCGACGGCCGTCGTCACTCTCGGCCGCCAGGTAGCGAACCACTTTGGGACCATGGGCCCAGAAGTAGATCCGGTGCCGGCCGCTTTTCAGGTGCAGGTGGACGGGTTGCACGGGGCGCCATGCCTCGGGCAGGTTGCCGAGCGAGAACGGCGAGTCGGCCGGCTCGCCGGCGCTCAAGACGGCCTCGTGCCGCTGGAAGCCCTCCCCCGGCCGCCCTTCGGCGAAGCCGATCGTGCGATCGGTGCCCATGGTCGTATACCAAAGACGCCAGCGGTCGGAAGGGAGCGGCTCCGCGGCGCAGGTGAAGTTCTGCACGCCGCCTTCGATCTCGCTACCGAAGACGATTCCCTGCTTCTGCCAGGGGTGAGACGCCGGAGAGCAGGAAGGAGCCCCGCCGACGGGCGCGGCCTTCGCCCGGCCCAGCCCACCGATGCCGCCGGCCAGCACCAAGGAACGTCCTAAGAACGCGCGTCGATCGAGCATGTCTGCCTCCTCCACAGAAGGGTTTGGATTGCCAATCCTACTTGAAACCTCGACGAGCGGCAACTACCATGCGGCGGGCCCCAGGAGACAGTCCATCATGTTTCGGAAAGCAGCGATCGCGGAATTCCTTGCCCAACGGCTCTCTCTCTGGGCTTTATTGGTGTTGGGTTCGGGGATTGGCTTGTGCCTCTCCTCGCCGTCCGTCGGCAAAGAGGGCCCTCGGAACGCGTCTCTCCCGAGAATTCGGATTGCGGCCGACGGGCGGACGTTCGTCACTGCGGAGGGAAAGCCCTTTGTCCCGCTGGGCGTGACCTACTACCGGCCCGGCACCGGTTGGGCGCCTCAGGTCTGGAAGAAGTTCGATCCCGAGGCCACGCGCCAGGATTTCGTTCGGATGAAGCAATGGGGCGTCAACTGTGTTCGGGTATTCCTGACCTATGGGTCCTTCTTCAACGAGCCCGACGCGCTTTCCCCCGAGGGGCTCGCCAAGTTCGACCAGTTCCTCAGTGCGGCGGAGGCGGCCGGCATCTACGTTCATCCCACCGGTCCGGACCATTGGGAAGGCTTGCCCGCCTGGGCCCGAGGGGATCGGATCGCCGACGAGCGGGTCCTGGCGGCCCTGGAGACCTTCTGGAGCGAGTTTGCCCGCCGCTATCGCGGCCGGTCGGTCATTTTCGCCTATGACCTCCTGAACGAACCTACGGTTCCTTGGGACACGCCGGCGGTGCAGGCCAAGTGGAACGCCTGGCTCGAAGCCCGCTTCGGCACCAGCGACAAGCAAGCGGCGGCCTGGCGATGTCCGCCCGAGGCGATTCGTTGGGGAAAGCAGCCTCCTCCGGCGGACAAAGACGCCCCGGGCGATCCGCAGTTGCTCGACTTCCAGCGGTTCCGCGAGGGCCTGGCCGACGACTGGACGCGGCGTCAGGCAAAGGCCGTCAAGGCTGCGGATCCCGAGGCCCTGGCGACGGTTGGAATGATCCAATGGAGCGTGCCCGCCCTCTTGCCGGGAGTGCGGCACTACGCCGGCTTTCGCCCCGAGCGCCAGGTGAAGTTCCTCGACTTCCTGGAAGTGCACTTCTATCCGCTGGCGTCGGGCTTTTTCGAGTATACCGACAAGCAGGCCGAGTTGCGGAACCTGGCCTACCTGGAGAGCGTCGTTCGGGAAGTGGCCGCGCCGGGCAAGCCGGTGGTCGTTGCGGAGTTTGGCTGGTACGGGGGCGGCAAGCTGACAATCGACCAGGGCCGGCACCCTGCGGCGACCGAGCAGCAGCAGTCGCACTGGTGCTGCGAGGCGATCCGCACGTCCCAAGGTCTTGCGACCGGCTGGCTCAACTGGGGATTCTACGATCAGCCCGAAGCCGGGGACGTGAGCCAACGGACCGGCCTGTTCACCGCCGACGGCAGCCCCAAGGCGTGGGCACGCGATTTCCAGAGACTGGCCGGCTCGCTGGCCGGGCGGGCCTTGCCGCCACGGCAAATTGGCCCGCGTCCCAATCTCGACTGGGACCGCTGCATCCTGAGCGTGCAGGCAGGCCACCAGTTCCGGGAGGAGTACTTCAAGGCGTTTTCGCGCGACCCCCGGACGGCTCCGGATCCACCGCCTCGCTGACGACCAGCCTCACCGGGCCGAGCAGGCCCGACGGGAGAAGCGGAGAATCGGCTTTGAACGGGCTCCACGTGGTCCAGGCATAGCGCTTTGCGGCAGGGAGCCGTTGGTCGCCGATCAGGCGGTTGGGCCAGCGGTTCGCCACGTGGACCTCCAGGGCATTCTCGCCGGGCTTCGCGGCCTCGGTGATGTCGACGCGGAACGGGGCCTTCCACACGACGCCCAGGTCGCGGCCGTTGAGTTTCGCCCGCGCCATCACCTGCACGTCTCCCAGATCGAGCCAAGTCCGCCGGCCCGCGGAAGGCGCGCCGGCCGGGACCTTCAGCTTCGCGGTATAGACCGCCGTGCCCGAGTAATACTTGATCCCGTCTTCGGGCCGCTTGGCCCAATCGACCAACGACTCGAAGACGACGGACGCCGGTCCGCCCCATTTCGGATCGAAATGGACCGTCCAAGGTCCGGCCACATTCCCGATCGCCTCGAACTTCGGGAAATTCCGGCCTCGCGACTCCGTGACCGCGCACGGCTCGCGGAAGACCACAAAGAGCGACCCGTTGGGCTCGAATTCCAGCGGCACGGTGGTGCGCCCGTCCTTCTGCCGGAAGGCGCGGGCCGGCCGTCGTCGGCCGCGGATCGGGTCCCAGAGTTCAGGCGTCTTGCCCATGACGCGGAAGGTGCAGTCCGCCGTCACCGCCGACGGCTGCCCGTTGGCCACGAAGTAGAGGTCGGCGGTGCCGTCGCGCCGGTGGAGGTACCGGAGTGGGACGTCGGACTCGAAATCCGGCGGCACGCCCATCCCCCGGAGCACGTCGGCGACGACCGCGAAGTCGCCGTATTGTTCCGGCTCCGGCGCGGGAAGCGTCCCGTCGAGGTTCCAGGGCGCCATGCCCATGGAGCCGAGTTCGGCGGCGGGGCTCCAAGCCGCACCCTCCGCGGCAGCCGCGCTCTGCCACCGCCGATCGGTGCGGACTTCCAACACGCGGCCGTCGGCGAACGTGACGACCAGCGCGCCAATGAGACCCGCGGGGTTCGGCCCGTCGCCCCCGTTCTCCGCGACGACGCGCAACTCGTTCGTGCCCGGCTTCACCAGGGAGGTCACGTCGATCGCCTCGACCCGGTGGAAGTTGTCGCCGCTGCCCGCGGGGCGGCCGTTGACCGACAACTCGAAGGCGTTGTCGGCCGTCAGGTAGGCGTGGGCCGAGGCGATGCGGCTGCGCTCGTCCAGCGTAACGCTCCGGCGGAACACCCGCTTGCCGACCGGCGCGCGCCCGAAGGGACCGTCCTCGCCGCGCCAGATCCACTTTGCATCGGCCAGAGGTTTCCGCGGCGGTTGAACGGGTTGAGGCGGCGGTCCGGCATGCCACACGACGCGGCCTTTGCCGAAAACGTGTTGCCGGACCGACGTGCCGTCGCAATCCCCCCAAAGCTCGCCGGCAAGACGCTTCACTTCCTTGTCGCACTTCGGATAGTCGCTCAGTCCCGGCGACTTGACGGGCCGCGGGCCGATGGCAGTCACGCCCCCGGCGACAAGCTCCTTCACCTTGGCCAGAAGGGCCGGCGTCACGGTCTGGCGCTCGGGGAGCACGAGGACGCGGTAGCTCATACCGTCGGGAAACACCAGACGTCCGTCCTTCGCCGACGCCCGTGCAAGAAGCGTCTCGGGCGAGCAGCCGTCGAAGTTGTAGCCGAGGCGGTCCGGCGGGTTGCCTCGCGTGGCCGACGAGGGTGGACGAAACACGTGCGGGGCCCCCTCGGCCGCCAGGTAGCAGACATCGGCCACCGGCAGGCCCTGACGCAGCAGGAACTGGCACCGCGACAGGTAGAGGTGGTAGGCATCGACCATGTCCCACCACGTGTGT